>NZVE01000071.1 GCA_002697345.1 Paracoccaceae bacterium | reverse complement strand
GGACTTGCAAAATCTTGGAAACCAGTTAACGACACTACTTGGGAATTTCATTTGAGACCAGGTGTTAAGTTTCAAAATGGTTCAGCGTTTAGTGCCGAAGACGTAGTAGCGACAATGCAACGAGCTGCGAATGTCCCTAACAGTCCATCCAGTTTCGCAACTTTTATAAAAGGAAAAAGTTTTAAAGTCATTGATGATTTAACTCTACAAATTTCGTCTGAGAAATCGGATCCCTTTGCTCCAAACGATATGTCTAGAATTGCTATAATTGACTCCGCCTTTGTTAACGCAACGACAAAAGATTTTAATACCGGCGTAGCAGCTTTTGGAACTGGACCGTTTTCTCTTACTAAATGGTTACCAGGAGACTTAATTGAGCTTAAACGTAATGATAATTACTGGGGTGATGTGGTGGAGTGGGATAATGTTATCATTCGCCCTATCAAAGATGGTACAACGCGAACTGCTGCACTCATTTCTGGTGATGTTGATTTTATTGAACGTGTAGCTCCTTCTGATCTTCCAAGCCTAGAAAAGCGTGCTGGAATTTCGGTCTTTAAATCAGTTTCTAACCGTTCGCTTTATTTAACATTACATATGACTGATAATCCCAGAAGAGCTTTTGCTACAGATAATGATGGGAATTCAATTGCGTCTCCGTTTCAAGATGTTCGTATGCGAAAAGCAGTGTCTCTGGCAATTAACCGGCAAGCTATATCAGATCGTATAATGGATGGGCTATCTTCACCTGCAGGCCAGTTTTCACCAGAGGGCTATGTTGGTTATTCACCTAACTTAAAAGCCGACGTTTATGATCCTACTCGTGCAAAGGAATTAATGGCTGAAGCAGGTTATGCCGATGGATTCAAGCTGACTATTCACGGACCTGCAGGACGTTATACAAATGATACACGCATTCTTGAGGCTATTGCTCAGATGCTATCAAGCATTGGGATTGACACAAGTGTAGAGACAATGCCCGCTTCTGTTTTCTTTAAACGCTTTGCGCGTGGTGGTGTAGATAAGACACCAGAGTTTACTGTTGCAATGTCTGGCTATGCGAATGGTTCTGGAGAGCCCTCACATCCATTAAGGATTTTCATTCATACAAAGCAAAAGGAACGTGGATATGGACCGGGAAATCGAAATGGTTATAGTAATGCTGAAGTAGACAAACTAATCGAAGATGGACGAGCCTCAATGGATATTGAAATGGGAGAAAAAGCTTTCATTAAAGCCACAGAGATCGCAATGCAGGAATACGCATTACTTCCAATCCATCACGTAGTAGCAACTTGGGCAGCTCGTGATGGCATCAATTATAAAAATGGTGCTTTGGATAGTACATTTTTACACAATGTGACCAAAGAATAGTAAAAGAAGTTGGCCTGCAGCGTATTAGCTGCGGGCCAACCCATGAAAGGAGTTCCTAATTTTAGCTTTTGTAATTAAACGTGTTGTACAAAGCGTGGTTGTCCTATTTGTTATGTCTTTGATTGTATTCTCTATGATCAACTTAGTTGGCGACCCAGTTGACATGCTAGTTAATCCAGAAAGTTTACCTGAAGAAATTGATCGTGTAAGACAGGCCTTTGGTCTTGATCAACCAGTTCATATTCAATACTGGAAGTTCCTCACCGGTGCGATGTCTGGAGATTTAGGTAATTCATTTGTCTTTGGAAGACCTGCTCTGGCGCTTATCGCTGAACGCTTTCCAGCAACTTTAGAACTTGCAACTTGTGCGCTCATTATTGCAGTGACTATAGGTCTACCTCTGGGAATTTACGCCGGGTTAAACCCTGATGGCTGGGGTACTCGGGTTATAATGAGTAGCTCTGTATTAGGAATATCTATACCTACTTTCTGGTTAGGGCTTATGATGATAATTGTCTTTTCAGTCGTACTTGGCTGGCTACCAGTATCTGGTCGTGGTGAGACAGCGTACTTCCTTGGTATTAAGAGTAGTGTGTTCACTCTTGATGGATTACGCCATCTTATTATGCCGGCCACTAATCTTGCACTTTTTAAAATTGCTATGGTAATACGTTTGGCTCGCGCTGGTACAGAAGAGGTGATGAGACTAGATTTTATCAAATTTGCTCGAGCTCGAGGCCTGTCTCCCAGAAGAATAGTACGTTTTCATCTTTTACCTAATATTCTTATTCCGATAATAACGGTTTTGGCGATCGAGTTTGGCACGCTAATTGCATTTGCAACGGTTACCGAGTCGATTTTTGCATGGCCAGGTCTTGGCAAGTTAGTTATTGATGCGATTGTAAACTTGGATCGTCCAATTGTTGTGGCATACCTATTATTTGTAGTGACTCTTTTTTTACTTTTAAATTTAGTCGTAGATATCATTTATGCAGCTCTTGATCCACGAGTTCGTCTGGATGGAGGTGAACAATGATAGAAAAGAACGCAACATCGGAAAGAGTTTTAAATCCCCTTTCGTATGCTAAAATATTACGTACTAACTTATCAAAGCCGACAACTCTAATTTCGTTTGCTCTCCTTTTGTTGATAACGTTTTGTGCAATCTTTGCGCCGTTTCTTGCTCCGACTAATCCTTATGATCTTGCAATTGTAACTATTATGGATGGTAGATTAGCTCCTGGTGAAGAAATGCTCAATGGCACCATTGCTTGGCTTGGGACCGATGGTGCCGGGCGTGATGTGTTGAGTGCAATTATTTATGGACTTCGGACAAGTCTGATAGTTGCTATAAGTAGCGCACTTATCGCATTAAGTGTTGGGTTAACGGTTGGTTTAGTAGCTGCTTTTTATGGTGGAAAAGTTGACTCATTTTTGATGCGTATAGTAGATATTCAGCTATCATTTCCAGCAATACTAGTGGCGCTTGTTTTGCTGGCGTTACTTGGGAAAGGGGTAGATAAGGTTATAATTGCATTAGCAATCGTACAATGGGCACTTTATGCGCGTACGGTACGTGCTACAGCTTCGGTAGAAAGACGCAAAGAGTACATAGAAGCGGCAAGCTGTCTTGGGTTTAGTAATACTCGTATTATCTTGAAGCATCTTTTGCCCAATAGTATCTCACCACTAATTGTGTTAGCAACTTTGCAAACTGCTCACTCAATTTCCATTGAAGCCACACTAAGTTTTTTAGGGGTAGGGGTGCCTATTACAGAACCTTCACTTGGATCACTAATTTCAAATGGTTTTGACTTTATTCTGTCTGGAGCATATTGGATAACGGTTTTCCCTGGCATTATGTTACTAGCTACTGTGGCCTCAATTAATATATTAGGTGATCAGCTTCGTGGAATCTTAAATCCTAGGTTTACTAAATGATACGATTAGAAGGTATCATAACAATGCTTATGACAAATAATGGTCAAGGAGGTTTGGTTTCTATACTTTATTTAATCAGTCTAGGATTAAAATGGAGATGAGCCAACTTCTCAATATATCTGGGCTTGATGTTAGTTTTCCGTCATACTTCGGGTCAACTTACGCGGTTCGTGACGTTTCAATTGTGTTAAAACCTGGCGAAGTTCTTGGCATTGTCGGGGAAAGTGGCGCAGGAAAATCTACTATAGGTAATGCGATTATAAATTTACTAGAACCTCCAGGTGAGATCGCAAATGGTGATATCGTATTTCAAGGTCAAAATATTTGTAAGTTAGATGATAACAAAATGCGCTCCATACGTGGCCAGAAAATAGGAATGATTTTTCAAGATCCTCAAACTTCGCTTAATCCATTAATGACAATAGGTTCTCAACTGCTTGAGACTGTTATAAATACTACAGATCTTGTTGGAAAACCTGCGCTAAAAAAGGCAATTGATCTCCTTGAAGCAGTTGGGATTGAACAACCTGAATTAAGATTTAAGGCTTATCCACATCAATTTTCTGGTGGGATGCGTCAGCGTGTTGTTATTGCATTGGCACTGGCTGGTGACCCTGATCTAATAATTGCAGATGAACCAACAACTGCTCTTGATGTGTCAATTCAGGCACAAATTCTTGATCTTATCAAAGCACTATGCCGCGAACGCCGATTAGGCGTGATTATTATAACTCATGATATTGGTGTAATTGCAAATATCGCGGACCGTGTTGCGGTAATGTATGATGGTTCAGTGGTCGAAACCGGCGAAGTTCGTAAAATTCTTACTACTCCAGAACATGAATATACAAAAAGTTTGATCGCTGCTGTGCCACGTGGTGATATGAAGTTGGATCGATTTAGTTCTATTGACTATATCGAGGGTGGACAGGAAGAGCATAAACGTATCGACCTTGACTCGCATTGGTTGGGGAGAAAGCTTAACCAAGGTTCTTCGGAAGTCGCTATTTCTATTGAGGGATTAAATAAGGAATTTATTATTAAAAAGGCTGTGTTATCGAGAAATCGTGTCTATCTTAAAGCAGTTAAGGACGTTTCTTTCTCAATTAAAAAAGGAGAAAGCTTTGGGCTTGTAGGTGAATCTGGTTCTGGAAAAAGTACTATTGCACGTCTAATTGCTGGTCTAACCAGTGTAGATAAAGGTAGCATAAAAGTTTTTGGTCAAGAAACCGCTAATAAGGAGAAAGACAAAGAAGTTTCATCTGTCCAACGTGATCTACAAATGATATTTCAGGACCCTTATTCCTCCTTGAATCCAAGAATGCGTGTACAAGACATTGTAGCAGAACCAATTCGCTACTACAAAACTGCTTCTTCCAGTAGTGAAGTAATACAAATTGTTCGTGATCTTTTGAATCATGTAGGGGTTAGCACAAGCTCCATGATGAAATATCCGCATGAATTCTCGGGTGGTCAAAGACAACGTATTTCGATTGCGCGTGCGCTTGCATCAAGACCAAAAATCTTGATATGTGATGAACCAACCTCTGCCCTTGACGTATCAGTCCAAGCTCATATTTTGAACTTACTTAAAGATCTCCAGGATGAGATGAACCTAACAATGCTTTTCATATCCCACGATCTACCGGTGATACGTCAGATGTGTGATCGAGTAGCAGTGATGCGGCATGGGGCTATTTGTGAAATCGCCACAACTAACTCTCTTTTTGATGAGCCAAAACACCAGTACTCCAAACATCTTCTTGATTTGATGCCAAAGATAAATTTTTTAACTAAGAGTGATTAAGCTCCGAGTCTCTATAAATAAAACAATTATCCCATTTTTTTACTCCCTAATGAATTCACCCCTTCAGTACTAAAGGCCCGAGTTGGAAGGCGCGGGCTCCGTGATCGGGAGTCTATAGAGTAAGCCTTGCCCACTTCGATCATTTGGATCGGCTCAGTAACTTCTGGTTTGTGTTTCTTGGTCCATGGTGCCGTTGGGTGTACCAAAAAAAGGTACTTGTCATAAACTTTAGACGTTACTCAGTAGGAGAAGGGATAGTTATTTAGCAGGTTATATGATAATGTTGTTTAAGCAAAAAATAGGATTACATTAATGAAAAAAATTAAGTACAATTTAAGAGTTCAAACTTTTTTTATAATCGCATTAAGCATAACGCTTGCCATGTTCGCGACTAATTTAAAAGCCGATCTCAAAACTGAAACAATCATTCAAGGATCAGGGTCTAAGGCAGAATTGGGTATGCGAGTGCAAGTTCATTACACTGGCAAGCTTGATGACGGTACAGTTTTTGATAGCTCAGTGCCAAGGGGAGAGCCTTTTGTCTTCACCTTGGGACAACGTCAGGTGATACAAGGGTGGGAAGAGGGAATTTTGGGTATGCTGGTTGGAGAAACAAGGATTCTTACAATTCCACCAGCTTTGGCTTACGGTAGTTCTGGCGCGGGTGATATAATCCCTCCAAATGCTACATTAATTTTTGACGTGCAACTTTTGGCTACAAGNTGGCCTCCCTCCCTAAAAGAGTTAACGACGGAGCAGTTATTAGATGCTCAAAAGAGTGGTAGCGTTATTATTGATATTCGAAGTTNAAATGAATGGGNTGAAACTGGCATTATTGCAGGTGCCGAAACANTCACAGCNTTCTCNGCANANGGNAANTTACATNGCGATTTCAGGAAAAAGTTTTTTTCANTAATCAAGAGTAAGGATACNCCAATTGTTTTATATTGNCGNTCTGGAAATAGGTCCAAGNGGCTAGGGNATGNACTNGTAAATCAGGGNAATTATACGAACGTATCGCACCTTTCAAAGGGAATAATTGGCTGGCAAAAAGATGGAAAAAACACAATTGTTTTGAAGTAGCTTGGAAAAACATAATACTGTAAACTTGTAAAGGTACTTATTGAAGCTGGTGTGCAGAGAGTTTTAAGTTGATTCAGCCAATTATCTTAAAGGCTAGTTACTGCAGGTGCTTGAAGATCTACTGAGTGTTGATTCTGATTACTAGCTATTAGTTATACTAGTCTTCTTTAAGTGACTTACTGTTTGCAAGAGCTTCAATCTCTTTGTCTACTCTCATTCTTTCTTTGCGATTGTTCCTCCTGAAATTTGAGGCAACAAGATAAATACCTACGCCAACAAAGAATGCCGTATTATTATAAGGTATGCTAATTTCTGCGTAGTTTTCATACAACCTTACCGCAACGCCAACTCCTATTAGGATCCAGGCGTATCTTTCATACTTAGACCAACGCACTCCTCCACGTTTTATTTCTTCTGCTTTGGCTATTAAGTCTTCAGCTTCATTTGTAGTATTCATTAAACTCTCCAATATCTAGCCCACATAATCTACATATGATGGAGTACATTTGCAACATATGTCTCTAACACAGATAGATGATATTTTATTAAAGCTTGCTTCTTAAATAATTCAATACTGCAACAACTCAGAAGTATGATAAAAATAATTAGTGCGCTCGGTTGTGGGCCGAGTACATTATGCTAATTAGGTTTAACACATAAGTTTCTTGTATAGTAAGGGTGTAATGTTAAAGTTCGATAACAAATTTATTTTACGATACAGGTTTGTTTGTCTGCTCCTCTCAATCGGTTATTTTCTCTACCAATTTGTAGGAGTAAATTATGATAATTTTGGGATCCAATTTCGTTATCTAACAATTTGGGGCTTGACTGGGGCTATGATAGCTACCTGGCTGTTGTACAGGACAAAGTACAATGGTTTACCAGAAACGCATCTTGCATTTGTTTCGGCTATATCAGTTCTAAATGCTATGGTAGTTTTCTTATACTGGAAGCTATATTTCATTGACCCTAGCTTGGTAAACTATTCCGGCTCAATCGTTTGGTTTCAGGAATACTACCTACATGCCCTTGGGCCATTATTAATAATCCTTGATGCTTTATTTTTTAACAACTCCTTTACACAGATTAAAAATGGTTCACTAACAATTTTGGGGTTATGCTTACTTTATATTTTCTGGACAGAATCCTTAACGGGTCCACTTAACAACACACCTGAAGGTTCTGTGACGAGTGGACTTCCTTATCCATTCCTTAATGATATGGTGTTTGTCGAACGAGTTGGCTTTTATGCTACAACCATACTAACAGGTCTTGGATTTTATTTTATTGGATGGCTTTTGACGCGAGTTAAATTACGATTTTTGAAGTAATTAGCAGTCCACTAACGGTAAGTTTGTACTCCCAACTACAATGATGGTGAAAAGTGGGCCAGATTATTCAAAGTATATGATTGCCAGAGATTAGTTCCTATAAAGTCACATGCACGGTCCAAAGCTCTGGGAAAAATATCGATTGATCGCTAATTTTAAATATGGGGCCTCAGAGGCGTTATCAGTGTCAGTTTTTGAGTCAATAATTTTTTTTACAGTCTTAAAGTGTTTGAACCGTTAAAGCTGGAAGTCATATTCTATATCCACGAGAACTTCAGCTAGATGGTATTCAACTCAAACCCCTTAATTACATTTTTCATTTTGTTCAGACATTTCGCTTTTTCTTATTGGCATTGTATCAATAATATTGTGAATTTCTTTTAATAATGAAGTGTCATTTGAATATGATTTATCTCTGCCATCATAACCGATTAACCAAATTCCATATTTATTCTTATATCTATCTGAAAATATGTATTTATTAATTTCATCACCAACAATTCTAATGTACTTCAAATTTCTTACTTCGTTTTCACAACTACTTCTTTTAAAGAAGTTATCGGTTTTATTAATTAAATGAGTATCTTTTTCTTTTGCAATAAAAAGAACTATTCGTTTGTCCCATGAAAATGAGTTGATATAATCTTCTAAATTTATTTTGACACTTGAATTACTCATGGTTGGAAATATTAATAAAGTTGATAATAAACATAATACTTTAATCATTTCTTAACCAAGTTTTTATACGGCTCATTCTAACTAACTAGGACGGTTACTTGAGAAATACAATCTAAGAAAGATGCTAGCTTTAGGTTATTGTAATTTGGGTATAGATTATCAAAACTGACGATTTTTGGTGAAATAGTAGAAAGAAAAAGGGGATTAAATGATGATCAAATGGCACAAAACCCATTGTGAAGACCAGAGAGTAAAATTTGGATTATCTCATTATATGATGTACTGGTTAAGTTTTACCAAAGGTGTAATGTTGGTCTTACTTTTGTTTTGGTTTCTTTAGAAAAGTCACTCCTTGTGCCCCAGTGAGTCTCTCTGAGGCTCACTGAGTTGTGCTTGAGGTTAGAAGTGGAAGATATGAAGATCACCTTCTAAAAAATTTTATAAAGAATTAAATAATTCTTTTGCTAGTTTTTTTGACTTTCCTGAAAACCTAAGTTTTTTTATAATTTCTAAATTAGATTTATCATCACCAACAACTACGAATCCAATCATGCCCATTGTTTTGTGAGGTGTACACCAATAGGCATAAATTCCTGGGACATCAAATGTATAATCTGCGTCTTTACTAGTTTTAGATTTGAATTTTTTAACACCTTGTGGAACGCCACCTTTAATAAATTCAACATTATGACCTTTCGAGGTTGCTTTCCAAATAATTTTTTCACCTACATTTATTCTTACAATTTTTTGTGAATAAACCATACGTTCTTTATCTTGTTTATTTAACATTTCCACTTCTACAGTTGCTGCAAAAGAAGTAGAAAAAGTAACATTAGTCAGAAAAAATGCTACTGTTAAAATAGCAATATTTTTAAGTGTGTATCTCATATTTGATTTGGCTTTCTTAGTTAAATTAAATGAACAAGTTTAAATTATTTTTAAACTATACCTAGGCATCTAATCATGAAATCAACCAATTCAACTTTATGAAGTGTAGCAAGATGCCACACTTAGAGAAAAACTTTACTTAGTTTTTTTGTAACTTCAAGCCCACTCCTTAACAGTTCAGTAATCTCTAAAATCTGGTTCATAAACTTTGGAATTAATGCTGCTGGATGTGTCAAGGACCAAGAATTTTAAGTTACTGAGCCCAATCTAAATAGCTGAAGAGTGCAATGCTGACCACAGATAGCGTAGACTAGGAACTGCACTCCCCATACCTAGGGCTTCTAGTACTAGTGAGGAGGATTCATTTGGGGTAGTTTTGTTCTTCAAAAAATCAAATTTTGTGTTAGTTTGGCTATGAATTATAAAATATGAAATAAAAAGGAATGCTCATGCCTTGCCTTGTTAAATCCAAACACATTGGCACCATCACTTGGTTAGGGCGAGTTAATGCCCCAGAAGACAACATCAGATCTGAAGCATTGAATACTGCTGACGCCACTTTTGATGGCATTATCGGAGAGTCCCATTCTGGCGCAACTCGCCCCTCTTGCGTGCGGGTCGCGATGCTTCATCCCAAAAGTACAGAAATTCGAAACACTCGCCAGCTATCAATCCTGTCAGCCGAAGAGAACGCAGAAATTGCTGTAAGTATGGGGCTAAAGAATCTTGACCCAAGCTGGTTAGGTGCATCCCTCGTCATTGCAGGACTTCCTGACTTCACGCACATCCCACCAGGTTCGCGGTTGCAAACGACAAAAGGGACGACACTGACAGCAGATCTAGAAAATGAACCTTGTAATTGGCCAGCCAAAGAAATTGAAACTGAATGCCCAGACCATGGAAAAGCGTTTAAAAGCATAGCCAAAGGGCGCCGTGGCATCACAGCTTGGGTGGAACGACCTGGGCCCCTTTCACTAGGTGATACTGTGCATTTATTTATCCCAACACAACGCACCTGGCAGCCAAAGTCGTGACTCAATGGTTGTAAACACTCAAGCCGCAAACTTAGGAGATGCCACTATGTTAATGCAAGACTTCGCCGCTGATCTCACCTATAAGGCTTTACCCGAAGATGTGTTGGGGGTCTTGCGTCGTTCCTTACTCGACACTTTAGGAGTTGCAGCCATTGGGTCACAAAGCGAGATGGCTCAAATTGGCACCAAGACGGCTCAGGCCCTTTTTGGCGCCACTGCTACTTCTTCGGCACGTTGTCTTTTTGATGGCAAACTTGTGAGTGAAGCTGGGGCAGCAATGTCTGGGGCTATGACAATTGATAGTGTGGATGCTCACGATGGCACCTCACCGTGCAAAGGCCATGCAGGATCGGCCATTTTCCCTAGCATTTTTTCTCTAGCCGACGGGCGCGGACTGACAGGCCAAGACTTGGCAACCTATTTGGCGCTGGCCTATGAGATTTCCTATCGGGCTGGGCTCACCCAGCACGACACCTGCGCCGACTATCACACCTCTGGCGCCTGGACCGCCGTGGGTGTGGCAGCTATGACCGCGCGGATATTGGGCTGTAATGCAGCTCAGATCCATGAAGCCGCCGGAATTGGCGAATATCATGGGCCACGCAGTCAAATGTTACGGTGCATTGATTTTCCAACCATGGTGCGTGATGGTGTTGGTTGGGGAGCACCTACGGGTGTCACCGCTGGGGTTCTAGCTCATAATGGCTTTACCGGTGCACCGGCTCTAACCTGCCAAGGCCCACACTGGATGGACTTAGGGGATCATTGGAAGCTGGTGACAGATACCCATTACAAACCCTATCCTTGCTGTCGCTGGGCTCACCCCAGTATTGACGCTGCAGCGGAATTGATGACGCGTCATGCTTTGTCACATCATGACATCGCATCAGTGGAGATTAAAACGTTTCACAATGCCACTCGACTTGCCGGCCATACGCCCGTAAGCGCAGATGAATTTGCCTACTCCATTGCCTTCCCCGTGGCCTGCATGATTGTGCGTGGCCAAGTGGGAGTGTCAGAGTTGGATATATCGGCCCTGAGCCATCCTGAAATTTTACGCATCAGTACCGCCACAACCCTGATTGATGATCCACACTTAACCCAGATTAGCGACGGAAAACGCTGGGCACAGGTCTCAATCCTGATGAGGGACGGTAAAAGACATGAAGCCGCTCCACGTACTCCGCGCGGTGATACTGATCTACCGCTTAGCGATAGACAAATATCAGACAAATATCACCTCTTTGCTGATCCAATCTTGGGGGGTGAAACTGCTGAGCGTATCGAAACCTTGTGTGCAGAATTTGATCAATTGGACGCGAGTAGCGTGCAAGGTTTGTTGGATATTATCCTGCAGAAACCGGGGGTTTAACTCTCCACTACTTCTTTTGGGGTTAGGATGTCTTTTTAGGAACACTCAGATAAATCAATGATTTGAGTTTTTAAGTCTTAAATTAATTGTAACATGGGTTCCATATGGGGTCAAAAAAAACGTTGCTTTACAGTGAATATGGTGTCCACGTCAAACCAGTGTTATTTGGGGTTGTGTGTTTTAATTTGCAGTAAATCTATCTGCGCAAAGAAAATTATCTTTAAAAAAAATTATTTCAGTTTTAAGCTCTAGCTCGCATAAAGCCAGCAAGGCTTGAGATTATAAAAATAACTAAAGCCAGACAAACTATTGATGGTCCAGCAGGAGTATCAAAAATATATGCTGCTCTTAGGCCTACTATTGCTGATACGGAACCAATCATTGCAGTACCAATAGCCATTGCTTCAGGTGTACGAGCAAAGTTACGGGCTGCTGCTGCGGGTATAATTAATAGTGCAACAATTAAAAGGACGCCAACGACTTTAATTGCAACGGCGATGGTAACTCCTAATGCCAAACTTAAGAAGAGCTGTTCTTTTTTAGGGTTTAGACCACTAGCGTATGCTAACTCTTCATTTATTGTTGTAGTTAATAGAGCAGTCCAGCGCCAATAGACAAGTGTGATTACAACCAAAACGCCACTCCAAATTATCGCTAAGTCAACGCGAGAGACAGCAAGTATATCTCCAAATAGATATGCCATGAGATCAATACGAATACCGGAAAGAAACGATACAACAACGAGGCCAACCGCCAGTGACGAGTGAGCAAAAACACCTAAAAGAGTATCCATTGCATAGTTTCGTCCAGAGAGTTGCGTAACTATCCAAGCCATAACCACAGCTACCACGAGTACACCTAAAAATATTGATATATTTAAAGCCAGTGATAGAGCGACCCCCAACATCGCCGCATGTGCGGTGGCTTCACCAAAATAAGCCATCCTCCGCCAGACAACAAAACATCCCAGCGGTGCGGCTGCTAGAGCAACGCCAATTCCAGCAAGACTGGCACGAACCATAAAGTCATCTAACATTATTCTAATCTCTCTTGCTGTGTGGTGGTGTGATCATGGTTATGATTATGTTCATGGCGATATAACGCTAACGCACCCTCTGTCCCATCTCCAAATAATGCTTTGTACTCTGGGGTTGAGGCGACAACTGCTGGAGTACCAGCACAACAGACATGACCATTTAGACATATCACTCGATCAGATGCGCTCATGACTACGTGTAAATCGTGACTAATCATTAGTACCGCACATCCAGTATCGTGACGTACCGTTTCTAATTGGCGATAAAATGATGCCGATCCTGGTTGATCAAGACCTTGAGTGGCCTCATCTAAAATAAGAATTTCAGGATTTCCTAATAATGAGCGTGCAAGAAGTACTCGCTGAAACTGTCCGCCTGAAAGTTCGGACATTTGACTTTTAAGAAGTTCTGGTACGCCTGCGGTTTCTAAGGCTAAAATACAAGATGCTCTGTCTATTTTTCCTATTAATCTTAAAAAGCGCTCAACTGTAATTGGAAGAGTTGACTCAAAATTTAAACGTTGTGGGACGTATCCTATTTTCAATCCTGACTTAAGCTTTACAAAACCCTTAGCGGGTTGAATTGCTCCAATTATTGCCTTTAATAGACTGGTTTTCCCCGAACCGTTGGGGCCAACTATTGTCACAATTTCACCTAGGTCTATTTTGAAGTCTACATCCCTCAAAACAGTATTTGACCCATAATTTAAGGTCAAGTTTTCAACAGAAATTAAGTTCATAACTATGTCATTTCTGTACAGGAGTGACATAGGCCTTGTGCCTCAATTACAGTCTGTTCTATTTTAAAGCCTAAAGATCTTTCATCTATTGAAAGATTAAAGCCAGGTACTTCAAGGTTTGTTTCAGCTACTGTTTCACATCTTCGACAAATCATAAAAGCTGGTGAGTGAGCGGTACCAGGATGAGTACAAGCAAGAAACGCGTTCAATCTTTGTATTTTATGGACGAATCCATGTTCAACAAGAAAATCAAGTGCGCGATAAGCTACTGTTGGTTGCGAACGAAAACCAGCCTCTTTTAATAGATCAAGCAGTGAATAAGCTCCGATTGCTCGATGTGCCTCGAGAAGTAATTCTAGAACTTTACGTCTTGTAGGTGTCAGTTGTAAATTATGTCTCTTACAGTAGTCTTCTACAGTTTTTAGTGCTGAATCTGAGCACCTTTCGTGATCATGCCGCTTAAAGGCTATTGATACTGACTTATTATTAGACAACTAAAATTCTCCTATTGCAATACTATAGCATAAGAGCTACCAGATGCGATGTTATAGTATTGCAAGGAGAATCAAATGTCAAAAAATTTTATTTCACTAGCGGCAGGTATGGCGATGATAGGTGGTGTTGCGATGAGCGATACTCCAAAAGTAGCTGTTGATATTTCACCGGTACATTCATTGGTATCGCGAGTTATGCTTGGCGTTGGCACACCTGACCTTATCGTTCAAGCAGGGGCCTCACCACATGGTTATACTCTTAGGCCATCTGAAGCTAAGGCTCTTCAAGATGCGCAAATGGTATTTTGGATGGGAGAAAGTTTAAGTCCTTGGATGGAAGGAGCATTAGATACGCTCTCAAGTGATGCAACCATAATTACATTGCTTGAAAGGGATGAAACAATTCTATTGGAGTTCAGGGAAGGGGCAATGTTTGAAGAACATGATCATGATGACCACGGTGACGAGAAGCATGATGACCACGGTGACGAGAAGCATGATGACCACGGTGACGAGAAGCATGATGACCANGGTGACGAGAAGCATGATGACCATGGTGACGAGAAGCATGGTGACCATGGTGATGAGAAGCATGATGACCACGGTGACGAGAAGCATGATGACCATGGTGACCATGAAGATCATGGCTCCCATGATCCCCACGCCTGGCTTTCTCCAGAAAACGCAAAAATATGGTTGAATTTGATTGCATCACAACTTTCAATCACGGATCCAGAAAATGCAGGAACATACTTCGCTAATGCTGCCGCAGCGCGTTCGGAAATTGAAGCTCTTACAATAGAGGTTAATAGTTTACTTGAGCCTATTAGAGGCAAAAAGTTTATCGTGTTCCACGACGCATATCAGTATTTTGAAAAAGCTTTTGACCTTAGTGCATCAGGTGCAATTTCTTTAGGTGATGCGTCTAAGCCAAGTCCTGCACGCATTGCAGAAATCCAAGGTAGGATACTGGAGGAGAGTATCGATTGCGTACTTTCTGAGCCACAATTCAATAAAGGACTTGTAGCTACAGTAATGGCCGGATCAAAAGCTAAAACTAGTGTTATTGATCCACTTGGAGTTGGGTTGAAGCCTGGTCCAGATTTGTACAGTGAGCTTATTCGAAACATGACTAAGACCATAGTCGACTGTTTTGAGTCCTAATAAAAGTTCTAAGGGCTTGAATGTCTCTGACCAACGGATTCCAGTGACAATACTCACTGGTTTCCTTGGTGCAGGGAAAACAACACTTCTAAAGGCTATTTTATCCAAACAAGGCTCAGAACGTATCGCTGTTATTATTAATGAGTTTGGCGATATTGGGCTAGACCATGAGTTGATTGAGTTTGTTGAGGATGAGGTGGTGTTAATGGCATCCGGTTGTTTGTGTTGCTCTCTTCGAGGTGATCTTTCACGGACAATTACTAATCTAGTAGAAGAAAAAACTAACGGTAAATTGAGTTTTGAACGGATAGTCATTGAAACTACAGGCCTAGCGGATCCAGGCCCAATTTTACAAACCTTACTAGTTGATTCTAATCTTGCCAAAAATGTGCGTATGGACGGTGTTATAACTGTTGTGGATGCTGCCAATGGACCCACAACACTTGACTCTAATTTTGAGGCTGTTTGCCAAATTGCCATGGCTGACCTCATTCTATTAAGTAAAACTGACATAGTTTCAAAGGACACTGTCAGAAGTTTTAAGACACGCTTAAACAGTTTGAGTCCGACCGCCGAGATCTTACAAATTGTTTCTGGGAATATTTCGCCTGAAAGACTGTGGAACTTAAGCGGATTGCGAAAAGGTGTTGATCCTAGCAATGCAATTGCTTGGACAACACAAAAGTTTGAACCTCATCCTGATCCTTTTTCCAATTTGTCAGGTTTATTAAAAACTGAAAACACTTCTATTGGAGAAGCACTACATGATAAACGAATTAGTTCTGCTTCAATTATAGTAAAAGACCCTATTAAAGACGAGGTTTTTGATAGATGGTTGGACACTCTGATTAAACTAAAGGGCCCAGATATTCTTCGTATAAAAGGGATTGTGTTCCTTGATGGACTTGAAACGCCCTTCGTGTTTCATGGGGTTCAGCATATTTTTGATCCACCTGTTAGAATAGATAATTGGATTGGAACTGACCGTCGATCAAGAATTGTAGTTATTGCCCGCAATTCAGAAAACTCAGAACTACAGCGTAGTTTCGATATGTTACTATGAATTATTCCTTATTTTTCATACCATTTAAACGCCCCCATAAATCTATAAATTAAAAAAGAGAATTAAGATAAATACATGTAGGTCGGCGACTTTTTACTATGGACAACCTGACATAGAGATTATTTATAGAATTATGGACATACCGTGTGGTTCTCTGAGGGGTTATAATTAACAGAATGTCTTTTTTTAATCTACTTCCAGCTCTCGGTTTTCTCATTCTTAATGTGTTTGTACCTGGTCCAAATGTTCTTAATACAATCGCCACCGCTATTGGGTCTGGTTATCGCACAGGCCTTGCTTGCGCTGTAGCATGTGGTGTTGGAATATTATTTTGGGCTACTGCTGCTTTGTTTGGGGCAGCAGTATTTTTTCAGCAATATCCAGTAGCAAAGAAAAGCTTAGTAATTATTGGTGGCTTATTACTCCTATATTTCTCATTTAAATATATTAAAAGGTCACTAAACCGTCATGATGAATTAGTAAGCATCCAGGGTCGATCTTACAATTCTGCATTCTGGCAAGCTTTACTGGTTATGATGACTAATCCAAAAGTTCTAACAACTTGGCTGGCTGTTATTTCTCTTTTTCCAATAATTACAGATGGGCTACAAAATATTTTGAGCTTTATAATTCTCTCTGCATTTGCTTCATTTTTGGGACACGCGATTTTTGCCACTTTGTTCTCGTCAAAAGCCGCATCAATAATATATTTGTCCCTTTATCGACCAATTAATGGAATCGTAGGTATGGGTTTCTGTTTTTATGGACTTAAACTTTTAGCTGGATTGACCTAGAGTAGGTTACTGTCCATCAAATATTATTTTATATTATAATTATTGAGCGTCTAAACATACAGTTCTATTTTGTGTTCATATTTATCTCTAAAAAAGTCAACTGTGGGTTTACTTTTTATTAAAAGTATTACTATTCTATTTTTCACTTTTAAAAGTACCGATCGGTATAAAAAATTAGGAGAAATAAAAAATGCTTGGAGAAAAAGCTGGGTCAATGACCTTTAAGGAAACTAGTAAGGCGATACCGTCGGGAAAATATGGGTTGCCGGCTATGGAAACTAGCACTGTTGGCGGCGGAAAAATGTTAGGCCATGATGTGATGGCGCAGGCAACATTTAGTGCTGAGATGCGACCTGACGGTTCGTGGTTGGGCGATTGTCCTGCGGGCATTATGTTTTGTGCAGAGGGTGTTGCCACATACATTTGCAGTGGTGTTGGGAACATGACGGCAGCTGGTGGCGTGTCATTTAGAGGCGGTGCTTCATTTGAAACTACATCTGAAGCGTTATCTGAACTGAATGGTAAGTATTATATGTTTACCTACGAATCTGATCCAGAGGGTAATGCAGAATGGAACCTTTACCCCTGTAAATAAAAAATATGGGCTTAGGGCTTCAGTCCTAAGCCTCTTTGATTTCAAGTTAGCATAATTTACAACTTTAAATTTAGTATAAAAATCTAGTATAAGGAGGCTCAGTGATGGCTTTATTAACAATGTGTATGCCAATTCTTGCAGGTAAAGAAGAAAAATGGCTTAAAAAGATGGAAGAACTCCATCAAGTGCCAGCAAAACGTGCCTTTGATGCGTCAAGAGAGGTTGCTGGGGTTCATGAACGATCTTTCTTACAAGAGACTCCAGCTGGTCATTTCGTAATCTTAACGTTTGAAGGAGATGATCCCGAAGCAAGTTTTGGAAAAATAATGCAGAATATGCCAGAGGATTTTGCTGAATTTGCAAAGGATGTGCATGGTTTAGACGTTAATTCGCCACCACCACCTTTACCCAAATTAATTTATGATAGTCGAGGTTAATTATATACTTTTCACTTTTCGTTCCCCCAAACGAAAAAAATGAAGGCTATACTTAATTAACAAATTCCAACCTATACCTCTTGATACTCTTACTTATTATCAATATCTAAATTATGCTTTTCAAAAGCTTGCGCTATACCAATTTTGTCAGCATCTTTTAACGCCAGTTCAGTTTTTTCTGGGTTTTCTAGTAAGAGTTGATTAACTCTTTTAGCAATTTTCTTTTGCATTAATGGGAAACGCTTTCGAGACTCTATTAATGCTCCGTTTCCACATATAAAAAAGAGAATTTTTATTACGGTATCGGTGTATATGTTATAAATATCTAAATACCTAGAGATCGCAGAGAAACCACAGATCATTAAGAAAAAACCAAAGGTATGTAGATAGCAGATATACTTCACTGTTGCAGGTCGATGAATTTGTGTCCACCCCAGAACTGTAGCTACACCTACTATCAATCCGCCAAGCCAAAAAATATAAAATAGATTTTGAGTTAAAACTTCCATTAGTTTTTGAACTCCTGATAGTTCGAATGCCAACTTTTTTGAGCGAAACATAAATCAGTATGCAATCTAGTGTACAAAAAACCTACTAGCCTAGAAGCTAGGGTAAAACTTTGATTTCAGCCTCCACCACTCAAATTTATAAGTTCACTAATTACTACAATTATTGGAATGAGTAAGAGCATCCTCCAACCCTGAAACCAATTAAAAAACCAATTCATAGTATTTCTCCATTAGATCAGTTTAACATCCCAACAACACAAGTACCAATTGCAACAAATAAGCACACTGCAATAATTTTATAATTTCTAACGTATCTCTTACTCGGGTATCCTCTGCCTCTTTTTTGTTTCCACTCAAAGTAAAGACCGATTAAGATAAGTAGGACAAATATCCATACAATCAGTATCATATATTAATATTCCTTACTTTATAATGAATTATTATTTAGAAACTTCCTTTTTACCAGGTAGAAAGCCTTCAAGTACATTTTGTTATCTAGTTTGTACACTAGCTTAGATCCCCACTTTTTTACTGGTCATAGTATAGTCATTCTAAGGGTTATTTTTTTTGCTCATTAATATGATCAAGGTATATCTGAATTCGAGACTGGACAGAACGGCTACTTGCTGATCTGACTAGCGTCGTCATATCTGCGTTTCGGTGATCTGGACGCATTTGTGATGCTAGCTCTGCATAAGTTTCTATATCTGTTTTATTTACTCGAGAAAAGATTTTCTCTTCAACATTTGCCCATTCATCATATTCCTTAATTTCAGAAATAAAATTAGTTTCCAAAGCATCTGACGAATCGAACGGTTTGTCTCGAAGAAGCAATTGACGAGCATTATCTTCACCAACTAGCACCGATAGCCTGCGGGTTCCTAATACTAATCCAAACTTTGGGCCAGGCATCATAAACCGAGCGTCATTGGTGGCTATCCTCCAATGGCACGCAGCCACGAGATCGGCTGCTGCTCCAAAACATGCGCCGTGAACAAACGCTACAGTTGCAAGTGGACAATGGTAAACAGCCTGTAAGAATTCCTCGATCTGAATAAATCGCATCAAAAGCTCGCTATCTGAAGATGCCTTGATGTCGCTTAGATCAAATCCGCCAGAAAATCCTTTTCCATTTCCTTGAAAGACAACCATACGTGCCATTGATTTTTCAGCTCTTGATAGGGCTTGTGTTAACTCGAGTATTATACCTTCATTAAAGGCATTAAGTTTTTGTGGGCGATTCAAAATTATCCGCACAATTAGCCCATCTTCCACATACTGTACCAATGTCATTGAGCTATCCCCTTAGACATTTTTAACCACTCTTCTTTGACCTCTTGATTGTGTGCACCCAGAGAAGGCGGAGACCTGTAAATTTCAAAATCAAAGTCAGTCATTTTTATTGGAAATGCTGTTGTTTTTGTTTGGGCGTTGTTTGGTAAGGTCATAGAATGAACAAGATCCATACTTTTTATTTGATCGCTGTTTAGGACCTCTGGGAAAGTATTGATTGGCGAACAGGGAACACCACGAATATCCATCTCTTCCAACCAAAACTTCGCTGTTTCTTTTTCAAATTCTGGCTGTAATAGAGCAACTAAATCTTTTTGATTTTGTGCTCTCAAAATTTGGGTTTTAAATCTTGGATCTGCAGTAAGGTAACTCAACCCAACTGCTTCAGCTACCTCTTCCCAAAGCCGATCATTTCCAGCTGCAATTACGAAATATTCGTCTTTGCTCCGAAATGCTTGATAAGGCGCATTGCGAGGATGCGCTGAACCAAGTGCCTGCGGCGTATTTTGTGTTCCAAAAAACTCCGACGTCTGCAATGCCGAAATTCCGATTAGGCTACCCAACATTGAGCAATCAATATAGGCTCCTAGGCCTGTTTGTCGTGCTTGCATCAGACGAGCGAGAATAGCATATGCCGCATATAGCCCAGCACAAAAATCTCCAACTGGAACACCGCATTTTATTGGATTGCCGTCCGTCTCTCCTGTGACGCTCATTAAACCGCTGAAAGCCTGAACAGTCACATCAAACGCACCTTTTGTTGCATTCTCTCCAATTTGACCAAATCCGGAAACAGAACAATAAACTAATTTTGGCTTTATTTTCTTAAAATCCTCGTACCCAAGACCAAGACGCGGAAGTACCCCAGGCCGATAATTTTCTATGACGACATCACAAACTGTGACTAAGTTTTTTAAATGCTCCACATCGTTTTTATTTTTGAAATCAGCAGTAATTGAACGTTTATTTCGGTTTATCGAGGCAAAGTTCTCGCTAAAAACATCACCAGCTGTTCCTGCTGTAAGTGGTGGCCAAGCACGCAATCCGTCGCCGACGACAGGTCTTTCTACTTTAACAACATCAGCTCCTAAATCTGCAAGTAAAGACCCCACAAATGGACCAGCTGCAATTTGACCAAATTCTAGCACTCTTACACCAGCAAGCGGTTTAACGTTTTGGCTACTCATTTGAATAATCCTTCTTAATTAATTTTGCACTTTCACAATACAAGGTGTTTCAGTTTTTCCTTTTACGTCAAAAATTGATCTGCCGGTATGATTTAGATGCTTACCATAAGTGTGAATTGAAAGTGCCAACTCGGTTCCATTATTCCAAACACTATGAATATCCTCTGGCAAACAGCAGACAGCCTTTCCAGGATACAGCGTTTCTTCATGCGTTTTTTGTAGATCTGCGAACCCTTGCTTAGACCCATCATCTAAACGTTTATAATTGGTTTCATGTTCTTGCCCTTCAATCCCAGCAACAACGGCCCAAGTTTTATGATTATGTGCCTCTAGGCCCCGACCAGGAGCCCAAGCGATAACAAACACGGCAAGTTCATGATTATTCTCTTCGTGTAAAATATGAAGTCCAAAACCTTGATCAGGGTCTACTTCACGGTATTCAGGTTTTATCCAGCTCTTATCAGCTGCTAGACGTTTTGCTAAAGGTTTAATATTTTCTGTAATCGCTTCTTGATTTGCCTCTTGTGCCACAATCGCGCGTATATCTTTAATATAAGTCTCTATCGAATAGTTTTCCAAGTGTAACCTCCTTTAATACTCTCAGTTTTTTTGCCCCATAAAATTAGTTTTTCTGAGTTAATTTTCTGTTAGAAAGTAGACTGCCCTTTATACAAGTTTACAATAATTACTCCAAGAACGATCAAGAATAAGCCAAGTATAGTTTGCCAGTTTAGTGCTTGTTTAAAAAAAATATAACTTAAAAATGTAACAGAGAAAACACCTAGCCCTGCCCAAGATGCGTATATTATCGCTAGTGAAAGTTTTTGGGATAAAATAGCCAGAAAATAAATTGATAATCCGTATGATAGAACCACAACAATACTTGGAAGCATTTTTGTAAAACTTTTTGTCACAGGTAGTAACATTGTTCCAAGAACTTCAAGTGCAACCGCAGCAAAGAGCGTTATGTAAATGTTCATTTATCTTTATTCCACTTATGCAAAAAATTAATATATAACTTAAAAACTATTTGATGGTCGGTATCTACAATAAATTTAATTTACCTCGCAAATTAAATCTTACAGGTTACTTATTTGATACTTTATGATTTCGTACTACAGCCTAAAGTTTATCTGGTAATTATATACCAAGGGAGTATATTTGTAATCTTATTTTTATGCATACAAGATTCACCATTATTTAGATTTTAAGTTAATAAAAATTTGAAAGAAATATGTTAATGCGCACTAATCTTATAATTACGACCTGAAAACGTGTCTTCCACACCCAACAAAAACCAATTTAAAATGCTAAATGGAATATTTTTTATGGTTATGACAGGCTTGTTATTTTGCGCAATGACGGCTTCGGTTAAATCCTTAGGAACATCTCTTCCTGCAAGCCAATCTGGATTTATAAGATATATTTTTGGTCTCTTTTTGTTAGTTCCATTTTGTCGGCAGCTAGGTTTAAGTGAGATCCGTAAGGGTTTATTGAGGCTTATGATCTTGAGAGGGTCATTGCACGCGATTGCTGTGGTTGCATGGTTTTATTCTATGGTGCGTATACCAATGACGGAAGTTACTGCTCTCTACTACTTAGTGCCCGTATTCGTTTTCATTGGAGCATCCTTTTATTTGAGGGAACGAATAAATGTTGGTCGAATTATCTGTTTGGTAGTGGCTCTTATTGGTACGTTTTTAATTATTCGCCCTGGATTGAGAGAAGTTGGTCTTGGGCATTTAACAATGTTATTGGCGACTGTGGTATTTGGGATGTCATTCCTTTTAGCAAAAAAAGCGACTGATGAGGTCAAGCCATTATTAATTGTTTTTATGCTTACGTTAATTGTATCACTTTGGCTGGCGCCATTAGCTTTCCTCCAATGGGAAACCCCCAGTTTCAGAGAGCTTTCAGTCCTTATGCTTGTAGCTTTTTTTGCAACATGTGCGCACTTGACAATGTCAATGGCATTTAAAGCTGCTCCTGTGACTGTTACTCAACCAATAGTTTTCCTCGATCTAGTTTGGGCAGCTATTGTCGGTTTAGTATTTTTCTCAGAGGCAATCGATATCTGGGTTATAATTGGGGGGTTAATTATAGTTGCTGCTGTAAGTTTAGTTAGTTGGGTTGAACTTATGAAGAAAAATTAAAACCAATGGCTTAGCTAAGATTACTAAGTTGGCAAAGCTACTACTGTCTAAACAATGAGGGGAAAACATTATGCGTATAAGTATGAAAATAACATTTTCTTTTATCAGTGCTTTTATTATTGTCTTTGGTGTCTACGAGTTTCATAAGCTGGAGGTATCCGTTGACAACTACTGAAATAGAAATCATCGAACATCTTTGGATTAGAATGTCAGATGGTGTTCGCCTCTCTGCAAAAGTATGGCTGCCAGTTGGGGCTAGAAGTAAACCTGTCCCGTCAATTTTAGAGTTTATTCCCTACAGAAAACGTGATTCTTACGCGCTTAGAGATCATGCCAATCATGCTTGGTTTGCAGCTAGAGGGTATGCTTGCATACGTCCAGATATGCGAGGTCATGGTGACTCTGAAGGAGTTATGCTTGATGAATATTCTTTACGTGAACAAGAAGACGCACTTGAAGTGATTGAATGGCTTGCAGATCAAGACTGGTGTACGGGAAAAGTAGGAATGATGGGACTATCTTGGGGAGGAATAGCCAGCTTACAGGCGGCAACAAAGCAACCTCCCGCGTTAAAGGCAGTAATAGCAGTAGGGTCGTCAGTTGATCGTTACTATGATGATGCTGGATATCTTGTTGGTGGCTACCCTGGACAAGGATTAGGGTGGGGAGGAGTAATGTGTGGATATTGCATTCGCCCACCAGATCCAGACGTTGTAGGTATCAAATGGAGAGAAATGTGGTTGGAACGGTTAGAAAAAACTCCATTATTTATTGAAAAATGGTTAAGTCATCAGTTGCGTGATGAAACTTGGATCCAAGGATCGGTTTGCGAGAACTTTGATCAAATAAAAACACCAATTCTTGGTGTAAGTGGTTGGAATGACTGTTGGCCAAATACCATGATTAGACTAATAGAAAATATTAAGTCACCTATTACCGCAATATCTGGGCCTTGGGGACATGTCTATCCAAACCTTGGAGGACCAGGACCAAAAATTGGCTTTTTAAAGTTAGCATTAGATTGGTGGGATACATGGTTAAAAGAAGATGAAAATGATTCTATGAGAGACAATAAGTTCCTCGCTTATATTCAAACCAGTCATGAACCGGATCAACAGGCTAGGGATAGGCCTGGTTTTTGGATTAAAGAAAATAAATGGCCCTCTGACAATTCAATACTTAAGCGGTACTATCTGACCAAAAGTTGTCTAGTCGATTGTCCAAATGAATTAGTTGAAAATATTGAAATATGTTCTCCTCTTACATTAGGAGTTTCAACCGGTGAATATATGCCAATTTCTGGTATACTGGAATTACCTGCGGATCAATCAGAGGACGATAGTTATTCAATAACCTTTGATACAGATAAAATACTTAAGCCTATTAGTCTTCTTGGGACGTCAAAAGTTTATTTAAAGGTTTCAAGTAATTGTACCCATGGAATAGTAGCAGCTAGACTATGTGATGTTTCACCGGATGGGAAATCTACACTCATTAGTTATGGGATCCTTAACTTAAAACTTAGAGAGGGCCGAGAAAAACTATCTAAGATCACTCCTGATGAATTTATGGACGTATGTATTCGACTAAATGATACTGGCTGGCAGTTAAGTCCAGGACGTCAGCTACGGCTCTCCTTATCAAGCCAGCTCTGGCCTATGGCATGGCCACAACCGGAAGAAGCCCGTTTAAATATTTGCCTTAGCTCATGTTATCTCGAAATTCCGACACTACAGCCCTCAGAAATGTTTAGTACCAACCAACTCTTCACCAATCCAGAGGCTTCTCTGCCTCTACCTCATCAAGTTCTGGAAGAAAGCTCTGGAACACGTAAAATATCGAAGGACCAAGAGACTGGAGAGTTAGTATATGATGTTGTAAGCAACGGTGGAGAAATAAAATTTACTGATATAAATTTAATTTATAGTTCCAACAATAGCCAACATTATATGGTAAAAGAAGGTGATCCTCTCTCTGTTAAAATGATTTACATTGCAGATTTTAGTTTTGCGAGAGGTGATTGGCGCGTACAAACAAAAAGCAAGCTTATGGTTACCTGTGATGAGGATTTTTTCTTTTTAAAAGCGAATATTTCAGGAATTGAAAATAATCAGATTATCTATTCTAGAGATTGGGATGTTAAAGTTCCTAGACTTGTGTACTAATCTTTTTGTAATAAGCAAACTAAAATAATGTGAGAAACTCAACATGCGCAATCCCAACAAACTTCCGCTAACAAGTACCCACTGGGGTACCTATCGTGTAAAAGTTAATAATGGCCGTGTTCAAGAATTACTAGCTTTTGAACAAGATGCTGATCCTTCACCGATAGGTTCGGGTATAATTGATGTACAAGATGGACCAACTAGAATTGATGCGCCAATGGTACGTAAAAGTTGGTTGGAGGGTGGTCCTGGCTGTCGGCCTGAACTGCGAGGTGTTGATCCCTTTGTTGAAGTTAGCTGGGACAAGGCAAATAAATTGGTAGCTCGTGAACTTGAGCGTGTTCGCAGTGAATATGGCAATAATTCTATTTTTGGTGGATCATATGGTTGGGCTAGTGCTGGACGTTTTCATCATGCGCAAAGTCAATTGCATAGATTTTTAAATTGTATAGGTGGATATACCCGTTCAAAATTTTCTTACAGCTTTGCTGCTGCTGAGGCGATGGTCCCTTACATTTTGGGAAGTTTTCGTGAATTTTTGGGTACCTGTACTAGCTGGGAATCGATCCGTGAAAATACTAAACTGATCATATGTTTCGGTGGGATACCATTGAAGAATGGACAAATCAATCAGGGTGGTACGGGTAACCATGTGCAACTTGATGGATTACTTTCCGCGGCGGCAGCCAGCATACATTTTGTAAACATTAGCCCACTGCGCTCTGATTTGTTGGATGAGGTTGATGGTGACTGGTTGGCGTTGCGACCAAACACCGATGTGGCCCTTATCCTTGGGTTGGCCCATACTTTGGAAGTTGAAGGGCTGAGCGACCAAAACTTTTTAAATCGCTACACAGAGGGTTTTGATAAGTTCCTACCATATTTGATGGGGCAGACGGATGGTGTGGTTAAGAATGCTGATTGGGCTGCTGATATTAGTGAAATTCCTGCTGAAACGATCCGGCAACTTGCTCGGCGCATGGCATCAGAACGCACGATGATTTCTGTAAGTTGGTCACTGACACGTCAAGATCATGGTGAGCAACCTTTTTGGGCAGCTATCATGCTGGCCTCTATGCTTGGACAGATTGGATTACCAGGGGGAGGGTTTGGGTTTGGCTATAGCGCAGAGAATTTTGTGGGTAGTCAGCACGTAAGTATTCCCGGAGTGTCTTTTCCGCAAGGGCAGAATGCAGTCAAAAATTTGATTCCTGTTGCTCGGATTTCAGATCTTCTTTTACAGCCAGGAGAGTCCTATGATTTTAATGGGATTAAATATCAATATCCGGAGACTAAGTTGGTCTATTGGGCTGGTGGTAATCCGTTTCATCATCACCAAGATCTCAACTTATTAATGAAAGCGTGGCAAAAGCCTGACACGATCATAGCACATGAATGGTGCTGGAATTCGTTGGCAAAGCGGGCCGACATCGTATTACCGTGTACTACTACGTTGGAACGTCAAGATATTGCAATGACACCACGAGATCCCTACGTCGTAGCCATGTCAAAATTGACAGAACCCAATGGCAAAGCTCGAGATGATTATGATATTTTTGCAGGCATTTCTGAAGAGATGGGGGTCGGGGAGACCTTCACTGAAGGACGCACTCAACTAGACTGGCAGCGTTGGATCTATGAGCAGACCCATGAGCGTGCACAGACCGTAGGGATACATATGCCTGATTATGAAGTATTTCTTCAAGAGGGTTGGTTCAAACTTGATGATCCTGTTAAACCCACTGTTATGCTTGAGAATTTCAGAGCAGACCCATTGGCCAATCCTTTGGATACACCTAGCGGGCGTATTGAGATATTCAGCAAAACAGTGGCTGACTTTGAGTATGATGATTGTCCTGGCCATCCTGTCTGGCAGGAACCTTATGAATGGTTGGGGAGTGCTGATCTGCGTTGGCCTCTGCATTTAATTTCAAACCAGCCTAAAGATAAATTACATTCACAAATGGATCATGGCCAAGTAAGTAAAGCTAAAAAAGTGAATTCTCGAGAACCTATTCATATAAATCCAAACGACGCTGCTGTACGTGATTTAAAAAATGGTGACGTAGTTCGCGTGCACAACGGTCGTGGTGCGTGTTTAGCAGGTGTAGTGATGGACCCCGCGTTACGTAGTGGAGTTGTGCAGATGAGTACAGGGGCTTGGTACGACCCTGAAGATCCTTCACAGCCAAATTCACTATGCAAACATGGAAATCCTAACGTCCTCACCCGTGACAAGGCTACCTCAAAGTTGGGACAAGGCCCAACTGCACATACTTGTATGGTTAATGTGGAGCTCTACAGGAAGGAATTACCTCGCGTGACGGCGCATGAGCCTCCAGAGATTTTACGTACCCAAACTTCAAAAAAAAGACATGAAGCATGAGTAATCTATAAGAAGGATCTTATCATGAAAGCTATATTTACGACTTTTCTTTTTTGATCTACACAAAAATATTATTAGTGGACTTTATAAATATTTTTGAAGTTAATAAACTTAAGTTTACTAGTATAAACTAACTATTAGTCCATCAAAAACTATTTAGTTAGATATAGTTATTACTAATTAGAACGGAGGCCATATGAAGTTATACTTTGCACCAAGATCAAGAGCAGTTAGAATAGCCTGGTTGTTGGAAGAGTTAGGTTTGAAATATGAACTTGAGCATTTTAAGGTTGGAGATAAAACATTAAGATCTGCAGAATATAAAAAAATACACCCAATGGGAAGAATTCCTGTTCTTGAAGATGGTAAAGTTACAATATACGAGTCTGGAGCAATCCTTCAATATATACTCGCAAAGTATGATAATGGTAGCTTGTCTCTCACACACAAAGACCCTGAATTTCCAGAATACCTTCAATGGATACACTATGCAGAAGGGTCGATAATGCAACAAGTAAACACTTTGGTTGTAGAAACAATTTTATTACCGCCAGAAAAAAAGAATGAAGTAAACGTTGCAAGAGCTCTTAAACTTATAAAAATTGCTCTTTCAAATGTTAATTCCCGACTATCAGATCGAGAATATCTAGCAGGTAAATTCTCTGGCGCAGATATTATGACTGGCCATGCATGTTATGGGGCAAGAAATGCTGGTGCTGACATATCAGAATTTATGCATATTCAAGATTATTTAGAAAGACTACTTTCAAGACCAGCTTTTAAAAAAGCAATATCGTTGTAGTGGGGTAGTGCTATCAAGAGTAGAATATTACTTGGAAGACATTAAACATATTCCATAAAGGTGCCTTAAAGTGACACATCAAATAGATGAAATCGCAAAGCGACAGTTAAAAGATTATCGATCTATAAAACCAGGTTTGTGCTTTGGTGAAAAAGATTTTAGCTTAGACCTCTGCGATGCCTACGCTGTTCAAGATGCGGTAGTTAGATTGCGAACTCAAGATGGTGAACGAGTGGTAGGGTTCAAGGTTGGATGCACTGGCCCTGGGACTACAAAACTTTTTGGTATAAAAGGGCCTATTCGTGGCACTTTGTTTGATAAAGAAGTGCATGAAAGTGGTGTAGGGTTAGACCCTAAATCTTTTTGTAACCTTGCTGTTGAAGCAGAGATGGCAATGACGATTGGAGAGCAGGGGCAAATTGTAGCTGTGTTCCCTGTAATCGAATTACACAATTTTGTTTTTCGTGCTCCAAAAAAGTCTTTATCTGAACTGATTGCGAATAATGGGCTCAATAAAGGTATAATTTTATCGAAACGAAATTGGGAGCAGGCACCAGAACTTTACGACGAAACATCAGTTTTATCTTTGGAAATAAATGGCTTGATAATTGATTCTGGCGATCTTTGGCCGACGGACGGTGGGCCCTTATCTTCACTAAATTGGTTACAAAAGCATTTGGTTCGTAATAACTTAAAACTATCTGCTGGCGATATTGTTTTGGGAGGAACTGCGCTAGGTCTATACCCGGTACAACCTGGAGATAAAATTGAAGTTAAAGTTAATAAGGAAGTGGCTGTACAATGCGTAATAAATTCTTGTTTGATTTAACTTTTATATTTTGTTTAGGAGTTCAAGCAGCTAATATTTCTGCCATTTATAAAAACATTTAAATCTTATTTACTATGGAGAGAAAACTGCTTCTTCTGATCGCGTAAGAGCTCTCTAGTCGTTTAGAAATTATCAAAGTCTAATTCATTAAGTATCTTAATCACCTCACATTTGTATGGCCTACCATCTATTTTCCAATTAACCTTACCGCTTGCTATACCATTTATTACATTTATCTGAGGGTTGCCTTAACGAGTAAGTCAGCATCAATGGGTATAATTTATTTCTAACAACAGTCATTATTTAAGTATTTTGGAACAAGTCATTTCTGTACATTTAATGATATATTGTTAGAATGTGTATAATTAACATCTTGGTTATCGATTTAATTTGTCAGTAATCATAACATTGGGTTGTAGGATGAAAAATTCAACATTAACGCTTGATCATATCGGGTCATTTGACCGAATTTTCACAAAGCACCTTTCAAATGCAATTGATGCTATAGGCAAAGATAGACTCCCTGCACTCCTTATCAAGCTAATTAAATTTCGTATTAAAATCGATGCAGCAATTCTGATTATTTATCGCCCTAAATCTAAACCAGTACTTCTAAGCTCTACTTTCAAAGAGAAACGGGCAAAGTTAGGATTAAGTAATTATATCAATGATACCTATGTGTTAAACCCGGCTTATTTATCTTTCAAAAAAGGGGAGACTCGGGGGATAACAAAAATTACAGAAATATCCGGAAAGGACTCTATAAAATCGGCACATTATACAAATTATAAAATTAAAGAAGCTAGAGATGAGGACTTAGGATTTTTAACAGAAGGATGGCCTGAAAGACTTGAAGAGATATCAATTCTTTTTGATCTACCAAACAAAGAAATGGGTGAATTGGCAATATTTAAAAAGAAAATTAGTGGTTTCAACAAAACTGATCTAAACACCTTACAGATTTTAGAACCTCTGATTTATTCAATTTTAAAAAATCATTGGACAACAACCAGAGATAATACAATCTTTAAAAATACAAGATCAAATCAAAATAAACGTTATGAAAATTTTGGTGAAAAAATATTAAGTCCAAGGGAAATAGAAGTAGCTCAACTTATTTTTGAAGGGCACTCTGGCAATTCGATCGCAGCCAACCTTGATATTGCAATAACAACAGTTAAAAGCCATCGGAAAAATATGTATAAAAAATTAGGAATAGGAAGTCAGCAGGAGTTATTTTCACGATATATTGATTCTATCTCTCTCTAACCGATTAAAAGAAACATAACAGTATCTGAGTATCTAAAAAAATTTGAAAGAATTGAAATATGATTAATATTATGAAATTTGTGTCTTTTGGTGAAAATTTAGCAGACCTTGTAAGACCACTATTGATTAACGCTTATCAAATGGGCTCAGGGTATGAAAAAAAAGAAGATGGTAGCGTTGTAACATCGGTAGATCGCGATGTCGAAAAACTTATTAGGAGTCAAATAAATAAAACTTTCCCAAACCATGGTATATTGGGTGAAGAATTTGAAAATGAACGTTTGGGGAGTGATTTTATTTGGGTAGTTGATCCAATAGATGGAACGCGTGCTTTTGCAACAGGCATACCAAACTTTGGCTGTTTAATTTCTCTTTGTTTTGAAGGTAAACCAATTTTAGGGATCATAGAAGTACCATTAGCAGGGCTTAGAGCTGTAGGTGTAATAGGGCACCCCACCTTGGTTAATGGAAGAAAAGTAAATACGAAGGAGTGTATAGATCTTAAAGATGCAGTTTTATCAACTTGCCATCCCGGTGCATTAAGAGAACGAAGGAACGTTTTGGATACCTTAAGAGAAAAAACATCCTGGAGGTTCTATGATGGTGGCTGTGTAAGTTATGTATCACTTGTAAGAGGTTTCCTAGATATCTGTATAGATGGCAACCTAGATCCATATGATTTTTGCGCTCTTGTGCCAGTTGTAGAAGGCGCCGGTGGAAAGATTACGGACTGGTCTGGAAAAGCATTAGATATTAATTCAGGTTCACGAATTGTGGCCAGCGGTACACCCTTATTACACGATAGTGTTTTATATCATTTAAGTTCCTAAAAAGTTTTAGCNTCCCCCTTTAGGGGGATTTCAGTATCTTAAACTCCTATACAAGATATAGNGACTAAAAGTGTAGTCATTGGGTATAATAGTTTAATANATATGNAATGTTTTGTACCTATGATTTCGCTATTGTCAAAATTATTTGATTTTAAAAACAAAATGGGGGTTAAAATGAATATTTTAAATAAAAAGTTATTAATAAGCCTAACGGCGCTTATGTTTACAGTCATAGGTCCAGCAAATGCAGAGAAATTAAGGGTGGGTATGGAATGTACTTATGCTCCGTTCAATTTTAAAACTGCTGATGGTGTTTTATCGGGTTACGACGTGGATGTTTCTAAAGGGGTAGCGGAAATTCTTGGATTAGAATTAGAATATGTTTGTCAAAAATGGGATGGAATGATCCCCGCTTTACTAGCAAATAAGTTCGATTTAATAATCGCATCAATGTCAATAACAGATAAAAGAAAGAAGAAAATTGATTTCAGTGGACCATACCGAGATTCTGTTGGTCAAATGGTTGCGCGAAAAGATCTCGGACGAGATTTATTTGACTCAGCCGGAAACCCTGATGCAGCAGCTTTTAAAGGAATAAAAGTTGGTCTAGAGAGAGCTACTACATATTCAGATTGGTTTGAGCAGACACTACCGTCTGCTAAAGTCGTACTCTACGATTCAAACGAAGCTTTATATCTAGATCTACTGAATGGACGAACTGATGTTATTATGACCAACCCAATGAAAGCCCATCTAAAGTTCTTAAGTAAAGATGGTAATGAAGGTTTTGAGCTTGCAGGTCCTGTGATAGATGATGTTGCTTATTTCGGTGTCGGAGTGGGTATTGGTCTAAGACAAGGGCAAGAAGAATTAAGAGACAACCTAACTGGAGCATTAAAGACTCTGATCAAAAATGGATCTCTAAAAGAGTATGCTCTGAAATACTTCCCATTTCAGATCCATAATGACAAATGGGCTGATTAAATATTAAAGATTAATTACGGCAAACTTTTTTAATTTTGCCGTAATTTTTAAAACTAACTCTTAAGATAGACCTTAGCTAAGATATTATGAGGAACTAGTGGAAGCAATTACAGGTTGGTGGGATGATTATTTTTTTGCTACGATAGTAGTTTTAAAAATTTTTATGGCTTCATTACTTTTAATGGTCATCTTTGGTTTAATTGGTGCAGCAGCTAAGCTTTCAAACAGTATCATAGCAAAAAAAATTGCAAATGCTTATACGATTATTTTTCGTGGAACTCCTGAAATATTAGTAGTTTTATTAATTTATTTTGGCTCAGCGATAGCTCTAACAGCTTTATTTCAAGTATTTGACCCTTCGATTAAATATGTTGACGTTCCTCCCTTTTGGGCAGGGACATTTGCTATAGCATTGATAGTTGGATCTTATGCTACTGAAACATTTAGAGGGGCCTTTCTTGGTGTGGAGCCTGGAAGTATAGAAGCCGCTAGAGCCCTTGGGTTGTCAAATATCCAAACCTTTATTTATATTCGTATTCCTGAAATGTGGCGTATTGCTTTACCTTCTTTTGGAAATCATATGCTATCTTTGGTAAAAGATACTGCTCTCATCTCAATCATTGGTTTAAACGAACTATTATTTGTCGCCGAACAAGCTACCGCTACAACGGGAAAACCATTTACTATGTTTATAGTAGTAGGGTTGATTTATCTCGGTATTTCGACAGTAATTACTTTATTTGTTATGGGACTGGAGGCATATGGAAGAAGTCATTTGAGAGCGGTAAAATGAGTTTTGATATCTCCCTAATATTAGATAGTTTGCCTAAAATGTTATCTGGGATAGGGTTAACCTTCCAATTATTAATTTTATCTGGAGTTTTAGGATTATTTTTAGCGTTCGTTTTACTTTTGATGAGATTAACCGAAAAATGGTATTTCTCATTTCCGGCGCAAATTTTTATATATGTATTTCGTGGAACACCAATACTAGTTCAAATATTTATTATTTATTATGGCCTTCCTCAGTTTGAGGCTATACGAGAAAGTATATTTTGGCCTATACTTAGAGAGCCTTTTGGTTGCGCCATAGTTGCATTAACTCTTAATACTGGTGCCTATGTATCAGAGATTTTGAGAGGTGCGGTTCTAGCAGTGGATCGTGGTTTGCTGGAAGCTGGGTCTGCATTGGGTTTATCCAGGAATCAGCGCTTTATCTACATAACATCTCCCTTGGCAATTCGGTTAGGAATACCCCCCTATAGTAATGACGTTATATCACTTTTAAAATCTACCGCATTAGCGAGTACAATTACTGTCTTTGACATGATGGGCATTGCTCGTACGATCGTAGCTGAAACCTATGCACCTTACGAAATTTTTATTTCTTTAGCCATTATCTACATGATTTTCACTTTTTTCATTCAAAAGGGCTTTGGATATTTTGAAAACTTTATGAGTCGTCATGTAAAAAAATGAGGAAAAAATGACACAACCTTTGATACAAATGCAAAATGTAGATAAGTTTTTTGGGAGCTTCCAAGCTTTGAAAAATATTAACTTAGAAGTCCATAAGGGAGAACGCATTGTGGTATGCGGACCCTCGGGGTCTGGTAAATCTACTATGATACGTTGTATTAATCGTTTGGAAAAACATAACAATGGAAAAATATTTATTGCTGGAAGAGAGCTGACTGATAGCGAAAAAGATATTGATGCTGTTAGACGTGAAGTTGGAATGGTTTTTCAAAGCTTTAACCTTTTTCCACATATGACCGTATTAAGAAATCTTATGCTAGCTCCACAACTAGTGAGAAAAAATAATAAATCTAAAGCAAAAGAAATAGCTATGAAATATTTGGAGCGAGTTAAAATACCAGATCAGGCGAATAAGTATCCTAGTCAACTTTCTGGTGGACAGCAGCAACGTGTTGCCATTGCAAGAGCTTTATGTATGAGCCCAGAAATATTACTTTTTGATGAACCAACATCAGCACTTGATCCAGAGATGATAAACGAGGTTCTCGAAGTAATGGAGGATTTAGCAAATGAGGGGATGACGATGATATGTGTTACCCATGAGATGGGATTTGCGCGATCAGTAGCAGATAGAGTGATTTTCATGGACCTTGGAGAGATAGTGGAGGAAGCCTCACCGCAAGAATTCTTTGAAAACCCTAAGAATGAAAGAACAAAGTTATTTCTTAGCCAGATTTTGAGTCATTAATAAAAAAAGGTTTCTAGCTATGATCATAGAACCAGCTGATACTTTTCTGAAGCATGGCGAAATAATGGCAGACTTGGCTAGATCTTTTATTCGACAGTCAATATTCACCAAACCAAAAATTGAATATAAAACTGATGGTAGTCCCGTAACTAATTTTGATAAAGAGCTAGAAGTAATATTAAGAGGATATATCCATGACAAGTATCCGGAGCATGGTATTATTGGTGAAGAATTAACCGCAGTAAACCCAAGCGCAGAATTTACTTGGTTATTAGATCCAATAGATGGAACTTTGGCATTCTTAACTGGAATACCAGTTTATGGCACACTAATTTCTTTACTTCATGATGGTTTTCCAATCCTTGGTATCATTGATATTCCAATGACTAGTGATCGATGGATAGGACAAAAAAATAAGAAAACACTTCATAATGGTAGATTTATAAAAACTAGTGATTGCAGTGTGTTAAGTGAAGCTACTCTATCAACTAGTAGCCCTGATTATTATGATGAGACAAACATCAATGTTTTAAAAACTCTTCAATCTGCTACGGTCCAAACAGTTTATGGTGGAAGTTGTGTAGCATATGGGCAAATAGCAAGTGGCAAGATAGATCTGGGTATTGACGCAAACTTTGATATCCATGATTTCCTTCCACTTATACCAATCATAGAAGGTGCTGGTGGTTTACTGACCAACTGGCAAGGCGAAACTCTGTCAAAAGAATCTGGCACAGAAAATATGATTGCATCAGCAAACCCATATCTTCACGGCAAAGCTCTAGAAAAGATTAATCATTTAAAGTAACCTAGTTTTTTTAATGGCCAAAAGTATTTGGAAGTCCCCCAATAATCTTTTGACTTTAACGAATTTTTTAGTGCCTACTTAATTCACCGAGACTGAAGTGCACAGAAGATGATTTTTTCTGGAAAAGGAACTGAGTAATATCAGTCCGTTACCTCAGTCCAGAGTAATATGTCGATATACAAGTCTTGGCTGCCCCATCCACGTAGTGTGAGATTCAACACTCGCTCCCAATCGTTCTGCTACTCGTTTGGAACTAATATTGTCTGGGTGAACTAAACTCATTAGAGGGCCTATATTGTGTTCACGAAAGGCCCAATTTCGTGCGAGGACTGCTGCCTCGCTGGCGTAACCTTTACCATGGTTTTTGGCAGACAGGGACCAGCTGAGTTCTGGCTCATCGATAAGTGGTGATTCAAATAGTCCAGTAAAGCCGAGGAGTTCGTCTGATGTTTTGTCAGCTATCACAAATATACCAATTTTGCGATCAATCCATTGCTCACGCATACCATCAAACTCTTTGCGAGCCTCTTTATAACTCATCGCTCCCCCACCAATAAAACGCATCATGACTGGGTCAGAAACTAATGTGGTATATGGATGGAAGTCACTATCCTGCCAGCCCCTTAATATAATTCGTTCACTTGAGAGCACAGGTGTAAGAACTGGATTAAATGATTGTTTCATAATACTCTTTCCAACTCTAGAGATCCACTATCCCAGATTTTGGCAGTGAGTGAATTTACTAAACAAATTGTTTTTTTAAATTAAAAATATTGTGAAAGGTTGTAAAGTGTTTGAAAATTGGAAAAATACTAGAGTGCTTGCTGCTCTAATAAGAGCAATCAGTTTTAATTTGTCTAACCCTCAAAAAATTACTAGAAATTATTTAAATAAATTGTAAGTGGAGATCTTATGTTGCAAAGATTTATTGAACCTGGGGGCGTCGCTAATGTACAAATCAAAAAAGGTAAAAAATTTAAAATAATAAATACTTTTGGGCATCAAGTTGTTGATGTTTGGGCCTTTAATTCAAATAACATGTCAGAATCACTTTCAATGCATCATAGCCGCTCTGCTTTGTATAAGATGTGGTTCCAACCAGACGATACTTTAGTAAGCACACTTTTTGAACCAATCATTAAAATTGTATCTGATACATCTAATGGAGGTCATGACACGTTACATGCTGCCTGCAGTAAGGGAAGTTATAAATTCTATAATACTATTGAGCCCATATCAAACTGCACTGATAACTTAAAACTTACGTTAAATAGTTACAATTTTGAGCTTAACCATACTCCTTGCCCGTGGAACTTGTTTGAACATGCGTTTATTCAACCAGATGGTCGGTTAGAAGATAAACCGTCAACAGCACAACCTGGTGATTTTGTGGAGCTTGAAGCTCAAAAAGACCTTATTGTTGTATGCTCCGCTTGCCCATCTAGAGTTGGGAATATAAGTGCTTCTGACCCTAAAGGTGCAACGATAGAATACTAATCAGTTAATTAACTGTTTAAACAATAAAATTTTTGTTGGTGTGACTAAGTTTCACGTTCACTTAATATATGCTAGACAGCAGGCTGATTTAAGGCAATATGCTGTCCAAAAGTTAAAGTCAGTTTTGATTTCAACTTATTACGCAAAACTAAATTAGGAGTGATTTAATGAACTTGTCTCAGTTTTATATAAATGGTAAATGGGTGGATCCTGTAAAGCCAGAAACACTTGACGTTATAAACCCAGCAACAGAGGAAAGTGTGGGACAAATTAGTGTAGGATCTGCACAGGATGTTGATGTTGCCGTAACAGCAGCGCGCCAGGCCTTTAATTCTTTTTCTAAAACATCTGTTAATGAGCGTGTTGAACT
>NZVE01000070.1 GCA_002697345.1 Paracoccaceae bacterium | reverse complement strand
GACCTTTTGCAACTAAATCGTTAATTTGATCAACTGTTTTTATGTCAGTAAGATCTTTTGCATTAATAGTAACGCCCCAGTTTGCGGCCATTTTAGCATAACGTGGTTGTCTGTAATTAAGTGCTCTAGAATAAAGCCACCTAACAAAAGAGTTTGGATTTATTTTTTGTTCTTTTAAAGAAACAGTTTTTTTATATAGTTCCCAGGAGTCCAAAAGGAACTTGGGTTGATAGCACATAGGTTTGGGGTCTTTATCAAATCTATTAATTAGATCTTGTGTGTGTTCGTTTGTGCCTTTTATCCAAACTAATAGTAAGTGTTTTGATAGTTCTCCTAATATGTGGTCTTGTGGATCGAATGGATCGACAACTTCACAAATCGAACCACCACTATCACATACAAAATTCTGGTACCCATATATTTTCAGACCTTTATCAATAAACGTAACTGTGTCTAGAAGTGAACTTTTTTCAGCTTTTATGTGAAGTTCTTGTCGTCTTTGATACTCTGAAAAAGGCAGTCCTCCGTATTTTGCATCTCCGGGCTTACCCAGATAAGTTGAGAGAGGTGATAGATTTTCAAATGTTATATTTGAAGCAATGTATATACTGTCAGAGCGTAATAAGTCTGCTAAAAATGGATCTTCCATAATACGTGATTTAACATTATCTACGATGTGTTCTCCCATATAGTGAGTGCCAATTCTATAATCAACAGAGTAGTGAAACCACTCACCTGTTTGTCTAAGAATATTTGACACATAAGTTTTTCCAAGTCCCGACATCCCAAAAAAGAGTATTTTTTTGGACTTAGAATCTAGCCAGCTGGAGGCACTTTCATAAATCATAGTATTTCCTTTTGTCAGGTAATTATCCTTGATATTGAAAAAATCATAGGTAAATTTTAGTATTAATGTTACTTTGCGACTGTTTTGTAACAAGGTAATACAAAAATTTTAATGGTATGAAAAAGTAAATAATATTATGTTTGCGTATTACGAGAAGACATTATGTTTAAAAAATTTGCTCCAAGGATAATAATTGCCCCAATAAATACAAAGATTTGGATTGGTTCATCAAAAAATAATACACCAATCGCAGTCGCTATTGGAAGTCTTACAAAGTCCATTGGATAAACTACCATAGCATCAGCCAGCTGTAGGGCACGTGTTATGCAGAAATGTGCTGTCAAACCTGCAAAACCGATCACCACAACCCATGGTAGAGTACTCTTGGAGGGGACAGTTATTTGAAAGTCATAGCCGGCACATATGACTCCAAAAATTGTTTGCATCATAGTGAGCCAAAATAAGATGCAAGTTATTGATTGCTTTCTGGTTAGTAGTTTTGTTGCTATCCCTGTTCCTGTGAAACATATTGCACATAATGCTGCTGCTAAAATCCCTGGTGTTAGTCCAATTTCATCGGGCCTTGCTACGATCAATATCCCAATAAAACCGATGGAGGCAGCCATAAAGCGTTTTAACGTGAGTTTTTCAGATAAAAAAAATGGGGCAAATAGTGCAACCCAAACAGGTACCGAAAATTCAAAAGCAAACAGCTGAGCTAAAGTAATAGCGTTTAGAGCGAAGAACCAAAGGTTCTGTCCAACGAAGTGAGTTATATTTCTTGTCAGGTGCAAACGTAATTGCTGTATATTTATTTCATTTATCGTTCCAGAGGCTTTAGCAATAACTAATACCACAAAAACACCCATTATGGATCTATATGCCATTACCTCGAAGGTATCCAACTCATGTAACACTTGACGGCCTGCAACTGCCATTAAGGTAAATGACAGGACAGATCCCATCATCCAGATTCCTGCTTTTATTGGGTTATTAGCAAATGTTTGCATCTATGCCTATGGTTTTGGACTACTTTTAAAATTTATCCTTTTGGCGTGTAAAACTGGTTCTGTATAACCGGATGGTTGAACCTTTCCTGAGAAGACAAGATCACAAGCAGCTTTAAAGGCAACCGTTTTGTATGATGGAGCCATATCAATGTAAAGAGGATCCAAAGAGTTTTGTTTGTCAACTACAGCAGCCATTTTTTCCATAGTTAATTGGACTTGCTTGTTGTTAATAATATTGTGGTGGAGCCAGTTAGTGAGGGCTTGAGCTGATATCCTGCAAGTCGCACGATCCTCCATGAGGCCTACATTATTTATGTCTAGCACTTTTGAGCACCCAATCCCTTGATCAATCCATCGAACAACATACCCAAGGATCCCCTGACAATTATTTTCAATTTCACGTTGAATTTCTTCTTCTGACCAATTTTTACCATCGGCGATGGGTATCGTTAGCAAATCAGTTAAGCTTGCGCGACTACCTTTTTTAATTAAGTCCATTTGAACATTGCTTACAGAGGTCTTGTGGTAGTGAGTGGCATGTAATGTAGCTGCTGTTGGACTAGGGACCCAAGCGCAGTTAGCGCCAGCTTCTGGGTGCGATTTCTTTTGGTCTAACATGGCTCCCATTAAATCTGGCATTGCCCACATACCTTTTCCTATCTGAGCACGCCCCATTAGGCCACATGCAAGACCTATATCAACATTCCTGTCTTCATAAGATTTTATCCAAGAAGAGTTTTTCATATCCCCTTTTTTGAGCATGGGTCCAGCCTCCATAGAGGTATGAATTTCATCTCCTGTTCTATCTAAAAAACCGGTATTAATAAAAGCGACTCGTGAATGGGCTGCTCTAATGCACTCCATTAGATTCACGCTGGTTCTCCGTTCTTCATCCATTATACCAATTTTAACTGTATTTTTGGGTATCCCAAGTATCTGCTCAACAAGTGAGAAGGTTTCATCTGTAAATGACACTTCATCTGGCCCATGCAGCTTTGGTTTAACAATATAGATTGATTTACACAGTGAATTCCTAATTCCATCCGTTTTTAATAAGTCATGCATTCCAATTAAAGTAGTACAGATTGCATCCATCAACCCTTCTGGAATTTCATTACCATTACAGTCAAGAATTGCTGGGGTGTTCATTAAATGACCAACGTTTCTATTGAGCATTAAAGATCGAGCTTTGAGGCTAATAGTAGATCCACTTGGGTTAGTAATTTCAAGGTCTGGATTAAGTTTCCTGGTAATTTTTCTTCCAGACTTAATGAATTGTTCTTCAAGATCACCTTTCATCAGGCCTAACCAATTGCGATAGGCTAGAACTTTATCTTCTGCGTCAACGGTTGAAACACTGTCTTCACAATCCATAATTGTTGAAACCGCTGATTCCAAAATTATGTNTGATATATTTGCTAAATCAATTTTACCAATTGAATGATTGGGATCTATTAAAAGTCTTAAATGTAATTCNTTTTTTGAAAAAATTACCTCAGAAAGTTTTTTANGTGGNTCCTTAATATAACCAATAAACTGGTTTTTTGAACTTANNGATANTTGTCGCTCCTCACTCATAAGTATNAGGTTGTTGTTTAAAACTGTAATAGAAGTAATATTAGTCCAGCTCGCATTTTCTAGAGGTACTGTGGCGTCAAGATGCGCTTTAGCAAATTTAATCACTCTTTCTCCGCGCTTTATATCAAAGGATCCCTCTTCTGGTAGATCTCCCAATGCATCTGTACCGTACAGGGCGTCGTAAAAACTTCCCCAGCGTGCGTTTGCCGCATTAAGGGAGTAGCGGGCATTCGTTACTGGTACTACTAATTGAGGTCCCGAGATACTAGAAATTTCAAGATCTACATTTTCAGTATCTATTTTAAAAGGATCTCCTTTTGGAACTATGTAACCAATATCTGAAAGGTACTCTTTATAGGCATTAAAGGAAAAAGGTTGACTTCGCGTTTTCAAATGCCACTCATCAATTTTCTTTTGAAGATCGTGTCTTGTTTGTAATAACGCAGAATTTTTTGGTCCAAGAGAATTAACTAACCCTGAAAAACCTTTCCAAAAAGTGGTTGGATCAACTCCCGTACCGACAATTGCCTCCGTATCTATAAATTGAGCTAAAAGAGCATCAACTTGTAGTCCAGATTTGTTTACGCGAGTTTTCATAGCTCTATTCCTTTGTAATTAAATTTTAAAAATAAGTAATATATGGAAGATTTTAGAAAAATTTTTAAAATTTAATTACTTTTATAAATTGATAATGTCCATAGTTAAGGTAATAAAAGTACTATAAAATAATCAATTAAGTTATTTTATTTCTTTATTATTTTAATTAACTAGATGGTTTTAGGTATGAATGTATTTTGTGTAATTTCATTAAAAGCGTTTTAGTCCACTAAAATACAAAATAAAAGGGGTTTATTTTGAGCTCAACGAAGTAAAAGGTCACCACTAATAGGATTGAATAACTTTGCTTCTTTAATTAATGAGTTCGCTGTCAAAGACTCCACTCCATAAACTTCAGTATCAGTATTATATTTTGACTTAATTTTCTTTAATAATAAATCAAAATCACCATCTCCTGATGCTAGTACTACGATATCACTTTTTTCAGCATACTCTAAGATATCTATTGCTATTCCGACATCCCAATCACCTTTACTGGACCCATCCTGTCTGCTTATGAAGGGTTTTAGTTTCACCTCAAATCCGATGGCACGAAGTATATTTTGAAATTCAATTTGTTTTTTGTCACCACGATCAGTTGCATAAGCAAAGGCTCCGACTAGTTCTCTTCCCTCAGTTACACGGTCCCAAAAATTATTGTAATTAAAGTTACATCCAAATTGCTTTCGAGTCGTATAGTATATGTTTTGTACATCTACGAATATAGATACATGTTTCATAAAGTTCTCACAATTGTTGTATTATGATGTTAATTTTGAATTATCATTTCATACGTGTTCCAGTCTGTTTTTTGTGAAATTTTATCATAAAGATTTCTAGCTCGATAGTTGTTATCTTGTGTAATCCATCTAATAATTGCCCAATTTTTTTCTTTTGCCTCTTTTTTAAGTTCGTCTATCAATAGCGAGACCACTTTTCCACCTCGTCTTTCTGGCATTACGAAAAGGTCGTCTAAAAAACCAATATTAGCCCCTCTTAGTGGACTTGGCATTTCTCTAAAGTGAGCTAATCCAACTAAAAGGTTCTCCTCCAATACAACAATCCCAGTACATGGATGGTTCGTATCTATTAACCACCCCCAGGTTGTTTTTGTACCAGTGTTGGAAAGTGAAGTGTTATAAAATTCTGCATAATGTTTATAAAGGTTAAGCCAACCTTCATAGTGAGAGCTAGTAAGCTGCTTGACACTTAATCCCGACATTTCTTTATCCTCTCAATAACAGTAAATAGTCTAAACTTTAAATATTCTTTTTGATATTTTTAATTTATTTTAAAAAGATCTGTTAACCAATTTGCGATAGAAAAAAGCTTAGCATCATTTTGTGAGTACCCGATTATTTGGACACCTAAAGGCATTCCATTAACTTCTAAAAGTGGTAAATTTATTGCTGGGACCCCAAGAACAGAGGAATTAACAGCAAAAGATGGATCACCTGTGCTGATCAAGCCCTCAGGAGCACAATCTGGAGCCGAAAGCGTTATAAAAGCATCAATTTCTCCATAAAACTCATGATGTGATTTACGCATAGTATCGCGTGCTTTTAATTGTTGCTCATAGACTTCTCTATTAATTTTCTCCCAATCCCGAAGTCTTGAGGTTATATCATCACTGATTAAGTCGTTCCCTAACGCCTCATAATCTTTAAGTGGCCACAAAAACTCATACCCACATATGTCCATAGTGGTATCAAAAGCCCCAATCATTAAATTTTCATAATCTTCTAATTTAGAGTTCATATCACGATTTAGTATTTCGACATTTGCATTAGCTATGGTGGTGATGATTTGATTGAATTTAGCTTTTACTTCAGCTGAGCATTTCTCCCATCCTGCTGTATCTAATCTGCCTAAACACAATGGCTTTTCACTTTTAGGAATGGTGATTGGCCCTTTTAAGCCTGCGTAACCGAGATCCCCACCAGCAAATTCTGCAGCAACCCTTGCTCCAATCCAAGCATCAGTTAATGATCCTGCCTGGGTCCCTAAAACGCTTTGGCTTAAGTTAGAGTAAGCACCTTCACGGTTAATGGCACCAAAAGAGGGTTTAAATCCAAAGTTAGCATTATAGCTAGAGGGACGAATTAATGACCCTACAACCTGGGTACCTATGGAAATAGGTAAGAAACCAGCCCCCACAGCAGCTCCGGAGCCGCTAGACGATCCACCAGGTGTCCGTTCCAAATCATACGGATTTCGAGTAGGACCTGCCTTATAAAAAGCAAACTCGGTGGTCACTGTTTTTCCTAAAATTATAGCGCCAGCCTTCCTAAGAGCGCTTACCAAAGCAGCATCACGCCCGGTTTGGTTATCTTTAAATATTGGACTACCGCACTCTGTTGCCATGTCTTTGGTTTCAAATACGTCTTTAATTCCAAACGGCATACCGTCGATAGATGATAATGTATTGTTCTCTGCGTACCGTTTGGTTGAATCTTTTGCTGCTATACGCGCACCCTCGATATTCATTGTAACAAAAGCTCTTATTTTTGGTTCATTTTCCAAGATATTTTTGAGACATCTTTCTAAATATGCACTTGGAGTGTCTTCACCAGTAATGAATTTAGGAACGTGATCATGAAAAGTCAGTAACTTGTTGTTTAGTGGGTCATAAGGTTGTTGCATTGACATTTTTCTGTTCCTTTTAATTTGTAATATAGTGAAGATTTAGATTAGTTATTAATAGATCTTAAATTTTAATCATTCTACTAAAAAATATATATTTTCTAATTACAATTTTTGAGACAAGCACTCTTTATTATAATGACGGATCTTTTTGCTTTAATATTGGTTTTGTTAAACTAGAAAGAGATACTTTTTGAATCCCATTGGTACAAAAGTTTTTTTTATTTAAATAAGTTTTGTAGCATTCTTTTAATTCTTTCCACTCTGTATCAATTACAGAAAACCAGGCTGTATCCCTGTTGCGTCCTTTAACAATAGTTGCTTGACGAAATAATCCTTCGAATGAAAACCCTAATCTTTGAGCGGCTTTTCTAGAGTTTTTATTTAAGGAATTACATTTCCACTCATAGCGACGATATCCATTTTCGAACGCCCAGTTCATTGTTAAATACATTGCTTCTGTTCCAGCTACAGTATTTTTAAGTTTAGGGGAGAAACTAATATTCCCAATTTCGATACACCCTTCCATTGGTTTAATTCTCATATAGCTTAAAATTCCAACAGCATTTTGAGATTTAACATCTCCAATAATAAAAAAATATGGATCTTTTTTACCCTGTATACTTTTCACCCACTCTTTAAACTCAATGAGGTTTGCAAATGGTCCAACAGCCATATAGTCCCATATTTCACCATTTTTGTCTGCCTTGTAGCTTTCGTAAAGTTGTTCTGAATGGTCCTTATCACTAATTTCGTCGATGAAAACGTGCTCACCGCTGAGCTTAAGGTTCGTTGGGTTTGATGCGGTTTTCCAGTTTAACAATAATTCGCCAACTTCTCGTGTCATATTAGTTGATCCTTTTAATTAAAACTTAGTGACCCTAAAAGAATGTATTATACTAAAACCCTGTACTTTCGGCAATTGTTACATCCTTAGTAAACCTTTTGGAGTCAAATACTGAGATATCTATTTTATCTGTATGACCTGACCTCACGAGGTCAGTTATTATCATACCAACCGCTGGAGCATGCATTAAGCCGGTACCAGAAAACCCCGCTGCCGTCATAAGACCCGGTTGAGTTTTTTCAATTATAGGTAAATAATCTTTTGTTCCTGGGTAAAGACCACCCCAGTGTTTTATCACATTAGTGTTGAGACTCGTTAGGCCAAAAGATTTGTGTGCCGCTAAAAGAACATTATTTCGCCACTGCGTAGAAATTTTAGGAATATAGTTTTTTGATTTAACCACATCATTACTTCCTAAAAATCCACCAATTAGAACTTTATTTATTCCATCAGATCTTAAGTGGACCTGTCTATCTAAATCTATTAACCAAGGTGTTTTCTTAGGTATGGATTGGGTTGAATTTACTATTAGCAACTCATGGTGACGAGACTTAAAGGGTTCTATAATATTATCATATTTCGTTAGGTCGCCAACATCTGCTCCGGAGCAGTTTATTGTTATATCAGCTGTAAGTGGCCCGATTGAAGAGCTTATACCTTGAACCTTACCGTCAGATAAAATTAAAGTCTCAGCTCTAACACCAACAAGCAACCTACCTCCTATTTTTTTAAAACCTGATACTAAACCCCTTATTACTTGGTGTTGGTCAAGATAGCCTCCATTTTTACAGTATACTCCTTGATTGAATGGAAGTGCGTTTAGATGTGGCCAAATCGAGTTAATTTCATTTAAATTTAAAATTTTAAAATTTTTGTCTTCATCTCCATTAACAAGTTGATTAATTTTTTCATTTTTCGCAGACAAAAATAAATGACCAATTTCATTGTAATTGGGGTTTGTATCAAATTCATAAGGAAATTTTTTCCAAAAATCCTCACTAAGAGACGATAAAATGCGATTGTGTTTAGAGCTGTGAAGGAATCTAATGCCACCACCGGTTCGAGTTGATTGACCTGAGCCTGGTTCATTCTTGTCCAGAATAGTTACTTTTAGGCCTTTTCGTGCAAGGTGGTAACCGCATGACAAACCAATTATGCCTGCTCCAATTATTAGGATATTATTCAAATAAACCCCTTATATTCCATTATTCAGGTTTTATTAGTTTAGCATACAATTCTGGATCAGTAGCGCCTTCAGTACCAACGAGTAAGACCACAGAATCTTTATCTAATCCCATTTCAGCTTTAGCCTTTTCATCATTACATATTGCTAGTAGGGCTGCTAACCCGGAAGTTGAGCATTCTCCTGCTTCAATTGAAAGAAATTCGTTTTGATTATCGCTAGCCGCTTGCCCCGTGGCAAATAAATGCATTAATGGTGCTACTGCTTTATCAGAGATACAAATAGAGTCAGATAATAATGGTTTTAGTAATTCCCAAGCAATTTTTGAAACTTCGCCACACGATAGACCTGCCATTAAAGTCTCTTCTGTAATGTTGACAAGAGTAGGGTGGCTGCTTTCAATGCTTTCTAGGAAACATGCGGACATATTGCTTTCAACTGATATCACTTTGAATAATTTATTTTCCATAAGATGAAGGAATGGGGCGGTTATACCTCCGGCTAACCCTCCCACTCCTACTGGTAGGAAAGCGTGAGAAAGATTTGTGGCTTTAAGTTGAGAAATGCATTCAGTTGCAATCACAGAATAACCGGCCATAACTTGCCTTGGTATGCCCGTGTATCCTTCCCAGGAAGTGTCTGATACGATGTACCAACCGTTCTTTTCAGCATCACTTTTACATGCACTTAAGGAGGCTTCATAATTTCCATTTATTTTAATTACCTCGGCCCCCAATTCCTGCATAGCAGTTTCTCGAGATTTACTAACATGGGCATGAATATAAATTTTTGCTTTACAGCCAGCTAATTTTGCACCCCAAGCCACAGATCTCCCATGATTTCCATCTGTAGCTGTAGTGACGACGTAGTCTTCAACTTTTCCTCCTTTTAAGATGAAATCTTTAGCGAGGTCGGCTACAGCATATGCTCCCCCTAGTGCTTTGAATGATTTTAAGTCAAAACGCTTGGATTCATCTTTAAATAAGACAGACTTAATTCCACAAAACTGTGCTATTTTATTGAGCTCTACTAACGGTGTTGGCTTATAACCAGGCCAAGATGAAATAACATCATAGGCTTTTTTTACATCGTCCCTGGGTAATATGCTGGATACTTTCAAGTAATCATCTAAGTTTTTATTTCTGTTTGTAACATGTTTAACGATCTCACAATTTTTAGCTATTTCTGTTAATTTTAGCATTTATTTTTCCTTTTCTACGCTACATACCCAAATGAGATACTAGGAGTTTCTGCACTATCTAACCAAACACTTTTCGGAGCCGTATATTCCATTAGAGCTTCTAGTCCACTAGACCTACCGAACCCAGAGCTTAATGATCCACCAAAAGGTGATGATACGTGAATTGCTTTATAGCTATTTATCCAAAAAGTGCCTGCCGTTACTTTTGAAGCTACCCGGTGAGCACGTCCTACGTTGTTAGTCCAAACTGCGCCAGCTAACCCAAAAGAAGTATCATTTGCTATTGCGACGGCTTGATCTTCGGTTTCAAAGGGAATTGCTGTTACAACCGGACCAAAAATTTCAGTTTGTGCAGGCGTAGATGAATTATTTAAGTTTGTTAATACGGTTGGTGAAATAAAGTAGCCACCCTTGGGTAAGTCACTGATTTCAGACACATTTGCACCTTCTTTTTTTGCAATTTTAATTATATTTTGAATATGACTAAACTGTTTTAAGTTAGAGATTGGACCAATTTGAGTATTTTCATCAAGCGGATCGCCTAACTTTATAGATTTCATACCACTAGAAATCATGGAGGTTAAATCGTTATAGATACTACTTTGGATTAGTAAGCGTGATCCGGAAACACAGCTTTGCCCCGCACCAGAGAAGATTGCTGCCTGAGCTCCTAGACATGCATGCTCAAGGTTGCAATCGTCAAATACTATATTTGCAGATTTACCGCCTAACTCTAAAACTACCGGTTTAAGGGATTCTGATGCTGAAATTGCCACTTTTTTCCCTGTTATAGGAGAGCCTACAAACACAACTTTCCGGACTAATTCATTTTTAATTGCTGACTGTCCGGTGGAACCACCTAATCCACAAAGGACATTTACTAAACCTTTAGGGAGACCAGAAATTTCAAGATACCTTACTAATGCTACAGTTGTTACAGGGGTAAATTCGCTAGGTTTAATTACAACGCCATTCCCACATGCAATTGCAGGCGCAATTTGCCAGCCTGCGGTAAAAATTGGGGCATTCCAGGGAGTTATTTGAAATATAACTCCAAGTGGTTCACGAATGGTATAGTTTAAATGGCCTGACGGAACTGGGATCACCTCTCCATGCAGCTTATCAGTCCATCCACCATAATATGAAAACATTTCGGCGACTTTGCTAACTTCAACCCTACAGTCTCTTATGGGTTTTCCAGAAACTATGGACTCTAACTTTGCTAAGTTTTCTAAATTATTAGAAATTTCAAGTGATGCTCTTTGCATAACTTGACCTCGTCCAGCAGCGCTAAAATCATTCATCCATATTTTTTGTGCAGAATTTGACGCAGTGCATGCATTTTCAGTTAAATTAGAGCCTGCATCACAGTACTGAGTCAGTTTGATGCCAGTAAAGGGATCAACTAACAAAATTTTCTCTCCTTGCCCGGGAGTTAATTTTCCGTTGATAAAGTTTTCAACTGTATCATTTAGCCCAACAGCGTTCATATAACTTTTAAATAAATTTTCTCTATCAGTCATTTTTTTTACTCATTTTGTAAATTTCATTAAAGTCTTTGTTATCTGGAAGAGTGTCATTACTTTCTTCCCATATGCTAGCTACTATATCGAATGCAGGGGTAGTAACTCCATATTTATTAGTAAGTTCTAAACCAAGTTTAACATCCTTTCGCATTAACCCCATTGTGAAACCAGAGTTATAATCCTCGTTTAAAACCCACTTTGGAAAGTTAACTTCACTGACCCCACTTCGGCCAGATCCGGCATTAATTCCATTCAACAAGTCTTTGGGTGAAATTCCGCATGCGTTACCTAACTTAACAACCTCCGAAACTAAAACTAAATTTGCAGCACACAGCATATTATTGGCTATCTTTGCCGCATGGCCTGCACCTGAGGGGCCGACGATCACTGTTTTTAAGGTAATTAAGTCTAAAGTAGGTTGTATTGATTCAATTATATTTTTGTCTCCTCCAAGTAACATTGTCATGGAGCCAGAATTTGCTGCTACTGGACCACCGCTCACTGGCCCGTCAATAAAATGATAGTGTGCCTGTTTTGCAATTTCTGAGAGGGCTTTGGTCGTATCTGGTTCGGATGTCGATGTATCAACTATTATGGTCCCTGGTTTTATATCTGGTGATACAACTTCCATCAAATCTCTAACAATTTTAGCTGTGGGAAGCGACAAGATAACTAGATCACACTTCTGAACTAAATTATTAGGCGAGTTAGTAACCTTACAACCAATTTTTTTCATTTTTTCAAGGGTATCCAATGAGGAGTCAAAGCATAATAGTTTTTTACCTTTTTGAGCTAGGGTGTTGGCCATCCCACCACCCATATTACCACATCCAATAATACCAATTTGCATAACATCAATCCTTAGATAGATTCGTAAAAATAACAATCTATCTAAGGATATTATATAGTAAAGCTGGAATGTTTCGATCACCTGAAATCAGTTTCTGATACAGATAAAAAATAAAATTTTATACGATTGAAGGAGTAATTTATGTGGAGTATAATTTTTTTTTACTGAATTCGGGAATTAAAAATGAACATAGACTTGGAAAAAGTTAGAGCAGAAACACCTGGCCTTCAAAACGGAACCCACTTAATGGCTTGCGGATCGTCTTTAATGCCAAAACCGGTCATTGACGCGGTAATCAATTACACACTCTTGGAAGGTGAGATTGGGGGATATGAGGCGGAAGCAATTAAACAAGAGGAACTAGATAGCATTTACGCTACAGTTGCTCAATCTATTGGTGCGAAAAAGCATGAAATTGCCATTCTAGAGAATGCAACTGTCGCCTGGATGAATGCTTTTTATGCATTACCTATAAAGCCAGGATCTCGTATTTTGACTAGTGAGGCTGAGTATGCAGCTAACTACGTAGCATTCATGGCGAGAGCTAAAAAAGATGCATTAACCATTGATATAGTTCCTAGTAATGGGGCCGGTGCGTTGGATCTGGAGCAATTAGAGCGTCAAATCGATGATAGGGTTGGTTTAATTGCAATAACCTGGATACCAACAAATGGTGGCTTGGTTAATCCAGCGGAAGGTGTTGGAAAAATTGCAAAAAAATATAAAATTCCATTTTTACTAGATGGTTGCCAGGCTGTAGGTCAAATGGTCGTTGATGTTAAAAAGATAGGATGTGATTTCTTTTCTGCTACTGGTAGAAAGTTTTTAAGGGGGCCAAGAGGTACAGGGTACTTATATATCTCTGAAACTTGGCTTGAGTTAATGCACCCAGTCATGATTGACCATTTCGGTGCTCCATGGATCGCAAGAGAAAAATACCTTTTAAGAGAGGATGCACGACGTTTTGAAACCTGGGAAAACTCATATGCGTTAAGAGTAGGACTGAACTGCGCTATAAATTATGCTTCTGAAATTGGAATGGAAGCTATTCAAGAACGTACATGGTTGTTAGCTAAGTATTGTCGAAATTTACTTGGGGAAGTTAAGGGAGTTAAATTAACTGATTTAGGAGATCAAAAGTGTGGTATTGTAAGTTTTTATATTGAAGGTTGTGATAGTGTTGAAGTGGTATCTAAGTTAGCTAATCTAAATATTATTATAGGGACATCATCGCCACCGACTACTTTAATTGACTCAGAAATTAGACAGCTGCCAGTACTACTTCGAGCATCACCACATTATTATAACACTCACAATGAAATTGAGTCCCTTGTGTCAGGAATAAAAAGTATTTTATGAATATTTAAGAAGAGGTTTTTATTTATGAAAGTGATGTAATTTATCTAAAATCATGTTCTATAATTAAATTTAGATATAATGGGAAGGTTAATACATGCCTATAATTAATCGAATATCAGACTACTACAACGAAATGAGAGAGTGGCGACAATACATACACTCTAACCCTGAGTTAGGCTTTGAGTGTCATAAAACGGCAGCATTCGTAGTTGAACGGTTAAGAGAATTTGGAATTGAAGAGATACATGAAGGGATAGCAAAGACTGGTGTAGTAGCTATTATTAATGGCTCAAAACCTGGAAAAACTATTGGTTTACGTGCTGATATGGATGCACTTCCACTTCAAGAAATTCACGATCACGAGTATAAGTCAAAAAACCCTGGAAAAATGCATGCTTGTGGGCACGATGGTCACACAACTATGTTGCTAGGGGCAGCCCGGTATTTGGCAGAAACTCGTAATTTTTCAGGACGAGTAGCTCTAATCTTTCAACCAGCTGAGGAGGGTGGAGGAGGTGGAGAAGTAATGGTTAAAGAAGGTATCATCGACACCTTTTCTATTGATCAGGTTTATGGCATCCATAATGCTCCAGGAATCCCTTTGGGCGCTTTCGTGACAAACCCAGGTCCTTCAATGGCAGCTGCTGACGAATTTGAAATTGAGATAACCGGGCAGGGTGGTCACGGTGCAGCTCCGGAAGAAACAGTTGATCCCATAGTTACCTGTCTCCAGGTTGCACAGTCAATCCAGACTATTTCATCTCGAAATTTATCTGCCTTGGATCCAGTTGTAATCTCAATAACACAAATACATACTGGGACAACTCATAATATTATACCGAGTACTGCTTATATAAACGGCACTGTTCGTACGTTAACTAAGACTTCCCAAGAGGTGGTTGTGGACCGTTTACAAAAAATTTGTGAGGGTCACACAGTTGCGTTTAATGGAGAAGTAAGCCTTGATTATCAATATGGATATCCCCCTACGGTAAATCATTTGAAAGAAACAGAGTTTGCTGTTGAAGTAGCAAAGGATATTTCTGGTCCTGAGAATGTTGATGGAAATGCTCTTCCAATAATGGCGGCGGAGGATTTTTCGTATATGCTTGAGAAATGTCCTGGATCCTACTTACATGTGGGACAAGGAGATGGCCCTCCGGTTCATAACCCTGAATATGATTTTAACGATGATTTATCACCAATTGGGGCTAGCTTTTATGTGGGGCTTGTAGAAAAAGCTCAACCTTTGGATTAATACAACTTACTTTAATGCTCTAAAGAATAATTTGTATTACTCTTAAAGCTATTTGGTTAAGAGCAAATTGGAGGAACGTTGAACCCACCAATTTCCTTTTCCACGGCTGCAGCAAAAGCGAGGGCAGTATAATCCTTTCCGTAACCAGCTATAGCTTGGTATCCAACTGGGAGATGATTTACCGTGCCCACTGGCCCCACAACACTAGGCAAGCCCACTACACCTGAATAACCTGACCAAAATAATTGTGTATTTTCTGGTTGGTTTTTTCCATTTATTTTCAGAAATCTGCTATAACGAGGCCCCACTTGATTGTGATTGAAAGCAGCAGATGAAGCGACAGGAGTTATTAAAATATCAACTTTTGAGAAATACTCATCAAAGGCTAAACGGTTGATATGACGTTCATTATCTAAATTAAGTTGTTCACGATGAGTTATACCCAGCCCTTTGTATCTATTGCCTGATACTCGCATAATTTCGTTGTTCTCTAACGCTCCAATTCCTGCCATTTGCTCTAGATATGTTTTTTCAGATGTTCTCCCTGCCAACGCAGCACCAAGTAAATTCAGATAGAGTGTGAAATGCTTTTTAGTATCAATATTAGGCTTATGGTTTATAATTATATTTGCTCCTGCTCCTTTAAGGCGTTCAACGAAAGCTAATAGAACTTCCATGTAACCGTTATCGATTGGACTTTCAGCGTCAGAAAGATTTAATCCAATATTGAATTCGTTTAGGTTTTTTCTTGTATCGTTTGGTACTGATAGTTGCCAGGCTGGAGCAGAGAAACTGTTTGGACCTTTTATGATATCAAAGGCTAATTTCAGATCGGTAGCAGAACGTGCTAAGGGGCCAGCAACTGAGATGTCAGCTCCAATATGCCAACCTTCGGGGCCATGACCTTTAGTAGATACTACATTGTATGTTGGCTTAAGCCCAAATACTCCACAATAGTGAGCCGGATTGCGGATTGAGGACCCTATGTCACTCCCAACTTCTAACGCAGTCATTCCTGTTGCTAGAGCAGCAGCTGAGCCACCGGAGGAACCACCAGGTGCTCTGGTGAGGTCCCAAGGGTTATTTGTTGTCCCATAGACATCATTAAAAGTTTGCCACTCTGCAAGATCAAGTGGAACATTAGTTTTTCCAAAAACTATTGCTCCTGCCTCTTTCAATCTAGACACGGCATCGCTATCAAGTTTTGCTGAATGGTTCTTTAAATGTGGATGACCCCAAGTAGAGGGAGCACCTTTAATATCAAAAGATTCTTTGACAGTAATGGGAACACCGTGCAGTGGGCCACGCCAATTTCCTTTATCTGCGTCTTCGTCAAGTTTTTTAGCGCACTTTAGGGCTGTTTCTCTGTCCTCCCAAATTACAGCGTTGATTTCAGGATTAAATCTGTCGATTTGGTCAAAATGCATTTTTAGAAGGTCTGATGACTTTAAGTTTTTTTTACGAATTTTATTGGCTTGATTAGTTGCTGAAGTTAAAACTATATTTTCCACAATAATTTCTCTACTTTCCTTTAAAAATGGGAGGCCTTTTTTCTAAAAACGCATTAATTCCTTCAGTTTTGTCCTCTGTTTGAACAAGGGCTCCTTGTGCGTACTTTTCTAACATAAGTGCACTTGCTAAGCTTCCATCCATTCCAAAATGGACCATTGCCTTCATTGTTTGAGGCACAAAAGGAGCAAATGAGGAAAGTCGTTCTGCCATATTGGTAATTTCAGCCATCAACTCTTCAGGTTCGACTAAACGCGTAATTAAGCCAATTTGAAATGCTCTTTGTGCGTTTATCTGCTCGCCCATTAACAACATTTCCATACCCCAACCCCGCCCAACAACTCTGGGAAGCCTTGCTGTGGCTCCTCCACCTGGGATTAGCCCTAATTTACCTTCTGGAGTTGCAAAGATAGAGCGAGTAGTACCAACACGTAAATCACATCCAAGCGCTATTTCCAATCCTCCTCCCATACAGAAACCGTCGATAGCTGCAATCGTAGGTTTTGGCGTTCTCTCCAACTTCTCGGCTAAACCTTGTATAATCGGCTCCAATGCCTTCTTTAAATCTCTGTCTATTACTTCGCTTAGATCTGATCCTGAAGCAAAAGATTTCCCTCCAGCTCCTGTTATAGCGATTACACTTATGGTTTGATCGCCAGCGGCAAAATCAACAGATTTTAGTAACTCTTCTAAGGTTTTTAATGATATTGCGTTATGCTTGTCTTCCCGATTAATCGTAATTAAAGCTAGCGCATTAATTTTTTTATATAGGATATTCTCAAATTCCATTTGTATTTTCCCAACCACAACTTTCTATCTATGTACCCCATAACCACTTCTTAATCTATTTGATTATTCAGGATAATAAATTATTAAAAAGGTTTTTTTTCCCTCTAAACATTTTATTTAACTTCGCTAACTATTCATATTTGGATAGGGTGGTGGACATAAACCTTTATCCGCCATTTTAGACCACTCAAGTACTGCATCGGTTAATGTTGGCACACTTGATACCATAATTAAATAACTTAAGGCTTCTGACACCTCAGAAACCTTTGCTTTTTGCGAAAAAGCTCTTTTTAGATGTAATTGCATACCTTTAAAGCTACGTTTTGATGCGTGACATGCTATACCCATGATTTCACATAGTTTGTGATCAAGTTCACCTCGGCTTTGTTCAACACTACGCAGGTATGACTCTAGTACTTTTGTTAATTTAAGTTCCTTACTCCAATTCTCAGATAAAAAATCATAAGAATTAAAAGTGCTAAAAGTACCTGCAAGGCTAATGGCTGAGGTCATTTGCATTTCTGTTACTCCTGCCTCTTTTGCTCTAGAAATGTGTATGCGACCGTTCGCCTCTTTAGTATATGTTAGTAAACATAAAAGAATTAATTCTTTTGAAATTAGGTCTAAATCTCTAACCTTTAGTATGAGATTTTTGTAGAACTCATTCCAAGACTTTAATAGAAATGGATCCATAGCTCCAAACATTTTCCGGTAAACGAGCTTTTCACTTTCTTTCTCCCAAGCCTCTGAATGGAAATTTGAAGATTTACCTTGATTCAATTTTATTCCTCCATCTAAAGTTTTGTTTTGAGCCTTATTTAAAAATAACCCTCTACTTTATTTTTTAGAGCTTACCAATTGAAAGCTGTCTTCAATTTATTTTAGAAAATACTAAAAAAGTTAATGAGGCAATACACAAATATACAGCAAAGAATTATAAAGATATAATTTTGTTTGAGAAGCATAGATTTTCCTATATATTTAGCTCATTAGTTGAATGATAATTTTAATTAGTTAAATGATTAGTGAGAATTTAAAATGCTCAATGTAAATGATAAAAGGTTTATAGATTCCTTAAACAAATTACGTGAATTTGGTATGTCTGGTGTAGGCAAGGGTGTTGTGAGGCCGGCTTATAGCCTTAGTGATTTGGAAGCTAGAGATTGGATCGCAACCAAAATGGTGGAGGCAGGTTTAAAGGTTACTTTTGATCCTGTTGGGAATCTATTTGGGCTGGGGCCCTCGGGTAGCTTACTTTTGGGCTCTCACTCTGATAGTCAACCTGAAGGAGGTTGGTTGGATGGGTCTCTTGGAGTTATGGCGGCTTTAGAGATCGCTCTTTGTGTAAAAGAACAGGGTGGACCACCCGTTTCAGTTGTTAATTTTCAAGATGAAGAGGGTCGCTTTGGAGTTACGACTGGAAGCGCTATATGGAGTGAAAAAGTGTCGTTCACTGAAGCTGATAATTTTATTGATATTAACGGTATTAAGCTTAGTGAGGCAAGAAAACTGTTAGGTAATAGGCCTGGTAATTTTGTTTCTAGTGAACACTTTAGTGGCTTCATCGAAATGCATATTGAGCAAGGCCCTCGTCTCCATGAAAGTGGTGATAAGATAGGTGTAGTGAGTTCGATAGTCGGAATTAGAAATATGAAAATAACTTTTGAGGGTGAACAAAATCATGCCGGAACAACTCCTATGCATGTTAGAAAGGATGCATTTCAGGCACTTTCGTTATTTAATCACCAGCTCAATGAAAGGCTTCGTAATGTCGTGACTCCACAAACAGTTTGGACCATAGGTGAGGTCACTGTTCATCCTAATGCATCGTCAATAATCCCTGGACGTGTAACGTTCTCAATGCAGTGGCGTGACGCCGAGCTTGAAAGATTATTAAAAATTGAAGGTATAGTTAAAGAAATAGCTCAGGATGTAGCCGATTCTAATGGTTTTTCTGTACAATTTGATCAAGTTTTGGGACTTGATCCTGTGAAAATGGATTTACCCCTTTTCAATGCGTTGGAGAGTGCGGCCGAGGATATTGTAAAAGGTCGATGGTCTTGTATGCACTCTGGCGCATTACATGACGCCACCAATGTTGCTAGACTTATGCCTGTGGCTATGCTTTTTGTTCCTTCAATTAATGGTATTAGCCATGCTTTTGGTGAGGATACTGAAGATGAAGATCTAATCGCTGGGTTACGAGTTTTAACAAGAGCCGTAGAGTATTACTGTAGGGAGTTGAGTTAGAGCTCAGACTCTTTAAAATCACCATAAGGGTACGTTAATGCTGGCAGTAATGTACCAGTACAATTCCCAAAGCCAATTATGAAATCCTCTTTTGTTCCTTTACCCTGAAATGTCACTGTATCAAA
>NZVE01000069.1 GCA_002697345.1 Paracoccaceae bacterium | reverse complement strand
AGTGTAGTCTTACCGTGATCTACGTGGCCGATCGTACCAATGTTAACATGCGGTTTATTACGTTGAAACTTTTCTTTAGCCATTGTCAAATCCTCTTATCTTTTTTTTGATTTATAAAATCGTTATAGCACTCTAAATTCGGGATATATTTTTTTTGAAAAAAATCAAGGGCCCTATTTAAATTATAAATAAAACTTTGTGATATTTAACTTTTACAAAAATTTATTTTGTTTAGGAAAACCATGCGGCGATTTGCGACCGACCCCAGCTCTTTTTGATAACCATGGAGTCATGTCAATCTGATTTCTATTTTTTCCTCCATCAGTATTCCAGGAAAGACCATCAGACCAATTGAAAGTCGTCAAATCAGAAAGACCTCCATCTAAAGCCAAAGAACCTTGTCGGCCTTTTGAAGAATTATATTTTTGCAACCGCACTCCTTTACCACGATTCATTTCTGGGAGCTCTGAAGTTGGAAAAACTAATAGTTTGCCATTGGTGCTGACTATAGCCACATGATCTCCAGAAACGTGATGACAAATAACTGCGACTGAGTTCTCTTGTAAATTCAAGACCTGTTTACCACTCCTAGTCTGCGCAATTACCTCCGTCTCTTTAACAATAAAACCATCACCTAGACTCGATACCAACAGTAACTTACTCCTCGAATTATGCACAAAAATATCGACGATAGTTACTTCATTTGGCAGATCTACCATTAATCTAACGGGCTCCCCCATTCCTCGCCCTCCTGGCAGATTAGAGCATGGAATAGTATAAAATCTTCCATTTGAACCAAAAATTAAAATTTTATCTGTTGATTCTGCATGGAATATAAACCCCTTTTCATCACCATCTTTAAACTTTAGGTCTTGACCGAGCTCTATATGTCCACGCAAAGATCTAACCCAACCCATCTTTGAACACACTACGGTCACAGGCTCTTTTTCAACCATCTCCTCAAAAGATATTTCCTCAATATCCTTCCTTTTCTCAAAAATTGTCTTCCTAATAGAGTTTATGGAATCAGCAGAAAATATTTTTTTTGTATGTTTTATTTGATCACTAATTTCTAACCATTGTAACTCTTCACTATCAAGGAGGTCTTCCAGCGTCACACGCTCTAACATAAGTTTATCTCGTTCTTTGCGTAACTCTAATTCTTCTAGACGACGAAGGGACCTAAGGCGCATGTTTAATATTGCATCTGCCTGTAATTCGCTAAGCGAGGGGTCCTTTAACGGAATTTTATGAACTGGAATATAATCAAATTCAGAAGTCGCTCGTTTAAAATCACTTCCCCAATTTTCTAGCATTAGAGCGTCTTTTGGGTCTTCATCGTATCTAATAATATCTATAACCCTATCTAAATTAAGAAAAGCGACAATAAAACCTTCTAACACTTCTAATCTATGATCGATTTTTTTTAATCTAAATTTAGACCTTCTAATTAATACAACCTGACGGTGATCTAGAAATGCCCTTAATAATTCTTTTAATGAACAAACCTTTGGTGTTAAGCCATCGATAAGAACATTCATGTTCATACTAAATCTAACTTCCAAGTCTGAATGACGAAACATTGTTTCCATTAGGGCTTCCACCGAGATATTTTTTACTCTTGGCTCAAGTACAATTCTTATATCTTCTGCAGACTCATCTCGCACATCTCCAAGCGCTGAAACTTTTTTCATCTGTATTAGTTCAGCTATTTTTTCAATAAGTCTAGATTTTTGAACTTGATATGGGATTTCTGTAACAACTATTTGCCATTGCCCTCTTGGTAACTCTTCTAATACCCACTTAGCTCTCAATCTAATAGATCCGCGACCTACCTTATAAAAGTTTAGTATATTCTCTTTAGGCTCGACTATTACGCCTCCAGTCGGAAAATCTGGGCCAGGAATATATTCTGCTAGGGTCTCATCACGAGCATTAGGTGCTTTTAATAGATGCAAGCATGCAGAGCATAACTCGATTACATTATGAGGTGGAATGTTTGTCGCCATCCCAACTGCTATGCCACTAGAACCGTTCGCTAGAAGATTTGGAAAGGTTGCCGGCAAAACAACTGGCTCTTGTAAAGTTCCATCATAATTATCATGGAAGTCAACTGCGTCTTCAGAAATCCCCTCTAAAAGTAATTCAGCGGCTTTTGTCATACGGGCTTCCGTATACCTCGGTGCCGCTGGGTTATCTCCATCAATATTTCCAAAATTTCCTTGGCCATTCACTAGTGGGTAACGAACACTGAATTCCTGAGCTAACCGAGCCAAAGCATCATAAATAGCTTGATCTCCATGAGGGTGGTAGTTCCCCATAACATCTCCAGAAATCTTTGCCGACTTCCTAAATCCACCAATTGATGAAAGTTTAAGTTCATGCATCGCAAAAAGAATTCTACGATGAACAGGTTTTAAACCATCTCTAGCGTCGGGCAGAGCGCGATTCATAATTGTCGATAAGGCGTACTTTAAATACCTGTCCCCTATTGCTCTACGAAGAGTCTCTGTAACTTCTGAAGTTTGATCGCTGTGATCGTTAAAATTGTCTGCCATAAATACTATCTATCCAAGGTAATTAGTCCAGTAAAGCTATCCTTTATCATAACTTAGTTTTAACACAAATTTTACTATTTAAACCTCTATTTATCTGTTTTACTAACTCTCTTAAAAACCTTTCTTACAAGAGGATAATAATGCATAAAAAATCTATATTAATAACAGGGTGCTCTTCAGGAATAGGATATTCTTGCGCGCAAACTCTTCATAAACGTGGATGGAAGGTTTTTGCTACCTGTAGAAAACAAAAGGACTGTAATAGACTTAAAGCTGAGGGTATTGAAAGCTTTTTACTTGATTATCAAAAAGAAAAAACAATAAAGTCAGCATTACAAAGTTGCCTTGAAGTGACAGGGGGCACTCTTGACGCTATATTTAACAACGGAGCTTTCGCAATTCCAGGCGCTCTGGAAGACATAAGCACTGGCGCTTTGAAAGATATCTTTCAGTCAAATGTTTTTGGTTATCACGAACTTATACGTTTGAGTCTTCCTATAATGAGGGCGCAAGGATACGGAAGAATAGTTAACTGTTCGTCTGTTCTAGGTTTTGTAGCTCTTCCATTTAGAGGAGCGTACAATTCAACAAAATTTGCTATTGAAGGCCTATCTGACACACTAAGGGTTGAGTTAATTCACTCAAACATTAAAGTTATCTTAATCGAACCTGGCCCGATAACATCTCAGATAAGAAAAAATTCTATACCTAAATTTGAAAAATGGGTTAAATGGGAGCAGTCTTCTCGGGCTGACGAGTATCGAGAGTTACTTATACCAAGACTATACAAAGGAAATGCGCCCGATTTATTTGAACTCCCGGCAACTGCTGTCTCCAAGAAATTAATTCATGCCCTTGAGAGTTCCAAACCAAAAACACGTTATTTCGTAACAACTCCAACGTACTTACTGTATTATTTGAAAAAAATACTACCTACTAAATGGTTAGATCTTTTAATTTCAAAACTTTAACTCTATCTGTCAGAAAACTTCTCGGTGAATTAAAAGGTAAATATAAAAATTAAAAGGTCACTAATGGTACAAGATCCACTTTTCTTTATAGTTATAATAGCAGCTATCGTAGTCTTAATTATATTATTGATAGGGATTGGGACTTTTGCTAAAGGTGGCGAATTCAACCGAAAATACTCTAATAAAATTATGCGTTATCGAATAGGGGCTCAAGCTCTTGCAATAATTCTTGTTTTACTATTCGTATTAATCAAAAATATTGGAAACTAATTAAATGGTCACACTAAGTAAAATTTATACAAAGACTGGGGATTCTGGAGAAACCTCGCTCGGAGATGGCAATAGAGTACCTAAACACTCTTTAAGAGTGTCCGCTTACGGAACCGTCGACGAGACAAATGCTACTGTGGGTCTTGCTAAATTATACGCGGATAGAACACTGATATCCACCCAACTTTCGGTTATCCAAAATGATCTTTTCGATCTTGGGGCTGATCTTTGTAGACCTGATCAGGAAAAGGACTCCGAAGCTCAATATCAGCCATTAAGAATGACTGGCAATCAAGTCAAGAGGCTAGAAACTGAAATTGATCTTATGAACAAAAATATTGAACCTTTGCGGTCATTTATTTTACCTGGGGGATCAAAACTAGCTGCACATTTACATTTATGCAGAACCGTCTCAAGGAGAGCAGAACGTTTAACTGTTGAGTTATCTAATAATGAGACAGTGAATGCACATTCTATTCAGTATCTAAATAGGCTAAGTGACTGGTTTTTTGTGGCGTCAAGGGTGGCAAATTCTAACGGAAAAGATGACATATTGTGGGTTCCTGGTGCAAACCGTTAAATTTATGTGCGCTAAAGAATATTTGATTAATTTTGTTGTTGAAACCGACGCCAAAATCACAAGGCGCGTCGATTTTGTCCTATTGTTTTTTAAAAAAATTTTGTAAACAAATATTATTCAGGTTAAAAAAAGCTTGGTTATTTATAAGGGGTTACCATTAATGAAGGTGATAGTACCAGTTAAACGCGTCATAGATTACAATGTTAAAGTCCGTGTAAAAGCAGATGGATCAGGTGTCGACCTCACCAATGTCAAAATGTCGATGAATCCTTTCGACGAAATTGCTGTAGAGGAAGCCATAAGACTTAGAGAAGCAGAAAAGGTTACTGAAGTAATTGCCGTGTCAATAGGAGTGAAGCAAAATCAAGAAACCTTGAGAACAGCTTTAGCCATGGGTGCAGATCGAGCTATATTGGTCATTGCGTCAGAAGATGTGCATCAAGATATAGAACCCCTTACAGTGGCTAAACTTTTAAAAGAAATTGTCACAGAGGAAGCCGCTAACCTAGTACTGTGTGGCAAACAAGCAATTGATAATGATATGAACGCAACAGGGCAAATGTTATCTGCCCTTTTAGGTTGGTCCCAAGCAACATTCGCATCCGAATTAAATATTGAGGCAAAAAATGCAGTGGTTACTAGAGAGGTGGATGGGGGTCTTCAATCAATAAAAGTATCCCTTCCTTCAGTCGTAACTGTTGATCTGAGGCTTAATCAACCCAGATACGCATCTCTTCCAAATATAATGAAAGCAAAGAGAAAGCAGTTAGATGAAAAAGTCCCTTCAGACTACGGAGTTGATTTGACAGCGCGGCTATCGATTATCAACACCCGAGAGCCAGAGACCAGAAAAGCTGGTGTTAAAGTAGCGTCAGTAGATGAACTACTAGTAAAACTTAAAGAAGAAGCAGGAGTAATTTAAATGGCAGTCCTTCTCATAGCAGAGTTATCAAATAGTGAGTTAGCTGAAGATGCCACTGCAAAAGCACTAACAGCTGCAAAAAAAATGGGTGATGTTACTATTCTATGTGCAGGCGAAAACACCAAAAATGCTGCAAAGTCTGCTGCAAAACTAAGTGGAGTCGCAAAAGTATTATATGCTGAGTCCTCATCCCTCGGTCATGACCTGGCTGAACCTATTTCTGATTTAATTATATCACTTTCAGATAAATTTAGTCATATAGTTGCCCCATCAACAGCAGGAGCAAAAAATATACTACCTCGAGTAGCAGCGCATCTTGATTCAATGATCATGTCAGATATAACAGCTGTCATTGAACCCGACACTTTTGAAAGACCAATATATGCAGGAAATGCTATACAAACAGTGCAATCCATAGATCAAAAAAAAGTTATTACGGTTAGAACCGCTAACTTTGAGGCGACTGATCAAAATGGATACGCTGAAATTGAACAATTATCATCTTCTAATAGCCAACAATTGAGCCAATGGATGGAAGATATGGTAGCAACAAATGATCGTCCCGAATTAACATCGGCTGGGAGTGTTGTGTCAGGAGGCCGAGGAGTTGGCTCCAAAGATGATTTTGACCTAATAGAAAAACTAGCCGACAAACTAGGTGCTGCAGTCGGAGCATCTAGAGCAGCAGTCGACTCTGGCTATGCTCCTAATGATTGGCAAGTTGGTCAAACAGGAAAGGTTGTAGCACCAGATCTTTATGTTGCTATAGGTATTTCAGGAGCTATTCAACATCTTGCTGGAATGAAGGATTCTAAGGTAATTGTTGCAATTAACAAGGACGAAGAAGCACCAATATTCCAAGTAGCTGACTATGGCTTAGTTGGAGATCTTTTTGAACTTGTGCCAGAGCTAATTGAAAAACTTTAATTCTATCAACTTATTCATAACGCCAAAGTTTTAAAAGTGAAAGAATCCTAAATGATAATTAAAACTATTGGAATAGTTGGGTCAGGGCAAATGGGTCGTGGAATTGCCCAATCAATGGCGATGGTAGGGTATAAAGTAATACTTTCTGACATTTCAAAAGAAGTATTAAAAACAAATGTTGAGAAAATAGTTACAAGTTTAACACGTCAAGTTAAAGATGGAAGAATTTCATTAAATGAATGTGAAGAGGCTTTAGATAACTTAAAATCAGCTACAAAATTAGAGACAGTGGCTGGCGCTGACCTTATCATAGAAGCAGTAACTGAAGATGAAGCCGTAAAAACACTTATCTTTGAAAGCCTAACGCCACATCTAAAAGAGGACACAATTCTGACCTCAAATACATCATCAATTTCCATTACAAGACTTGCATCAAGAACTGATCGTCCTGAAAAGTTTATGGGGTTTCATTTTATGAATCCAGTACCTTTAATGCAGTTAGTTGAACTAATTAGAGGAATTGCAACTAATCAAGACACTTATGATTCATGCCTGTCTGTTGTAGAAAAACTAGGAAAAACTGCCGCTCAAGCAGAGGATTTCCCTGGATTTATTGTAAATCGAGTACTGATGCCAATGATAAATGAAGCAATTTATACACTTTTTGAAGGTATAGGCTCAATTAAATCAATTGATGAATCTATGCGTCTTGGTGCAAATCATCCCATGGGTCCACTTGAGCTTGCTGATTTCATCGGCTTGGATACCTGCCTTTCGATTATGACTGTGTTACATGACGGGCTGGCAGATACAAAATATCGACCCTGTCCACTACTGACTAAATATGTGGAAGCAGGTTGGCTTGGTAAAAAGACTGGTAAAGGGTTTTATGATTATAGTAAAAACCCAGCCGAACCATCTCGTTAAAAATTATTACTTTTAAAACTTACTTTAATTAATTTCAAAAGCACTTTATCAACATCCCTAATACTTTCTCGGTATACCTTTAAAAAAACCATTAATTCTATCACTAAACAAAATTTCTCCGTATGTTTAAAATACCACATAACCACTTGCGGCAATTCAGCCTAATGTTCGACACTAACTGTTGACAGTTGAGGCCTTTCATTTTGATATGACACGATATAACTTAATACTGGTCGCTCGAGTTTTTTATATTCAAGACATAAACATATTAATCAGCTACGAATAAAGTAAAATTTTAAAGCACTAAGGACATTAGATGAACCACGGAACATTCAATCTCAAAAAAACAATTGAGTATCAAGGAATTAGCGATCTAAATAACGTGTTTTATAACTTAATGGAACCAGGGTTAATCCAAGAAGCAATTCAAAGAGATGAAGGTGAGCTAGGAAATGGTGGTACCCTACTAGTCACTACTGGAAAACACAGCGGCAGATCACCTAATGATAAGTTTATTGTAAAAACAGCAAGTAATGAAAACTCTGTATGGTGGGAAAACAATGCACCCATGACACCAGAGAGCTTTGAGATACTTCATAAAGATATGCTCGCTCATATGAAAGGTAAAGATTACTTTGTTCATGACTTATTTGCTGGAGCCGATCCTGAGCACAGGCTCGATGTCCGATTAGTTACCGAACTTGCTTGGCACGGTTTATTTATTAGACATATGTTGAGAAGGCCTGATTTAAATGAATTAGTGAGATTTGACCCAGAATACACAATAATTAATTGTCCTAAATTTCATGCTAACCCCAAGAAGCATGGCTGTCGTTCAGATGTTATTATAGCAATAAACTTTGACCAAAAGTTAATCCTAATTGGTGGAACAGAGTATGCTGGTGAAAATAAAAAATCTGTATTTTCTTTATTAAATTTTTTACTACCTGAAAAAGGTATTATGCCAATGCACTGCTCGGCAAATCATGCTCACGATAACTCAAATGATAGTGCAATATTTTTTGGGCTTTCTGGCACAGGAAAGACAACACTTTCAGCAGATCCTAATCGTACTCTAATAGGGGACGATGAGCATGGTTGGTCTAATAATGGGATATTTAATTTTGAAGGTGGCTGTTATGCAAAAACTATAGATCTTGACCCTAAAGCTGAGCCAGAAATTTTTGCTACTACCAAAAAATTTGCAACTGTAATCGAAAATATGGTCTATGATCCAGTTACCAAAGAGTTGGATTTTCACGATGACAGTATAAGTGCTAATATGCGGTGCGCATACCCGTTAGATTATATAGCTAATGCTTCTAATAGTTCATTAGCGTGTCATCCTAAAAATATAATTATGCTAACTTGTGATGCTTTTGGAGTATTACCACCAATAGCAAGGCTTTCAACTGCTCAGGCAATTTATCACTTTTTGTCAGGGTTTACTTCAAAGGTGGCAGGAACTGAAAATGGCATAAACGAACCACAACCAACTTTTTCAACATGTTTTGGAGCACCTTTTATGCCAAGAAGGCCCGAGGTTTACGGCAACCTTCTACGACAAAAAATTGCTGATAATCAAGCACAATGTTGGCTTGTGAATACCGGGTGGACTGGGGGTCAATATGGAACTGGTTCGCGAATGCCCATCCAAGCCACCAGAGCCCTTCTATCTGCTGCTCTTGATGGCTCCCTAGGTTCAGTGAACTATCGTGTCGATAAATTCTTTGGTTTTGAAGTACCAGAATCTGTCAACGGAGTACCAGATAAGTTACTAAATCCACGTGATACATGGGAAAATAAAGAAGCCTACGATGATCAGGTGCACAAACTCATAACAATGTTTAATAAGAACTTTGAGCAATACTTACCTCATGTAGAAGCGGATGTTTGTGATATTGCTTTAAAATAACTTAAAATTTTATAAAATTAAAATTACAAACAATAAACCGTATATTAAAAGGTAAAAAAGTGGTGTCAGAAAGTTCGATGTATAAAACTTTGCTAATTCCAAACCTTTTATCAATTACCGAAGTTGCTTTAACAGAACTTTCTTCAATAATAGACAGAGTCAAAATAATCTGTGTGTCGAGATTCGTAGAAAGTCAAAAATCAGAAAAAATGTTTGTAGAGGAGCATCAAACTTTTAATCACACCATAGCATGGTTATGTACATATTATATGGCTCTAGAGCGAATGCAAAAATGGTCGTCGCAATTGAAGTTGAAGAATCGTCTGGGGGAAGTCGAAACCTTAATCCACCAAATAGCTTTTAGTGAGTATCTAGCACAAATCAAAGGTGGCATACCTATTTCTCAAGGTGAAATAGTAAGGTTAACTGATATCGAGATTGATGTTGAAAACGAATTGTTGTTCACAAACCCTGACATCAAAAAGCTAATTAATTTGGGTGCATCTCAAGATTGTAAGAAGTTTCTAATTTTACACATATCTGAATGTTCTAAAAATGAGTTAACAGGTGACACTGGCTTAACGTCTGAATTAAATATGATTCGAGATCAATTCAGACGTTTTAGTATTGAAAAAGTAGATCCTTTTGCCCAAAACTGGCACCTTAATGATGAATTAATACCGATGAACCTTATCCAAGAAATGGCAAACCTTGGTGTATTTGGAATGTCTATTCCTGAACAGTATGGTGGGTTAGGTTTGTCAAAAATTGCGCTATGTGTCGTCTCGGAAGAATTATCCAGGGGTTACATTGGCGTCGGGAGTTTAGGGACTCGTAGTGATATCGCAGCTGAATTAATTTTGTGTGGAGGAACAGACAATCAAAAAGGAAAATGGCTTCCAAAAATAGCTAACGGAGAAATTTTACCAACCGCTGTTTTCACTGAACCTAACACAGGATCCGATCTCGGTGCTCTAACTACAAAAGCAATTAAATTTAACAATGGTTACAAGATCACTGGAAATAAAACTTGGATTACTCATGGAAGTCGTGCTCAGTTAATGACAGTACTTACTCGGACAAGCAGAACACTTTCCAACCACAAGGGGTTATCGATGTTCCTGGCTGAAAAAACACCTGGTAATAATGATGATTTTTTTCCTGATACGGCCCTCACTGGAGGAGAAATTCAGGTAATAGGTTATAGAGGTATGAAAGAATTTGAACTTGCTTTTGATGAGTTTTACGTACCAAAAGAGAACTTACTTGGTGAAAAAGAAGGTTTTGGTTTTAATCAACTTATGCAAACATTTGAGTCAGCGAGAATACAAACCGCTTCCAGAGCTATTGGCATCACACAATCCGCTTGTGAGCTGGCTATAAAGTATGCCAATGATCGACATCAATTTGGTAAAAAAATAATAAAGTTCCCTAGAGTATATAATAAGCTTGCTATGATGGTTGTAGAACTAATGGTGAGTAGACAACTGACTTATTACGCTGCTGAACAAAAAGATAATAATAAAAGATGTGACTTGGAAGCGGGTATGGCAAAGCTACTTTCTTCCAGAGTAGCCTGGTCAGCTGCCGATAACTCTCTTCAAATTCATGGTAGCTATGGATATGCTTTAGAGCATCCAGCAAGCCGTCTCCTGTGCGATGCAAGGATTATTAATATTTTTGAAGGCACAGCGGAGATTCAAGCTAACGTTATATCTAGAAGAATATTATCAAATTCAATTAACAAAAAAAATATCTCATAATGCTCCGTTACGTCTGAGAATATTCAAAAGTCTTTCCCTAGATGCTGGGAGAGGCCTATCATTCATCAAGGGTGCCAACCAATTCTTTAAAAAATATCCTGTAACCTTAAATCCATCCTCTAAGCTGGCATCGGAACTCTGATCAATGTCCGTAAGACAAGCAGGCAAAGGTAGTAACTTATCAGCCCATTTTCCTGCGGCTTTTTTTGACACGGCTCGGCCAGATTTTGGTGAAATATATCGCAAATTTTCACTTTGATTCGTTACAGCGCATCTATCTAAGTCAAGACCAAACCCCATATCTTGGAGTAGAGCCAGCTCCCATTTCATATAGAAGAAAGGCCAGTTAGTGTTATTAATTAACATGTCTAAGAGATGAATTGTGCGATCGTATAGCAATGGATGAGGGTCCCTTTCAGATAACGAAAACCTCAAAAGGCTACAAATAACGCTTAATCCAGCTAAAGAATCTCGCTGATTTAATACCATTGAAAACCTTGAACTTAACATTTCCGTAGAAAACACACCAAGGTGATTTTCTAACCTTGCTCTCCACGTTACATCCAGCTGTGCACCAGGTTGTAAGGTTGGTGCAATTTTCTTAGATTTTCCACCTCTCACAACGCCATAATAAACTCCATATTCTCGAGTAAAAACTTCTATAATAGTAGATGTTTCTCCTAAATTCCGTACACCCAATAATAAACCTTCTGCGCTCCATTCCATCAATCACTGATTCCTGGCTCATTAAGCAAATGTCTACCTTGCTTGTCCTCGACTTCAATAACCCATATGTCAGGATCATATTCTTTTTGTTTGTCCAGTTTCTTATCAACCTCTAGCTCAATACCCTCAGACAAAATTACCCAAGATCTACTGTCAGAAGCTAAATCAAAAGATCTTTGATATGCTTTAGCCAAGCCATCCAACGTATTCAATTTAACAAAAACTGTTCCTGCATTCAGATCACCTTTTTGTGTAACAAACGAAGGAATTCCTTTCAATCTAAGCCTGGTAATATAACTATGGGCCCATAGCTCAGTGGTTAACCTAATCATACGTTTCCATCATTATAGCTTAGACCCATTTCAGTATATCTGGCTTTTTCTTCTTGCCAATTAGGTCGGACCTTTACTTTAAGTAATAAATGAACGGTAAGACCTAAGAACTCAATTAGATCAGCTCTAGCGTCCTGTCCAATAGACTTAATGGTAGTACCTTTATTGCCCAAAATAATTCCCTTATGTCCATCTCTAACAACATAGATAATCTGCTCTATCAAAACAGAGCCATCAGGTTTTTCTACCCACCGCTCTGTTTCAACAGTAAGTTGATAAGGTAACTCTTGATGGAGTCTAAGAATAAGTTTCTCTCTAGTAATCTCAGAAGCAATAACCCGCAACGGTAAATCCGCTATCTGTTCCTCTGGGTACAACCATGGCTCTTGAGGAAGCATACTAGCCAGCCACAACTTTAGCTTATCAACTCCGTGACCCTTCTCCGCCGAAATCATGAAGGTTTCCTCAAAATTGAATATCTCATTTAGTTCCCTCGTAATACTAAGTAATTTTTCAGGACTAGTGCGATCAATCTTATTTATAACTAAAATAACATGCTTAGACTGAACTTTGCCATCTATCCCCTCAATTATTTTTCTTACTGTTTCAGTAATTCCCTTATGGGCTTCTATCAATAAAGCTACTACATCTGCATCAATCGCTCCACTCCAAGCTGAAGCAACCATTGCACGATCTAAGCGCCGTTTTGTTTTAAAAAGACCAGGAGTATCAACGAATACGATTTGTGTGTCCCCTTCAATAGCCACACCTCGAATTCTTCCCCTTGTTGTTTGGACTTTATGAGTAACAATGGAAATTTTTGAGCCAACCATTCGATTTAATAATGTTGACTTTCCAACATTTGGTTCACCAATTAATGCAACAAACCCTGCTCTTTTTTTACTCACCTTTAATCCTTTCAAGTAAATTCTTAGCAGCAACCTGCTCAGCTAATCTTTTTGATTTAGAGGTTCCTTCTTCACACTCTCCAGAAGCAACCAGAACAGAAACTTTAAAAATTGGATCATGGTCTGGCCCTGAACGTTCTACTACAGAATAAATTGGTGGGCTCTGTCCCCAGCCCTGAACTAACTCTTGGAGGGAAGTCTTTGGGTCTCTGGCATCATGTTCTACCTTATTTATTCGATCTCCCCATAACCGAGTAATAAAATCACTCACTACAACAAGTCCGCCATCAAGATAAATGGCGGCTATCAATGCTTCCATTGTGTCTCCCAATATAGCTTGTTTTTTCCGCCCACCAGACGCCATTTCAGAATTTCCAAGTTTCAAAACTTCACCTAAATTGATTTCACGAGCAATTTCAGCACAAGTTTCTTTTCTGACCATAGCGTTAAATCTAGGGGCCAACACACCCTCCGACGCACTGATATCTTTCTCCAAGAGTGTTTGCGCTATTACTAGTCCAAGGACACGATCCCCAAGAAACTCCAATCTCTGATTGTCAGGCCTAGTAGCAGAAGAAAACGAACTATGAGTAAGTGCTCTAACTAACAGTTCTGGGTTGTTAAAAGAATATTTTATCCGCTTAGAAAAAGCACTCAATTCAGAGGATAATTTCATAGGCTTCCCTTAATCATTAACATAGTACTATGGACATATATTATTTATCGATAATTATATCATAGATCATAATTTGTTCTTATTTACTATTAAGCCGATGTTTGCTTATAACATAAATTTTTTTTATATTAGTAGACTGCTTTAAAAAATCGTTCTTTTCGCCAGGTCCAGAAATAAAGCATCTTTTTCCCTGCTGATGAAAACAATATCCGATCTGCTCGTCCTAAAAGATTTTGAAATGGCACAAAGCCTACGCCACCTCTTTGTTGCATAAATCTAGAATCTACAGAATTATCTCTATTGTCGCCCATAAAAAAGAAATGCCCCACTGGTACGTTAAAAGCTCGTGTATTATCTCCAGGCAAACCGTCTCGGATATTTAAAACATGATGTTCTGGGCTGCCTTCCAAAGACTCCAAAAGCTTTTCTTTCTTACATACTGCTCCTGTTTGAGCAGTATTATTAGAGCAGGCAGGATACCCCCCCATTGAACCTTGCCCTTCATAGATCTCCTCAAAGTATCCATTATCCACTTGCTTTTGTTCATTACCATTTAAGAAAATGATACCATCTTTGACTTGGATGGTATCACCAGGCAAACCAATCAGGCGTTTAATATAGTCCTGTCCACTTATTGGATGCCTAAAAACTACGACATCTCCTCGAGACGGGTCTTTAGCAAAAATTCTACCAGAAATAGGGCAAATATTAAATGGACAAGAATATTTTGAGTAACCATAGACCATCTTATTAACAAATAGGAAATCACCAACTAAAAGAGTATCTTTCATAGACCCAGAAGGGATCCAAAAAGGTTGGAAAAAAAGGCTTCGAAAAATGCCTGCTATTAATAAAGCGTACACTATTGTTTTAATAGTTTCCACTATACCATCTTTTTTTTCTATTTTACTTGCCATTTTTCACTCTCTTAAATCTTTACTGCTAGATGCGGGCTACAGTGACTTAAGTCAACCAATTCTTGGTATGGATTCAATTAGAACAAACGCCTGAGCCCACGGGTGATCATCAGTCAATGATACGTGAACAAATGCTTTATGGCCCTTTGGTGTCAGACTATTGAGTCTTTTTTCAGCCCATCCAGTTAGTTTCATTACCGGTTGACCGGTATTAAGATTTATTACTCCCATATCTCTCCATGAAATACCCATCCTCAGCCCAGTCCCTAAAGCCTTAGAACAAGCTTCTTTTGCTGCCCATCGTTTTGCTAATGTACTAGCTTCATCTGGACGCGATTTTGCCTTAGATTTTTCTAGCTCGGTAAATACTCGATTCCTGAACCGATCTCCAAAACGCTTTAGTGTCGCTTCTATACGATCAATATTTGCTAAGTCAGTTCCAATTCCAATAATCATAGTAAATTATCCAAAAACTTTAACCTAAACTTTCTACTTAAGCATTTTTTCGAGCATTATCCATCAGTAATCTCATCTCGCTAATTGCTGTATCTAGTCCCTTAAAAATTGCTTCTCCAACTAAAAAATGACCAATGTTTAACTCTACCAATTCAGGTATTACGGCTACTGACCTCACCGTATCATAAGTCAGTCCATGTCCAGCATGAACTTCCAACCCTAATGATTTAGCAAAAGTTGCCATTTCTTTCAAACTCTTTAATTCTAAGTTTGCTTTAGTGTTAAGGTCTTCTGCATAAGCATCACAATATGCCCCTGTATGGAGTTCTACAACTGAAGCACCTATTCTAGCTGCAGATTCAATTTGTGACTGGTCTGCCGCAATAAAGATAGATACCCTACACCCAACCTCATTTAAAGGAGCAATAAAATGTGCAAGCCTGTTTTCCTCTTTAGAAACCTCTAGGCCACCCTCGGTAGTCCTTTCTTCCCGTTTCTCTGGAACAAGACAGACTGCATGAGGTCTGTACTTAAGTGCTATTTTTTGCATTTCATCTGTTGCTGCCATTTCAAAGTTTAATGGTATTTTAAGATGTTCAACTAACGCTTCGATATCCGAATCTGTAATATGGCGGCGATCCTCTCTAAGGTGCGCTGTGATACCATCTGCTCCAGAGAGTTCGGCAATTTTTGCTGCTCTTAGTGGATCAGGATTACTCCCTCCGCGTGCATTCCTTACGGTTGCAACGTGATCGATATTTACTCCAAGACGTAATTTGTGTTTATCCATTGCTCTCTCTTATTTAAATATTAACATTTAGTTTGAATAGTTCTAATGCGGTTTTTATCCGATATCAAAACATTTGTACGTCAACCTTACTAGTAAATAATATAACAAACCCTGCTCACCTCTCTATTATTTTATTTAAAATATAAAAAACAAATAAAGAAATAGATTAAACAATAATTAAGAACCTTTTTTTCGATATTTTGTGAGTTTTTTAATAAGGATACCCTTTGATCTGTTCTTGAAAGCAAAGATCAATGGAAAACTAATATAATAACAAATCAAAGCCGTTACTAATCCCGGAATTATACATCCTATTGAATAAGGCAAAAATACCTCATTTATGAATAACCCTAGTTTATGCCATTTTGTTGGTTGATGTAGAGTAATGGCTACTAAATTTTGACCAAAATCACTCCAAGCACCAATAAATATTTCAATTATTTTATCTGGTGCCAACTGATCTATTCCTAAGATAAAACAACCAAAATTTAATGAAATCACCCCTATAGGTACATAGGTTAAGGGGTTTCCAAAGAAAGTACCGGTTAAAGCTGCTAACATATTTCCTCTAATTAACTTAGCAATAATCATAGCAACAAAAAAATGAAATCCGTAAAGTGGTGTAAACGAAGCAAATACACCAGCGGCGATACCAAGAGATATTCTCTTTGGAGAGTCAGGAAGCCTTTTAATTCTATATTTAACATACTCAAACCTACGACTCCAACCACCGTTTGGCCAAAGAAAATGCCAAAACCATAGCAGCCATGTTTTTGATGTTCTTCGTTTAAACACTTTCGACAATTTCTCCGTAAGCTACTAGATTTTCATTACTTTATTTAGGTTTCAACTCAACGTCTTTATGCCTCTCTAAAGCAGCAACATAGCTATCAGCTTCAATAGCTACCATGATAGTATGCAAATGCTCAGAGTCGCTAACATCCACGTCCACTAAAATACGAAAATAATCAGGTTTCCTATCTATAAAATGTAAATCTGAAATATTTGCTCTTTGCTCTCCAATTAAGGTACAAAGCCTACCTAAAACTCCAGAATCGTTCACTATTGTCAAGTTAAGGGTGACTGTATTTGTTGCTAGATGTTTTCCTGTATCCCAATGGACATCAACCCAACGATCTGACTCACTATCGATCTCAACGAGCGAACCACAATCTATAGAATGGACAAAAACACCGTCACCTCGGTGTTTAATCCCAACAATTCTCTCTCCAGGCAAGGGAAGGCAGCAACGCGATCTCTTTATTTGAACACCTTTTGGTAAACCTATAACTGAACGTTTAGAATACGGTCCATCAAGCCTCGATTTCTCAACTAAATCAGGATAGATAGCATTCACAACATCTTTAGAAGATAACTCCGTGGAACCAACTAATTCCAGTAAGCTAGTTGCATCCTGCAAATTTAATTCCTTAGCTGCTATGGATAATGCTTTCTCTGTTGATCTCTTCCCAATGTGTTCAAAGGCCGCTCTTACAAGCTCCCTACCTAATTTTACAAATCTGTCACGATGCTCTTCCCTTAAAGACCTTCTTATTGCCGCTTTAGCACGACCAGTAACAACAATATCTTTCCAAGTTGGTTGAGGTTTTTGACCATCTGCCGTAACGATATCAACTGATTGGCCATTACGGAGCCTCGTCCACAAAGGCACTCTTATTCCATTAACTTTTGCACCCACACACGAATGCCCAATTCTTGTATGGATAGCATAGGCAAAATCTAGAGGCGTTGCGCCTCGAGGCAACTTGACTACCTCTCCTTTAGGCGTGAAGCAAAATACTTGATCAGTGTACATTTCTAATTTTACGTGCTCAAGAAACTCGTCATGATCATCAGCTTGTTCTATACGCTCATTCATAGCATCCACCCACCTAGAAGGGTCCAATGTGAATGGATTCTCTACTCTAATGCCGTCTCGGAAGGCCCAATGTGCTGCCACTCCAGTTTCTGCAACGTCATTCATTTCCCTAGTTCGGATTTGAACCTCTACTTGCGTCCCATCGCGCCCAGAAACAGTAGTATGGATGGAATGATACCCGTTAGATTTAGGCTGACTAATATAGTCTTTAAATCGCCCAGGAACAGCCGTCCATCTCTGATGGATGATACCTAAGGCCTTGTAACAATCATCTTCTTTATCTGTGATTATTCGAAAACCATAAATATCTGATAACTGTGAAAAACCCTGTTTTTTTTCTTCCATCTTCCGCCATATAGAGTAAGGTTTTTTCGCTCTACCATAAACGTCGCTATTTAGTTCAGATTTTGATAGTTCTGTTTTTATATCTTTTGTAATTTTTGGAACAACGCTTCCAGTTTCTTTTTGTAAAGTGATAAAACGGCGAATTATAGAGTTCCGTGCATCTGGATTTAAAACTCTGAAAGCGAGGTCTTCCAACTCTTCTCTCATCCAGTGCATTCCGATTCTTCCAGCTAAAGGAGCAAAAATGTCCATTGTTTCTATGGACTTTTTAATCTGCTTTTCTGGAGTCATATGCTTGATAGTTCGCATATTATGTAATCTATCAGCTAACTTTACTAAGATAACTCGTAAATCTTTAGACATGGCCATAAAAAGTTTTCGAAAGTTCTCAGCCTGCTTAGTTTCTGTTGAATTAAGCTGAAGGTTGGTTAGCTTTGTTACTCCGTCTACCAAACCTGCAACTTCAGAACCAAAGCTTTTTTCTACTTCAGAGAAAGTAGACTTCGTATCCTCCAAGGTATCGTGTAATAAAGCTGTCACAATAGATGCGTCATCAAGTCGTTGCTCAGTAAGAATTGCCGCAACAGCTACAGGGTGAGAAAAATATGGCTCACCAGAACGACGCGATTGTCCTGTGTGCATACTTCTTGAGTACTCGAAAGCTTTATTTATTAGTTTATAATTAGTTTTTGGATTATAGACTTTAACCAAGCGTATTAGCTCTTTGGCTTCAATCATAAAAAATCCACCACATGTTTACTACAACCCTAATCTTCTGCTTGAGCTTCCATTAAAGCACGAAGAAGTTTTTCTTCAGACATATCATCATCAGCTACCTCATCGTCCTCGATACCCATTAACAAAGCCATTTCATCTTCTTCCGGTTCGTCCACCTCAATCTGAATTTGATTGCTCTCAATTAACCTTTCTCTTAATTCGTCGGCTGACTGAGTTTCATCTGCTATCTCTCTTAAGCTGACAACAGGGTTCTTATCATTATCCCTTATCACAGTTATCGCAGATCCAGTAGATATCTCGCGTGCGCGATGAGCCGCGAGCAAAACTAAGTCAAATCTATTTGGTACTTTATCAACACAATCTTCTACAGTAACACGAGCCATAGCACACTCCGGTTTAATTAAAGGGATCTGAGTATTCGCCCTAAACTTTTAAAACAAAAAATACAACTAAAAAGTTAAGGGACGATCAATTAAATTTGATAAATTATTTCCTTATCCATTGGCTTAAGAGCTCCAAGCATTTGCGTTAAAGTCTTTTTAAAAACTGGATGCACCCAGTTTTTCGAAACATCTAAAAAAGGTACAAGAACAAAAACTCTATCCTGGATACGTGGGTGAGGCAGTATTAATTTAGAAGGAACTCGTTTGGTCTGCTCTGTTATTGTTAAATTAGACCACTTTAGAAACTCATACTGTGATGGGTATATTTGATCTTCAAATGCAAGTAGATCTATATCAATTGGTCTTGGTGCCCATCTGTATGACCTAGTTCTATCAAAAATACTTTCAATTTTATGAAACTTCTTTAGCAATTCTTCTGCATTTGTATCAGTTTGAATATATGCCACAGCGTTCACAAAATCTGGACCACTTCCTAGAGGAAAAGCTGGTGTTGAGTAAAAATTACTTAATTTTGAAATCTCTAACGAATCACTTTCAAGTTCTTTTAGAGCAGCTATAATGGTTTGCTTTGGCTCACCAACGGAAGAGACAACATTACCACCAAATGCTACAAATGCTTTCTTGAACCTGTTTGACATAAAAATATACTCTAAAAACATTAAAAATGATTTGGTTCGAACACTTACTTTTTTTATATTTATTATATATGCATTTTGAAGGTTCACTAATATTGAAGAGATAATAATACTACAATAAGTTTTTTAAAAATAGTCTTTTAGTATCGTATTGATTAGCATTCTAATTTCAATTTGGATAAAAATGGAGAGGTTAAGTTGTTAAAACCTAAATTAAAACTATATTTGGCTGCTCCGAGAGGTTTTTGTGCTGGCGTAGATCGAGCTATTAAAATGGTAGAATTAGCAATTCAAAAGTGGGGAGCTCCAATTTATGTTCGTCATGAAATCGTGCATAATAAATTTGTCGTTGATCAACTCAGATCTAAGGGAGCAATTTTTATTGAAGACCTAAATGACTGTCCTAGTGATCGACCAGTTATTTTCTCTGCTCACGGAGTGCCTAAATCAGTAGAAAAAGAAGTGCTTGATAGAAAGATGATTTATATAGATGCTACATGCCCGTTAGTTTCAAAGGTTCATAATGAAGCTCAACGGCATTTTTCAAATGATCGCCAGATGGTAATGATAGGACATGAAGGCCATCCTGAAACCATTGGAACAATGGGCCAACTTCCAGCAGGTGAAGTACTTTTGGTTGAAACGGTCAGTGACGTACAAAAGATTGAACCTCGAGACAAAAATCTACTAGCATTTATTACTCAAACTACTCTATCTGTTGACGATACTATAGAGATAATCACAGCGCTTAAAAAAAGATTTCCAAATATTATTGGTCCTCACAAAGAAGATATATGTTACGCTACTACTAATAGGCAAACCGCAGTTAAGGTAATGTCAACTAAGACTAAGACTATGCTGGTGATCGGTGCTCCTAATTCCTCAAACTCTAACCGTTTAGTGGAAGTCGGCTTAAAAGCGGGTTGCTCGTATGCCTGTCTAATTCAAAGAGCTACAGAAATTGATTGGGTAGCACTTAAAGATATTTCTTCAATAGGTTTGACAGCTGGAGCATCCGCTCCTGATGAACTCATTAACGAAGTTATAGCCGCATTTAAGGACCGTTATGAAACTACGGTAGAGTTAGTAGAAACTGCCATAGAAAATATTGAATTTAAGGTCCCTAAAATACTTAGAGAATTTTCGTGAAAAATATCCCCAAAACAGCAATAGTGTTGAGTTTTTTGGGCTTAATTCCTTTCTTTATTTTCTCAATATTTCAAATGATATCACTCAGTAGTATAACATCTCAAAGCTACTTATTAATTAATGCTGAGCTGGATAAGCTATTACTTTCTTATGGGCTAATAATACTAAGCTTTATGGCAGGAACTCACTGGGGGTTTGCCGCAAAAAGTTCGGGGGTATTATCTACAAAGGCTTATTTATCTAGTGTGATTCCAACTTTTTTAGTATTCTTAATAATACCTGAGCACTTTTTTTCTGTGAGCCACAATATTAAATTATCATTGGCTTTACTTTTACTTGGTTTTTTGGGAATCCTGTTATTTGACGTCCATCACTGGAAAGAAAAACTTGCACCGCAATGGTGGTTAAGCTTACGTGTTCCAATGACCCTTATCGTAGTGCTATTACTTTTAGTAGGTATATCTGCCTAATGTTTATTTGTGCCTATACTGATGGAGCCTGTTCAGGAAACCCTGGGCCTGGTGGTTGGGGGGTTATAATAACAGCCACAAAAGGTAAAAGCATAATAAAAAAGATAGAATTAAATGGAGGAGAAGAGCACACCACCAACAACCGGATGGAATTGACTGCAGCTATAAACGCATTAAACGCTCTCGAACGACCCTCAACAATAACAATCTATACAGATAGTGTTTATGTTAAAGACGGTATATCAAAGTGGTTATCAACTTGGAAATCAAAAGGTTGGAAGACAGCATCAAAGAAGCCTGTAAAAAATGAAGACCTTTGGAGAGACCTGGATGACGCCAGAAAACCACATAACGTGACTTGGGAATGGGTGAAAGGACACTCTGGCAATACAGAAAATGACCGTGCAGATTTACTTGCCAGATTAGGAATGGCCCCTTTCCAAAATTAAATGCAAGTTCTTTAAATTATGGGTAAAAAAATATCAAAAACCACTCTAAAGTAGTTTTTCCGGCAAACTGTTCCCCTTTAAAAACTCTTCAGTAGTTACGATCCGTTTCCCAGGTTTTTGAACTGAGGTAATAGACACAGCCCCAGTACCACAAGCTACTGTGAAACTATCTAAAATTTTTCCAGGGTCTGCCTTTATGTTCTTTGTATAGCTACCCAGGAGCTTAAGACGCTCCCCATTCACATGACACCAAGCCCCCGGCCAAGGAGACATTGCACGGATCAACCTATCTATTTCTGTAGCCGGTTGCCGCCAATCTATCAAAGTTTCATTTTTTAAAACTTTTTGAGCATACGTTATACCCTGATTTGCTTGTTGAATATCTACAATGTCACTAATTTTAGAAATAGTATGAACAATTAAATTTGCTCCTATGTTAGATAATCTTTCGTGAAGCTCACCTGATGTTTCCTGTTCTCCTATCTCCACCTCGAATGTATCAACTATAGCTCCTGTGTCTAAACCTTGATCCATCCGCATTATACATACCCCCGTTGTAGGGTCACCTGCCATAATCGCCCTCTGAATTGGTGCTGCCCCCCGCCACCTTGGCAAAAGTGAAGCATGAACATTCAAACACCCAAATCTGGAGCCATCCAAAATTTCCTTTGGAAGTAAAAGGCCATATGCTACAACAACGCCAACATCAGCCTCAAGATCTAAAAAATCTTGAACAATTTTATCATCAGAGAGCCTAGACGGATGCCTAACTAAAAGTCCCAGTTCATTTGCTCTAGCATGTACTGGTGAGTTGCGAACCTTTTGTCCACGCCCCGCCACGCTCGGTGGTTGACAGTAAACACATACTACCTGATGACCCTCTTCAATCAAAGCGTTTAGAATCGTGACAGAAAAACTAGGGGTACCAAAAAATACTATCTTCATAAACTGTAATTACTCATTTTGATTAAATTTAAACTTAACACTCTATTTATCCATTATAAGTTTACCATCTAAATGATCAATCTCATGACATATAATAGCAGCCGAGATCCCTTCAAACCGGTTTCGATTTAGTTTACATTCCTCATCCATCCACATCACTTCAATAGTGTATGGTCTCTCAACTTTCACTGGAGTTTCTGGTATTGAGAGACACCTCTCTTCGTTAACTTGAGTTTCGTTCGATTTAAATAAAATCTCTGGATTTATCATAGTTACTGGCTCAGAAATTCCATTTTTCCAATTTATGTCCATCACAAATAATCTGTTGGAAATTCCAATCTGAGGTCCTGCTAGACCTCGACCCGAAGCCTCATATAAAGTGTCATACATGTCATTAATGATAGTCTTTATTTCTTTAGAAACCTCTAATATTGGTGTACAAAGCGACCTTAATACTGGGTCTGGGTATTGAATTATACTTAAGATCATCCTTGTAACTTTTCCCTCTTAAGTTTCTTCATTTTTCGCGTAATTAACTGCCTTCGCAAAGGAGTTAAATAATCTATAAAAAGTTTACCATTTAAGTGATCTATTTCATGTTGCACGCAAGTTGCCCACAAGCCGTTAAAAGTCCTTTGCTCTTCTACACCTGTTCTATCAATCCACCCAACCGTGACTACTGAGGGCCGTTCAACTTCTCCATACTGGTCAGGAATTGACAGACATCCTTCTTCGTGGGTATTTTTTTCATAAGATGCAAACAAAATCTTAGGATTAAACATCTGGATAGCATCTGAATTCTGGTCTTCTCCCTTACAGTCAAGTACAATCACCCTAACCAAAGCACCTACCTGAGGCGCAGCTAATCCTATCCCCGGCGCTTCATACATTGTTTCAACCATATCATCTGCTAACCTAAGCATTTGATCCGAAACAACCGTAACAGGTAATGCTTTTTTTCTCAACTTAGGCTCTGGATGTATTAATATTGGCCTAATTGTCATAAAATATTTTACTCTTCATTTTCTTACTTTACCTCATTAAAATTTTGATATTTTATGGCCGCATTATAATCATTTTTTTATAAAAAAACACATAAATTCCTAAACTTTATAGGATAGAGGGTCAATCATGGATTTTGATGAATTAATAGAAAGGCGCAACACCCACAGCGCCAAGTGGGACATAATGGAAGAAAGGTATTCTATTTCTAAGGAAGAAGGTATACCTATGCACGTTGCAGAAATGGATTTTAAGCCACCTAAGGTAATACAAGAAAAACTCGGTGACCTTCTATCTCATGGCTTTTATGGTTATTTTGCGGATTATAGTAATTATCATTCTTCAATAAAATGGTGGATGAAAATTCGTCACAATTGGGATGTTGGCGAGTCAAAAATTTTTACGGTCCATGGCCTAGTTAACGGTATGGCTTTATGCGTTGACGCTTTCACGAGCTCTGGTGATGAAATTATTATGTTAACCCCAATGTATCACGCTTTTTTTAACGTTCTAAATGCAACGGATAGAGTAATCCGAGAGTTTCCTCTCAAACTGGAGGAAGACAAATATATTCTGGATTTTTCTAAGTACAAAAAATTGCTTACAGGAAAAGAAAAAATGTTAATTTTTTGTTCACCACATAACCCCGGAGGGAGAGTATGGGAAATTGAAGAGTTACAAGAGGTGGCAAAATTTTGTAGCGAAAATGACCTTTTACTTGTAAGCGACGAGATTCATCATGACCTTATCATGCCTGGATATACTCACAATGTAATGGCAGTAGCAGCACCTGAAATAAATGATAGACTGATTATGTTAACTTCTAATACTAAAACATTTAATATTGCGGGGGCACACACCGGCAATGTTACTATAAGTAATTTAGATTTAGCTAATGTTTTCGAAGAAAAAATGAAAGCTCTTGGGCTTAGCCCAAATACTTTAGGCCTTCACATGGCCACAGCTGGGTATTCTACTGGTGGTGCAGAGTGGCTTGATAACTTACTTGTATACATTGCAGAAAATTTTAGAATTTTTGATTCTGGAATTAATAATATTCCAGGTTGCAAAGCTATGCATGCGGAAGGCACATATCTTGCCTGGGTAGACTTTTCAGGCACAGGGATGACGCAGGCCGAAATTAAAAACCGTATCGAAACAGTAGCTAAAATTACAACCGTATACGGGTCAATTATGGGAGAAGGTGGTGGAGCTTTTATGAGATTTAATATCGCCACCCCGAGATCTCGAGTTCTTGAGGCAGTGGAACGTATGCAAAACGCATTTAAAGATTTACAATAGAAATAATTATAAAAGTAGTAGGAAATTAAAATGGTACAAAAAATGGATAGCATTGTTCTAGCTAATAGACCTTTGGGAGATGCCGAGCTTGGTAACTTCAGGTTAGAAACAGCCGAATTGCCCCAACCAGGCCCCAATGAGTTCCTAGCACGCACCATATGGCTATCTTTAGATCCATACATGAGGGGAAGGATGAATGATACGAAATCGTATTCGCCACCGGTAGGGATTGATGAAACTATGGAAGGAGGTTGCGTAGCCGAGGTTATGGAATCTAATAACCCTGATTACTCTGTGGGAGACATAATATTAGATCGCCTTGGATGGACTTCCCACGGTATTTCCAAAGGTATTGGAGTTAGAAAAATTGATCCTATCATCGCGCCAATTTCTTCAAACCTAGGAGTTCTCGGTATGCCAGGCTTAACCGCTTGGGTGGGGTTAAATGATATTTTAGAAGCTCAACCTGGAGAAACAATTGTTATATCTGCGGCAACTGGTGCCGTTGGGAGTCTAGCTGGCCAATTGGCAAAGCTTAAAGGCATGCGGGTCATAGGAATTGCTGGGGGGTACGACAAAACACAATATGCTATAAATGAGTTAGGATATGATGTTTGTATTGATCATAAATCTGCAAGCCTCCACGAACTACGAAAACAGATTAGTGTCGCGGCACCAAACGGTGTAGACTGTTACTTTGAAAATGTTGGTGGAAAAACATTAGAAGCAATATTGCCATTGCTGAATACCTTTGCAAGAATTGCCCTTTGCGGGATGATTGCGTGGTACTCACCAGAAGCCACTAAAACTGCAGGGCCCATCCCCACAGTTTGGGGAGCCATACTTAGACAGCGCTTACGAGTTCGTGGTTTTATTATTTTTGACCACTATGATAGGCTGGACGCGTTCCTTGAAGAAGTCGCTCCAATGGTAAGCAACGGAACAATAAAATATAAAGAAACTATTTCCCTTGGACTCAGTTCCGCACCTCAATCTTTCTTAGACCTTTTAGAAGGGAAAAATTTTGGAAAACAGCTAGTTCGAGTAGGTAATGATCCAAAGTAAGTTTACCTAGAAAGAGGTTACATCTTGTTCTGGAGGGCTACCTCTAGTGATACTAAATTGCCATTAATAATTAGACAGTCTATTAATGCTAGTAGTCTTACCATCATCTATGTGAAGTATTATGAAAAACAGTTACGCTCTTGAATCTACCAAGGAAAAATAAATGACAAATTATCTCGAATTTGAAAAACCCTTAGCTGAGATGTATTCAAAAGCTGAAGAACTTCGTTCTCTAGCTCGTGATGATAAAGATTTGAATGTAGATGATGAGATTCGTTCGCTAGAAATTAAGGCAGATAAACTATTAAAAAGCTTATATGGCAATCTAACCGCTTGGAGAAAATGCCAGGTTGCAAGACACCCAGATAGACCACATTGTAAAGATTATATAGAAAATTTATTTGAAGAGTATATTCCTCTAGCTGGGGATAGAAATTTTGCGGATGATCACGCGGTAATGGGGGGCCTTGCTCGTTTTGGTGAACACTCTTTAATTGTAATCGGTCATGAAAAAGGATCAGATACAAAAAGTAGGATAGAAAGAAACTTCGGTATGGCGCGACCTGAAGGGTATCGCAAGGCCATTAGGTTGATGGACCTTGCTCATCGCTTCAATCTTCCAGTGCTTACACTTGTAGACACCCCCGGAGCATACCCAGGAAAAGGTGCGGAAGAACGCGGGCAGTCAGAGGCTATAGCAAGATCTACACAAAAATGTCTAAAAATAGGTGTCCCATTGATTTCTGTTATTATTGGTGAGGGTGGTTCTGGTGGAGCAGTAGCCTTCGCGACAGCTAATAAAGTTGCTATGTTAGAGCACTCTATCTATTCAGTCATTAGTCCCGAAGGTTGCGCCTCAATATTATGGAAGAACTCAGAGAAAATGCGAGAGGCTGCCGAAGCGCTTAAATTAACAGCGCAAGATTTGAAAAAACTAGGTGTATGCGATATAATAATACCTGAGCCTACAGGGGGCGCCCAAAGATTTAAAAATGAAGTTATACAAGCTGTAGGTGTTACAATAAATGAAATGCTTCTTGAGTTTAAAGGACAGGACAGTAATACTTTGATTAAAGATAGGCGCGAAAAATATCTATCAGTGGGTCAAAAAACCTTTGTTGCGTAATAATAAAAGTATTTTTAACGCTTTGTCTCAAACAATAACTTGTCAGAAGAAGCTTCAATCACCCCTTCAAGTTTTTTTAAAAAATGTCCTTTATCAAGTTTGGGTGATATCGGGTCTAAGAATTCTATAACCGCAGTACCTGGGTGCCTATATACACCTCTGCGAGGCCAAAAATAGCCAGCATTTGTAGATACGGGGATACAAGTTTGCTCAAGTTTTTCATATATTAATGCAGCTCCAATCTTATAAGGCTTTTTCTGGCCCGGTTTGACTCTAGTACCCTGAGGATAAACTACTAACTGGCCCCCAATTGTACTTTGTCGCTCCAAGTCTTTTAACATCTGAAAAATAGCACGCCCTCTCTTACCCCTACTAACAGCCACACAGCCAAGTCTGTAGGCATACTGTCCGAATATAGGAATATATAACAACTCCCTTTTCATAATAAAGCGTCCATTTGGTATAACGCTGTAAATCATAATGATATCCAAGAACGACTGATGCTTGGATGCAATCAAAACCTCATTAGTTGGGACCTTACCTCTTATCTCTGTTTTTAGATTTATAAGCCAGCCTGCAGACCACCTAACATAGTTCGCAAAACACCAAACAGCTACTAAAGCTCCCCTCCTACTAAAAATCATCCAAGGCAAAAAGATTAAAGAGAAACATATTAAAGACAAGTACATTTGAACATTAAAGATTAAAGACCGGCCCCATTGATATATATATATTGTACTTCGTTTGACCATTAGTTCCTCATTATTTTTTTAGTACCTTGCTTAAGATACCTAACTTAATAGTATATTCTCTATCATACAAACTTGTAGCAACTTAGCTGAAAGAAATTTAAGTAGAAATATAACACTTTATTTAACATTATTAAATTAATTCACTTAAACCTTAAATATTTTATTTTAGAAAAGCACAAAATGGTAAACTCAAAAAAAAAGAAAAATAATATAAAGCCAGAGATGACTAATAATATCGATCAGAAAGTACTAGAGATAATACAAAAAGAAGTAGCTTATGAAACTACGCTACGAAAACTTGAAAAAGACAACAGTATAATCACTACCAAAAAAGAAAAGATAATCTCAAATAAGTTAAAATTCGATAAACCTGAAGTAAAGGAGGAATACTCTGAGAAGTTAACTATTTTTATGTGGGTTTTTGCTATAACCGCTTTTCTTTTAACCGTCCTATACTCAAAAACATCAGCAATTATAAATGAATTTCCATTTACTGAGAAATTCATGTTAGAATATCAGCAGTTAATAAGAGATGGTATTAATTCAGTCTATAATAGTGATATCATTATAAAAATATTGAGTTTTTGGTAAATATTATAAAAACCTTTAAGAAAATGCTTTAATAAAGCTTCTCTACACCCAATCTGGCACAATATCCCGCTGAATTATGTCCTCTACCAATGGCCTTGCACGAATTATCGAAAAATTATCACCTTTAACTAACACTTCTGGAATCAATGGACGAGTATTGTACTCTGAAGCCATTACAGAGCCGTAAGCTCCAGCACTCATAAAGGCTAATAGTTCTCCTGATTCCATTTTCATTAAACTTCGCTGAGTTGCAAAAGTATCCCCAGTTTCACAAACAGGGCCAACAACGTCGTAACACACAAAACTTGAATTATTATTTGGTTCCTTAATCGGCAAAATCTCATGATAAGCCGCATAAAGGGAGGGTCTGATTAAGTCATTCATTGCACTATCAACAATCAAAAACTCTCTGTCTTCACCAAATTTTTTATAAATTATTTCACTTACTAAAATACCCGCATTTCCAACAATAAATCTACCTGGCTCAACCAATATTTCACATCCTAGAGAGCCTACTGTTTCTCTTATTATTTGACCGTACTCTTGGAGAGAAGGTTGAACATCATTTGTTTTTTTATACGAAATTCCTAAACCACCCCCAAGATCTAAGCTATTAATTTCATGACCATCTTTAAGTAAATTATTCACCAGCTCTGCTACCTTAATAAATGCCATTCGAAATGGTTCAAGGTCTGTTAGCTGACTACCTATATGTACGTCTACACCTACAACCTTAACTCCTAGCATTTGTGATGCTTTAAGGTAAACTTCTCTGGCTCGGTTTATAGGTATTCCAAACTTATTATCTTTTTTTCCTGTTGAAATTTTTTCATGAGTTTTCGCGTCAATATCGGGGTTAACTCTTATAGTTATTGAAGTTCTTTTATTCAAAGATAATGATATCTCATTTAAAACATTTAATTCAGCCTCAGACTCAATATTAAATTGTTTTATACCCCCAATAAGAACTTGAGATATTTCATCTCTACGTTTTCCAACGCCGGAAAAAACAATTTTTTCGCCAGGGACCCCTGCTACCTTTGCGCGCAAGTACTCCCCAATTGAAACCACATCCATACCAGCACCCAGCTGAGATAATAATTTTAAAATAGCAATATTGGAATTGGCCTTAACAGCGTAGCAAATTAAATTCTCCAGCCCATCTAGAGATTTCTTCAAAGATAAAAAATTATCTATTATTGATGTGGCTGAGTATAAATAGAAGGGTGTGCCAACCGCTTTAGAGATTGTTGAAATAGAAACATCTTCGGCAAATAATTCATCATTCTTATAACTAAATTGATCTGACATTATTACCTGTTCCTAATAAAATTACTGTTAAACTTATACTCTTAAAATTTAGTCAAAACCAGCATGATTAAAAAGATTTAAAAAAAATACTACAAATTACCATTTTTAGGAGTTAAATAGATTGAAAGGTTAAAGCGGTAACGGTTGGGGCTCAATAAAATGACTGAATATCAACGTGAAAGTATGGATTATGATGTTGTTATTGTAGGTGCTGGACCTTCAGGTCTAAGTGCAGCAATAAGAGTAAAGCAATTAAACTCTGACTTAACAGTAGTTGTATTAGAAAAAGGTTCGGAAGTTGGAGCGCATATCCTTTCTGGTGCTGTTTTAGATCCTATAGGCTTAGACCTATTAATACCAAACTGGAAAGACTTAGATCTACCAGTAAAAGTACCAGTAAAAAATGATAAATTTTATATTCTAGGGGAAGCTGGAAAGATTAAAATTCCTAATTTTCTAATGCCGCCCTTAATGAGCAATCACGGAAACTATATTGTTTCTATGGGGAATGTATGTAGATGGATGGCTGAATATGCAGAAAACCTTGGTGTAGAAGTTTTTCCAGGGATGGCGTGTTCAGAGTTAATTTATGGTTCTAATGATGAACTTGTTGGCGTAGTAGCAGGTGAGTTTGGAATAAATTCTGATGGTTCTAAATCCGATTCCTATGAGCCTGGTCTAGAATTACATGGTAAATACGTTTTTTTATCAGAAGGAGTACGAGGATCGTTATCAAAAAAAGTGATTAAAAAATTTAATCTAGATGAAGACTCTCAACCACAAAAATACGGTCTTGGAATGAAAGAGATTTGGGAGATTAATCCTGAAAAACATTCAGAAGGAACTGTAACACACACAATGGGGTGGCCGTTAGGTAAAAAAGCTGGGGGTGGGTCTTTTATTTATCACCTAGATAATAACCAGGTCTATGTTGGATTTGTTGTCCATTTAAATTATAAAAACCCCTACCTTTTCCCATATATGGAGTTTCAAAGTTTTAAACATCATCCCATGGTTAAGGAACTTCTTGAGGGAGGAAAGCGCATAGCATATGGGGCTAGGGCAATCACAGAAGGAGGCTGGCAATCATTACCCAAGACAGCTTTCCCTGGAGGAGTTCTTCTTGGCTGTTCAGCTGGCATGGTTAATGTTCCTAGAATTAAAGGCAATCATAATGCAATGCTTTCTGGAATAGCGGCAGCAGAAGCAGCGGTAACTGCCATTAAAGAAGGTAGATCAAGAGATACACTTGAAGCATATGATCTAGAGATTCGCTCTGGGATTATCTCGAAAGACCTGAAGCGTGTTCGAAATGTAAAACCATTATGGTCTAACTACGGTTTATTAACCTCTCTATTGGTCGGTGGATTAGATATGTGGTGTAATAATTTGTTTGGTTTTTCTTTTTTAGGCACACTAAAACACAAAAAAACTGATGCTGAATCAACGGAGAAAGCTACTAATCATAAGAAAATTAACTATCGCAAACCTGATGGTAATATATCATTTGATCGTTTAACAAATGTAAGCTTTGCGATGACTAATCACGAAGAAAACCAACCAACTCATCTAAAATTGACAGATAATAGTATCCCAGTAAACGTAAATCTCCCCATTTTTGGGGGCCTTTCTGAAAGGTATTGCCCAGCTGGGGTCTATGAGTTTACTGTAGATTCCAATAACAACAAAAATTTTATAATAAATTTTCAAAATTGTGTTCACTGTAAAACATGTGATATTAAAGACCCTAGCCAGAATATAACATGGACAACTCCTCAAGGAGGAGATGGACCTAATTATCCAAACATGTAATATTTAATGATTGAGGTAAAAATAAACAAAACTTGATTTTCTAATTATGAGATTAAACTTTAGTCTTTTCTCGGAAGCACTCTAATGAAAAATACATCTTTCTTAAATTTAGTTTTATTAGTGGGACTGCTTAGCTCAAACGTCATGGCTAAAAATAACAGTGACGGATTCGTTGGCCCTTATTTAGCAGCCAAGCACGCCATATCCCATTCGAATTTTAATACTGCCTCAAATTATTATGAGAAAGTTCTCGATAAGGACCCCACTAACCTTACACTATTGGGTGAAGCTTTATTTTCATCAATCGGTCAGGGTGACTTTAAGAACGCTGAGAAGATTGCAAAACATTATGTTTTAATTGGGGGTAAAAGTACTGCGTCAAACCTAATTCTAGATGCGAATTTAATAATAAAAGGCGACTTTAGATCTGTCTTAATGAACATTAATCGTAGCGGTAGGGCCAACCCCTTAACTGATAGACTTGTAAAAGCTTGGGCACTTATTGGTAAAGGGGAAATGACACAGGCAAAACTTGAGTTTAATAAAATTTCAAAAAATATCAACTTTCAACAACAAGCAAGATATCATGAGGCACTTGCCGTTGCAATGGTAGGTGACTTTGAAGAAGCAGAAAAGATTTTCTCTGGACAAAAGTATGGTGTCATAGATCTTGATGTTCGGGGTGTTGAGGCATACGCTCAAATACTGATACAAGTTAACAAGAAAAAACTAGCTTTAGAGCTAATTGAAGATGAGTTAAGTAAAAGTTTTAACCCACACTTCCCTTTAATAGATTTGAAAAATAAGATTCAAGAAGATTTATTAATAGAGTACGACTTCATTACAAACCCTAAACAGGGCATTGCAGAAGTATACTTAACTATAGCTAAGTTACTTAAAAACAAAATTGAACATAACCAAGTTCTTTTGTTAAGTAGGATCGCAGAATATTTAAGACCAGAGTATCCTACCATTGTATTGCAGGTAGCAAATGTTTTAGAAAATTTACAGCAATATGACTTAGCGTTAGATTCGTATTCTTCTGTAAACCCAAAAAATCCAAACTATCTTTTAGCAGAGTTAGGGAGAGCAAAAAATCTTGCGCTCCTCAATAGGGAAAGTGAATCAATTGAAGTTTTAAAATCTCTTTCAAAGAGCCATTATGATAATGTAGTTGTTCATTCCTCTCTTGGTAACATGTTAAGAGAAACAGACCGCGATATTGAGGCGTTAGAAGCATATAGCACAGCAATAAATTTAGCTAACCTTCGAAACCAACCACGTTGGCCAATATATTTCTATCGCGGCATACTTTATGAAAAGCAGAAAAATTTTGTAAAAATGGAAAGCGATTTTAGGGAAGCACTTAAAATATCTCCCAATCAACCAGATGTCTTGAATTTTTTAGGTTATGCTCTTGTAGAACAAAGAAAAAAATTACCTGAAGCATTACAAATGATTAAAATGGCAGTATCTGAAAAACCAAAAAGTGGCTATATTATTGATAGTCTAGGCTGGGTATTTTATAGATTATCTAAATATGAGCTGGCTATAGAACCTATGGAAAGAGCCGTAGAGTTGCTTCCTGTAGATCCTATTATTAATGATCACCTTGGTGATGTATATTGGAAGGTTGGGCGNAAACGAGAGGCTAAATTTCAATGGAAAAGGTCGTTATCGTTCTTTCCTAATGAGGTGGATGCGNAANGAATTCGTCAAAAGCTTAAGCTAGGGTTAGATGCAGTCCTAGAAACTGAGAAATTCATTGAAANAAAATTTGAAAACGACTAAATTTTTTGCACCTGCAAAGGTAAACCTTACCTTGCATGTAATCGGCCAACGGAAAGATGGACTGCATTTACTAGACAGCTTAGTAACCTTTCCTAAAATAGGGGATACCTTATCATTTCTGAATAGCAAACAACACCATCTTTCAATTATCTCTAACGAAACCATAAATATCCCAACAGATAATAAAAATTTAATTCTAAAAGCTGCAGGCACTATAAACAACAAATACTCAAGGCGTATCTTACTAAAAAAAATAATACCAGTAGCAGCTGGTATTGGAGGAGGGTCTGCTGATGCTGCCGCGACTATAAGAGATGCTATTAGTTTAGGGTATAAAGTTTCTCATCAAGACATAGTAAAATTAGGTGCTGATGTTTTAGCCTGCCTAGAGAGTCAACCTCTGAGAATGACAGGTATAGGGGATCATTTGAACTTAATTGATCTATGGCCTAGGGATGGGTACATAGTTCTAGTGAATCCAAGAATTCCATTAGCGACAAAAGAAGTCTTTGCTGCACTAGAGCAGAAAAATAATAATCCTATGCCATCTCGTCTCCCTATATTCTCTTCATTTAAAGAGCTCGTTCACTTTGTTAGGAAACATAGAAATGATTTAGAAGAGACTGCCATAAAATTGGAACCAATAATAAAAAAAGTACTTTCAGAAATCTGCAAAAACAAAAATTGTCTAGTTTCTCGAATGTCAGGATCCGGTCCAACTTGCTTTGGCCTGTTCGAAAACTATTCAAAAGCTCATAGTGCCAAACTACGTCTCATGAAAGATTTTCCCAACTGGTGGGTTGTTTCATCTAAGCTTACTGTCGATAAGTCAGAGCTAAGTCCTTTTAATTTACTCTAGAAACAACGTAATCAGAAAGCTCTTCCAATATACATTTTAATGGGGTACCAGGCATACCTGTTAATGCTTTTTTTGCAGTTTTTGACCATTTATTTGCAACCCGTTTAGAATAATTTATCGATGATCTGTCCTTTAAAATAACTAAAGCTTTTTCAAAATCCTTACTATTCTGATCTCCATCCACTATAGTTCGCTCCCAAAATTTGAGCTCTTTGTCATCTGCTTTTGAAATAGCGTGAATCATAGGAAGAGTTAGCTTCCTTTCTCTAAAGTCATCTCCTAAATTTTTTCCAACTTTATCTCCATCGCCAACAAAATCAAGAATATCATCAACTATTTGAAAACACACGCCCAAAGCATCTCCATAAGAAGCCAATGCCTTAATGGTATCTTTATCTGCATCTGCAAGCATTGCTCCAACCTCCGTAGAAGCTGAAAATAATGCTGCAGTTTTTCCTCTGATAATTTTGTAATATACTTCTTCATCTGTTGTTATATCTTCAGATGCGGATAACTGTAGAACTTCTCCTTCTGCAATATTTGCAGAAGCATTGGATAGAGTTTCTAAAACATCCAATCTTCCAGTCTCTGTCATCAATTGGAATGATCTTGCAAACAAATAATCTCCCACTAGAACACTTGATGAGTTATTCCATAGTATATTCACTGATGATCTACCTCGACGCTTTTCACTCTCATCTACCACGTCATCATGCAAAAGTGTTGCAGTATGGATAAATTCAACTGTTGCCGCCAAATGGATGTTAAGTTCGCCTTGATAACCACATATTTTCGCCGCAGCCAACGTCAAGAGTGGCCGCAACCTTTTACCTCCAGAACCTATCAGATGACTTGAAATTTCTCCTATCAGTGGTGCGTGTTTAGATTGCATTCGTTTTTGAATAAGTTCTGAAACTTTACTTAAATCATCTGCTAAGACCTCCTTAAGCTTATCATATGGATTAATAACTTTTTTTAACATCTTGAACTCTCTTTAATATTACTCGACAAATCTTCTTTAGTATCATTAATCTAATATTATTATGCTAGAACTACTAAAAAGTAATAACCCAGCCGATATAGCTTTTGCTAAACATCTTCTTAAAACAAGATACATAGAGGTGTTTGAATTAGACGTCCATATTAGTAATCTTGAAGGATCTATTTCTTTATTTCCTATAAGGTTAATGGTCTCTGACAAAGATATAGTTCGAGCTAGAGAAGTATTAATGGATAATAATTTATTATTAGATAAAATTTGAAATGAATAATTTTTTAAAAAACGAAATTTCTCAAGATCTATTTCTTGGTGGACAGTTGTCAATTTTCCAACCACTAACCGGATATCGTGCAGCAACAGATCCAGTATTATTAGCCGCAGCGTGTCCAGCAAAAAGCAGTGATGAAGTCTTAGAACTAGGTTGTGGAGTAGGAACAGCTTCATTCTGTATTTTTCGAAGGATTAGAGTAAGTTTAACAGGGTTAGAGATCCAAGAAAATTATGCAAATTTAGCAATAGAAAATGGATTATTAAATAAAATACCGATTCACGTTGAGATCGGTGATTTTAGAAAGATGCCAAAGAATATAAAAAATAAAAATTTTGACCAAGTTGTAATAAATCCTCCTTATTATCAAACAGGTACGCCTTCAAAAAACCAAGGCCGAAACCAATCTCTAAGAATCACAAACCCTCTTTCTGAATGGGTAAATGAAGGGGTTAAACGGCTCAAACCAAATGGCTGGATAACCATTATAAATACTCCAGAAAACTTAATTGAAATTTTAATCGCTCTAAGTAAAGGAACTGGAGATATACAAATAAAACCGCTTACTTCCTTGCGAGATAAAACTGCAAATAGAGTGATAATTAGAGCAAAAAAAGGCTCTAAAGGTATCACAAAACTTTATGCGCCCTTGATAACTCACGTTAGTGAAGGGAATATTAAAAAATTTAGCTATGAGACTGAAGAAATTCTTAGAAGAGGTTCCCCACTTATCTTTTAATTTTCATAATGTTTTATCTATTTTTAAAGTCTTTCAACGCACATAGCAACACCCATTCCACCACCAATACATAAGGTCACAAGACCTTTCTTTGCATCTCTACGTTTCATTTCAAAAAGTAATGTGGTTAAAATTCTACATCCAGAGGCTCCAATAGGATGTCCAATTGCTATTGAACCTCCATTAACATTTACAATGCTTGGATCCCAACCCATCTCTTTATTTACGGCACAGGCCTGTGCAGCAAATGCTTCATTAGCCTCAATCAAATCAAGCTCTTCTATCCTCCATCCTGCTTTTTTTAGAGCTTTTTTTGATGCTTCCACAGGGCCAACGCCCATAATGGATGGATCAAGTCCAACTGTTGAGTATGAAACTATTCGAGCCAAAGGTTCTATTCCACGTCTCTCTGCCTCCTCTAAACTCATCAATAAGGCAGCGGCAGCACCATCATTCAATCCTGATGCGTTCGCCGCGGTAACAGATCCTTCCTTCATAAATGCTGGCCTAAGCTTTGTCATCGAGCTCATGTCTACTCCGTAACGAATGTATTCATCAGCAGTCACTTTTGTATCGCCCTTACGAGAGGTTATAGTATAGGGGACTATCTCCTCTACAAATTTTTCAGATTTTTGAGCTCTTTCTGCCTTATTTTGAGAGGAAACTGCAAACTGGTCTTGATCATCCCTACTTATACCCCATTTTTTAGCAACGTTCTCAGCAGTCTGCCCCATATGATAACCATTAAAAGCGTCCCATAATCCGTCTTTAATCATAGAGTCGATATATTTTAGGTCACCCATTTTTTGACCTGATCTCATAAAAGAAACATGGGGAGATAGGCTCATACTTTCTTGCCCACCAGCTGCAACAATCTTTGCATCACCCAATTGAATATGTTGTGCCGCAATAGAAACTGCTCTTAAACCAGATCCACAAACTTGATTAATTCCCCACGCCGAACTTTCTACAGGAAACCCTGCTTTTATGTGAGCTTGCCTGGCTGGGTTCTGACCTTGCCCAGCACTCAAAACTTGACCCATAATAGTTTCAGATATTTCTGATTTTTCGACTCCTGATCTATAAGCTACTTCTTCTAGAACAACTGACCCAAGCTCATGAGCCGGTACGTTAGAAAAAGACCCTAAAAAACTTCCAACTGCTGTACGTGCAGCCGAGGTTATCACCACGTTTGACATATTTTTACTCCAAAAAACTTAAACTAGTTCTTTCCATTACCACTATCATTATACTTACTTTTAATTTTTAGTTAAGGGGGTCTAATGATGTTTGGCTGGAACGGTAGGACTCGAACCTACAATCACCTGCACCAAAAGCAGGGGCATTACCATTATGCTACGTTCCATCAATTTAGTTTGATTTAAATGTCTCTAACGAGGTCTGCAAGTAGAAAAATGTTAATTGTCTCTTATTTATTCATGCGTTAGTACAACTCAATGGATTTTGATGTTGTTGTCATAGGCGCTGGTGCCGCAGGTCTAATGTGCGCTATCGAGGCTGGGCGTCGTGGCAGAAAAGTAGCTCTACTAGATCATGCAAAAAAGATTGGTGAAAAAATTCGTATTTCGGGTGGTGGTCGATGTAACTTTACAAATAGACAAGTTTCAAAAGAAAACTTCATCTCATCTAATCCATCTTTTTGTATATCGATTCTAAAAAAATACACACCTCAAGACTTTATAGAAAGAATCTCTTCACATGGCATCCAATGGCATGAGAAAAAACTAGGACAGCTCTTTTGCAATGGATCATCAAAAGAAATAATAGAGATGCTAAGGGATGAACTAGTTGGAGCAAATGTCACCTTAATTTTAGAATGCAAAATACTTGAAGTTAAATTAACAAATGGGAAATATAATATTAATACCTCAAAGATAAAAATTATCTCAGATAACCTAGTAATAGCAACTGGAGGAAAATCTATCCCAAAAATGGGAGCTACAGACTTAGGTTATAAAATCGCTGAATCTTTTGGTATCAATCTTATCAAGACAAAACCAGCTCTAGTACCCCTTACTTTCGCACCAGGAGAACTTAAGACCATGTCACTCCTCTCAGGTAACTCCGTTTTTGCAAGCGCATCAAACAAGAAAATATCCTTTACAGAGGGACTGTTATTTACACATCGAGGACTATCTGGTCCATCTATTTTGCAAATATCTTCGTATTGGAATGAAGGGGAAACAATTACTATCGACCTTTTAAATGAGCATAATATCTTAAATTTATTAATCAAATTACGGACTCAAAATGGAAAAATATCTATAAAAAATGCAGTAGCAAGGTTTCTTCCAACAAAAATAGCAGAACTTATTTTAGATCAACTTGATGTCCAAGGAAATTTAGGAGATCAAAGTAACCTTACACTAGAAGCTATTAGACAAGCTATCCATGACTGGAATATTAAACCAACAGGTTCAGAAGGTTATAGAACTGCTGAAGTAACACTAGGTGGCGTAGATACTAAGGAATTGGATTCGCGGACCATGGAGACAAAAAAGATAAAAGGTTTGTACTTTATTGGAGAAGTTGTTGATGTGACCGGCTGGCTTGGCGGTTATAACTTTCAGTGGGCTTGGTCTTCAGGATGGGTTTCAGGGCAGGCTGTCTAAACTCTACAAGGGTTTTCTTTTGCTAGCTTGTCAAACTTCGTTAGACTATTAATTATGTCGGGCATTTGGTCTAACGGGATCATGTTAGCTCCATCAGAAGGTGCACTATCAGGATCTTGATGCGTTTCAATAAATACAGCAGCTATTCCCAGTGAAACAGCTGCACGCGCCATAATGGGGGCAAACTCTCGTTGACCTCCCGAGGAAGTTCCTTTACCGCCCGGCTGTTGTACTGAATGTGTAGCATCCATTACTACTGGGTAGCCTGTACTTGCCATTGTAGGAAGACTACGGAAGTCTGTAACTAATGTGTTATAGCCAAATGAAGAACCTCGTTCTGTTAAAAGGATTCTATCCGTCCCAGTGGATTGAACTTTCTGTACTACATTTTCCATATCCCAAGGAGCCAAAAACTGTCCTTTTTTTATATTAACAACAGCCCCAGTGTTTCCTGCTGCGATCAAAAGATCTGTTTGTCTACATAAAAAAGCAGGAATTTGGATCACATCGACAAGGTCTCCAACTAACTCACACTGGTTTACGTCATGTACATCAGTCAGAACAGGGCAACCTATTTCTTTCTTTACTGCTTCTAAGATCGATAAACCCTCATGAACTCCAACACCCCTTTTCCCAGTCAGTGAGGTCCGGTTTGCCTTATCAAACGATCCCTTAAAGATATAACCTGTGTTTGCCTCTCGACATGCATTTGCCATAAAATCGGCTATCATTAATGTGTGTTCCAAACTCTCTAACTGGCACGGACCTGCAATTAATGTTAGTGGCAGATCATTGCCAAGCCTTAAGTCTTCAATAAAAACATTTTTCATCAGTGCTCCAATTTTTCTTTTAAATTTTCCAACATTTCGATAACACACTTTGTATACTAACAAAATTAAAGATTAAAACTTCTAATAATTAGGTAGTTCAACCATTTATAATTTATGGGTTTAAAACTATTTAAACTATAGTAAAAAAACTTACTCGTACTCTTGCCAATTTTATAGTTAACAAATACAAATAGATAGCATATATTTTTGTATTTTAGACAGAAAATACTTAACTATATTTACTAGAAATTTCGAAGGGACTTTGGAGAAAATTTGAAAAATTTCGTAAAATTTTTTCTTCTATTTGGATTTTGGTTATTGATGTCTGGGATATTTAATCCACTTTTAATTATTTTTGGATTAAGTTCAGTTTGTTGCGTAATGATAATAATCAACCGAATGTACAAGGCTGATAATTATAACTTAAAAATCAAAATTAATCCTCTGCAGTTTCTATATTACTTAAGTTGGCTATCATTCGAAATAGTTAAAGCAAATTTAAAAGTAACTAAAATTATTCTAAGTAAAGCATTACCTTGCAATCAAAGGTTTTTAAAAGTGAAATATTCTCAAAATAGTGATTTTTTTCAAGTAGTCTTTGCGAACTCCATCACTCTCACACCCGGCACTATTTCCACTGAAACTGAACCTGAGTATTTTTTAATTCATGCATTAGACTATAACTCCGAAGATATAGATTCTTTAAACGAAATGGATTTAAGAGTAACACAGCTCGAGAGTGGGAGTGCAAAATAATGTTCTTAGTAGCTACCATTTCTCTTTTGATCGGAATGATGCTAGTTTTAGTTAGGCTTTTCCTTGGTCCAACAGTCTATGATAGAGTGCTAGCAGTTAATACTTTTGGGACACATACAGTTTTATTCATAGGCGTGTTAGGTTTTCTAATGGGAAGACCTGACTTTTTAGATATCGCTCTACTCTACGCACTTATAAATTTTGTTGGCACTATAACTATTCTTAAATTTTTTAAATATCGTGTAATTGGTGACTCAAATAGAGATATTGAAGAAAGGAATGGTTAATGGACAGCCTAAGCTTTTTATTTTATATTATTAGCTGGATATTACTATCTTCTGGATCATTTTTTATTATCACGGGTGCATTTGGAATCTATAAATTTCCAGAATTTTGGTCACGATTACAGGCTTCATCAGTGACTGACTCTTTAGGTGTTTATTTAATATTATTAGGGTTAGCAGTTCAAAGCGGTTTTACATTTGTTACAGTAAAATTAGTAATTATTGGAGTATTCCTCTTTATTACTGGCCCAACGTCCACCCATGCTTTAGCGAATGCAGCTTTCATTTCAGGCTTGCGGCCTGGTAAAAATCTTGAAAGCAATTGATAAAAAAAATGAGGTAAACTATCGAAATTTTTATTGATATAACATTATTCACCCTACTAATTCTAACTGCATTTGCGACGGTTAGAACTCATGGATTGTTCGGAGTAGTAATGTTATCAGGTGTCTTTAGTTTATTATCTGCACTCTTACTCATAACTCTTGATGCAGTGGACGTTGCATTTACAGAAGCTGCCGTTGGAGCAGGGATCTCCATTGTGCTAATGCTTTCGACATTAACGCTTACTTCTAGAAGAGAGAAAAAATCAAAAAACTCTAATCTAATACCTCTTATGATTGTTATTATAACTGGTCTAGTATTAACTTATGGGACTCTGGATATGCCTAATTTTGGGGCGGCTGACACTCCGAGCCAAATACATGTCGCGAGAGAGTATATTAAACGTACACCTGAAGATATTCATATCCCAAATATTGTGACTGCAGTTCTTGGTAGCTACAGAGGATATGATACACTTGGAGAAACTGCCGTTATTTTTACTGCTGGAATAGGTGTACTACTAATTCTTGGACGACTAAGTCTTAGACCTAGACGAAGAGCTAAAAAGATCGAAAAAGTATTATGAAACACCATCTTATTCTCCGTGTAATAACAAAACTCTTGGTTGGACCCATAATGCTCTTTGCATTTTATGTACAATTCCATGGAGATTATTCGCCAGGCGGTGGTTTCCAGGCAGGAGTGATTATGGCTGTGGGAATCATTATTTATGGTATCGTATTTGATATGGAGCACGCAAAAAAAGTACTTCCGCCGTGGTTCGTCCATAAGATGTTAGCATTTGGTGTTTTATTATATACTTTTACTGGTGTAATCAGTTTTTTTAGAGGACAAAACTTTTTGGATTACAGTGCTTTAAGTCCACATAGTCCAACCCATGGCCAGCATTACGGGATTCTTATTATAGAACTTGGTGTAGGCATTACTGTAAGTGGCGTTATGATAGCTATTTTTTATGCATTTGCTTCTCGTACTTCAGAAATCAATGATGCGGAGTGGTAAGATTTAATATGATCAACTGGGAATTTATTATTGGGCACCTAAATTACTGGTTTTTCATAGTACTTATGATGACAGGCCTATACATTGTTATCGCAAAAGGTAATTTAGTAAAGAAAGTTGTCGGTTTAAATATCTTTCAGACTTCTGTTTTTATGTTTTATATATCAATTGGAAAAGTGATAGGAGGCACAGCCCCAATTTTTCCTGTGGATATGGAAATCGATAATAATATAGTTTATTCTAATCCGCTCCCTCACGTTTTGATTTTGACAGCGATTGTAGTAGGCGTTGCAACGACTTCCTTAGCACTTGCGTTAATAGTACGTATAAGGGAGGAATACGGCACCATTGAGGAAGATGAAATATTCATAATTGAACAAGAATTAGATTCCTCAAATAAAGCTCCCAATACCTATAAAGAAAATGGCCATTTTTGATGAGCTTACCTATCTCACATAGTGACAGCTTTTCGTTAGTTGAACAGTTACCAATTTTACAAATACTAGTTCCTTTTGTATCTGCGCCACTAATTGTGTTTATTGGCAATCGAACAATCGCCTGGTGGATAACCTTCCTTGCAAGTCTTATTTCTCTTTTAATATCTATCAACCTTTTACTATTGGTAAATGATGGATCTATTATATCCTATCACATTGGAGGCTGGGCTCCACCAATTGGAATTGAATACAGAGTAGATGCCCTCAACGCATTTGTTCTCGTATTAATCACTCTGATTAGTACTATAGTAGCGCCCTATGCTTATAAAAGTGTAGGGAATGAAATTCCTAAGGAGCACCATACACTTTTTTATGCAGCGTATCTATTGTGTGTTACTGGGTTAATGGGAGTAGTTATTACTGGTGATGTCTTTAATGTGTTTGTTTTTCTAGAGATATCGTCTTTGGCCTCTTATGTACTTATTTCTTTAGGCTCCCATAGAGATAAACGAGCATTAACCTCCGCATTTAATTATCTTATTATTGGCACAATAGGCGCAACTTTTTTTGTTATCGGTATTGGACTATTGTATATGGTAACAGGAACTCTGAATATGATAGATATGGCAGGGCTCTTAGAAGGAAAGTCTTCATCTTCAACAGTGCGCTCAGCTTTTGCATTTATTATTGTCGGAGTAGGATTAAAGTTAGCAATCTATCCTCTACATATATGGCTACCAAAAGCCTACACGTTCGCACCATCCTTCATAACTGCATTTCTCGCTGCCACAGCGACTAAAGTAGCCATCTACATTTTACTAAGGTTTATGTTCACAATATTCAGGCCAGGTTTTTTAGAGGAATTAAATGTTTTAAATTTTGTAATATTACCTTTGTCAATTGCCGCTATGATTATCGCTTCCATGATAGCAATCTTTCAAAAAGACTTTAAAGGGCTCTTAGCTTATTCTAGTATTGCACAAGTAGGATATATTTTGCTTGGAATAAGCATAATGTCAGAAAGTGGTTTAACAGCAGCAATTATTCATCTCTTTAATCATGGTATTACCAAGGTAGCCTTATTCATGGTTGCGGGAGCTTATGTAATTAAAAGGGGAGGATCGCTTTTAACTAATCTCCAAGGGGCTGGTTTTACAATGCCTTGGACTAGCGCTGCTACCGTAGTGGGATGTTTAAGTTTAATTGGCGTACCAGGTACAGCTGGTTTTATAAGCAAATGGATACTAGTCGAGGCTGCCATAGAAAATGGTAAGTGGCCTTTAGCGATCGTGATCATTTTCTCTTCGCTGCTGGCAGTAGTTTATTGCGGGCGACTTATTGAAACTTTGTATTTTAAAAATGGAAATGACGAGACAGTAGTAAATGAAGCTCCATTAACTATGTTAATATCTATCTGGATAGCAAGCCTAGCATGCATTTACTTTGGTTTGAGTACTGACATCACAATATCGGTTTCCGACCTCGCGGCAAAAATGTTATACCTAAAGTAATTAAATTAATTTTAAGGGAAAATTTACACAGTGGTACCTAATATTTTTATTCTTTTAAGTATTTTGATACCGGTTTTCGCCGCAATCTTAAACCTTGTTATTAGGGAGCGAGAAAATTTTAGAGATTTCTTAACATTTATTGCATCCGTTTTAACATTTTTTTGCGTACTGGCTATATTAATTAGTGTTGGCAACAAAACAACCGAAGAAATAGTTCTTCTATCAGTTATCCCAGGATTAAAAATATCCTTTCAAGTTGAACCTTTAGGTCTCTTGTTTGCCTTACTAGCGTCCGGTTTATGGATTCTTACACACGTTTATGCAGTAGGCTATATGAGAGAAAATAAAGAGGCTAAACACTCTAAGTTTTTTGCATATTTTTCTTTAGCCATAGCTTGCGTAATGGGAATAGCATTTTCATCAAACATGTTTACTCTATTTTTTTTCTACGAGGCGCTAACTCTAACTACTTACCCCCTTGTGGCACATAAAGGCACAGACTCAGCTGTCAAAGGAGCCAGAACATATTTTGGGATACTAATTGGAACCTCTATAGGCCTCCAACTTACTGCTATAATATGGACATTTCTAATCTCAGGGACCTTAGATTTTTCAAAAGGTGGTATTTTAAATGGTCACTTGGAAGGTCCCTTGGTTACATTATTACTTTTTCTATATGTATTTGGAATTGGGAAAGCAGCTCTTATGCCATTCCATAAATGGCTACCTGCTGCCATGGTTGCTCCCACACCCGTCTCAGCACTACTTCACGCTGTTGCGGTAGTAAAAGCAGGTGTATTCACGGTTCTTAAAGTTGGAATATATATTTTTGGCTTAGAGTTTCTACAAAATAGTGGAGCATCATATTGGCTTATGTGGTTTGCTGCAGGTACCATTATGATAGCTTCGCTGATAGCTATAACAAAAGATAATCTGAAAGCACGTTTGGCATATTCAACAGTTAGTCAATTATCTTATATTACTTTAGGTGTAGCTCTGGCGACATCAATGGGGGTGCTAGGCGCAGGGGCACATATAGTTATGCACGCTATGGGAAAAATAACATTATTCATGTGTGCTGGGTCTATATACGTTGTAACTAAGAAGACAAATATTAGTCAGATGACTGGCTTAGGTAAAGTTATGCCGATTACCTTTGGTGCATTTTTTATAGGCTCTCTTTCAATTATAGGCTTACCTCCATTGGGTGGCTCTTGGAGTAAGTGGTTTCTATTGATGGGCGCTCTAGAAGCCGATCAATGGTTTATGGTATTGATTCTTATATTTAGCTCTTTATTAAACATTGCATACTTATTACCCATCGTCGCAAAGGGCTTTTTTCTTTCTCAAGAAAAAAGTCTACCTCAAAAATATTCTGAAAGTACGGCTTTAATTTGGCTACCGCCAGCTATTACAGCCTTGTGTTGTATTATCTTGTTTTTTACAGTTGGGTATTTATTAGACTTTTTAGCGCCCATACTCTTGCCGGAATAGGGTAGAGTAAAGCCTTTAACCCCCCCAGTCTTAAGTTTGCTCTTAAAAAATTTTGCCTTAGCGATTAGTAGAATTTATAAAGACATACTAAGAAATTTTTTTCTTACATTTTTATTTTCTTGGCTTTCATCCCGTAAAAATAATACTAATTCCCCCTTTAAAACCCAGATCAGTACCCATTCTTGCGATCAACAAGATGCAAAAATGATTCTCCACTCTCTCCTCTTAAAATATTTTTAGCGATGACATCACAAGAAGAACTTGCCCGAGTAACAGAGGCTATATGGGGTGTAACAGTAACATTATCACTCAACCAATAGGGGTGATCTTTTGGTAAAGGCTCTATTTCAAATACATCTAATGTTGCGTGGCGTACTTGCCCACTTTCAATCGCTTTTAATAGAGCAGTATCATTAATTAGATGACCCCTTCCAGGATTCAGTATTATAGAACCGTGTGGTACTTTAGATAACATTCGTTCATCCATCAAACCAGTCGTTTCTTTGGTTAAAGGAAGCAATAAAATTAAAATCTCTGCTCGATTTAATACTTCACTTAAACCTTCATTTCCAAAATAACACTTTATGTTTTCAACGTCACTTTTTTGACCTCGGCTCCAACCACTAACTTTAAAATTTAAATTACTAAGTGCTTTAGCGCATGATAACCCTAACTCCCCTAAACCAAGAATAGTAATATTTCTATCAATTGCTAAAGGTGGATAAGTATTACTCCTCCACACACCATCTTGAACCTTTATATGCATATCAAGGTCAAGATGATGCCTTAATACGTGACCAGTTACCCATTCCACCATGCCCTGTGTTAGCCCGGTATCTACCATACGACATAAAGGCACTTTTATAGTTGTATTCCCTGTAATATTCTCAACTCCGGCCCAAAGACTTAGAATAGCTTTAAGAGATCTAAATTTACTAAAATCCTCTAGGCCTCCGCTAGGAGCATAAATTATATAATTGGCATCAAGACAGTTCAGATCAGTTGTTATTTCATATAAAAGTTTTGTATCATTCATTGCTCGAATTAACTCAGTTTTATATTTTTCCCAATCTTTCTGGCTTGCAGAAAATAGTATTTTTATCATTAACTTACCTCACTCTGTGAACATGGGCACTTTGCATTAAGCCAAAAGCTCCCAAAAGAACTAGCATCGAAGACCCTCCATAACTAATTAAAGGTAGCGGTACACCCACTATCGGAGCAAAGCCCATGACCATAGCCATATTTGGGGCAAAGTATAAGAAAAAAGTAAAAGCTATACCCATAATAACTAAAGAAGAAAAACGATCTTTGTTTTTTAGTGCTGATACAATACAAAACAAGATAAGCAAATTATACATAGCTAAAACAGATAATCCACCTATAAATCCGAACTCTTCTGCAAGGGTCGTAAAGATAAAGTCAGTATGTTTCTCAGGTAAAAAGTTTAATTGTGATTGGGTTCCTTGCATGAAACCCCTCCCATTTACTCCTCCAGAACCAAGAGCAATTTTTGATTGACCTATATGATAGCCTGCGCCCATAGGATCACTTGAAGGATTTAAAAAGGTATCTATTCTACGGTATTGATAATCCCTGAGTATAGCCAAACCAGTGTCTCGTGTATAAAATACAGCGACCGCCCCTGATGTGAGGCTCATTATAATTCCTAAAAAATAACCCCAGTGGACCCCAGCTAGTAACATCAACCCTCCACCACCACTTAAAACCAGTAAAGCCGTTCCAAGATCAGGTTGATTGAAAATTAAAGAGACAGGTATCAATATGATTATTGCAGGCATTAAAACCCAAATTGGCTTTGACACTTTTGTTATGTCTAACCAGTCATAATATGCAGCAAGAAATAAAACTGTGGTAATTTTTGTTAACTCTGACGGTTGTAACCTTATAAAACCTAAATCTAACCACCTTTGTGCACCCATCCCAGTTGTACCAAAAAAGTCCACCCCAATAAGTAACATAATACTTATAAAATAAATGAGCCCAGAAACATTCTTCCAAAACCAGATTGGTATCATCGCAATAAATAGTAACATACCAATACCAGCTACAAATCTCTTTAATTGAGGTTCTGCCCAGGGAACCAAGGAACCTCCAGCCACTGAGTAAAGCATTAAAAACCCAACAGACGAAATTGCAAAAATTAATATAAGTACTGCCCAGTTTAAATGTAAAAACTTTACAATTCCATAAGGGGTTCGCTTAATATTTTGTTCAAGGTAGCTCATTCGTATTCTGATCTTAATGTTTTCTCTGGGTCTACTAATTGCATTTTTGTAAGCATTGAAGCAATACGAGAGCGTTGAGCTTCAGGATACGCTGATAATGGTGGTAATGAACCATATTGGGCAGCTAGCATTATATCACGTGCAATAGGCGCCGCTGAGGTGGAACCACTTCCACCGTGCTCTACAACTACTGACACTGAGTATTTAGGATTCGTGAATGGAGCATATCCAACAAATAATGCATGATCCCTATATTTCCACGGCTTATCTTCATTTTTTGATACTCCTCGCTTTCGTTCAGATTTAGAGATTTCCGTAACTTGAGATGTCCCAGTTTTACCAGCAAACTCTTTATCAGCCTGTTCAACTCGGCTACTATAAGCAGTCCCTCTTTTATCATTTACAACTGAGTACATACCACGCCTTACCTCTCTAATTGCGGCGGGATCAATATTAAGAGGTTTAAAACTCTCTATGGGTAAAGACAGTCCAGAAAAAGATTTTATCAATCTAGGCTTAACAATACTATTAGTTGCCAATCGTGCTGTAATGACAGCCAACTGAAGTGGTGATGTTAGTACATCACCTTGACCGATAGCTGTATTTAGAGTGTCTCCTATTTTCCATTCTTGACCCTTTTCTTTTCTTCTCCACTCTCTACTTGGCATTATACCGCTTTCAACGAGCGGCAACGGGAGGTCAAATTTCTCCCCAACGCCTAGTCGTCTTGCCATTGCAGCAATTTTACTTATCCCGATGCGTTGAGAGAGTTCATAGTAGTAATGATCACAGGACTGTTTCAAACTATTATGCAAGTTTACTTTCCCATGGCCACCACTCTTCCAGCAATAAAACTTACGTCCAGAAATTTCAGTAAAACCTTTACAATTTATTTCATCATTTATGGAAATAACTCCGGCTTCTAAGGCAGCTAAAGAAACTATCATTTTAAAAGTCGACCCAGGTGGATAACTACCTTGTACTGATTTATTCCATAATGGATTATAAGGGTTTTCTAAAATAGAGTTGTAATCAGAATGAGATATACCTCCTATAAATTTGTTTGGATCGAAAGCCGGAGTCGATCCGATAGCTAATAGATCTCCACTATTAACGTTCATAATTACTGCAGAAGCACTTAACCCAGATAATCGCTCCTGAACAAAATGTTGTAATCTAGTATCGATAGTCAAATTAATATTAGCTCCCTTAATACTCTCTGCCCTACTAATTTCACGCATAATTCTACCAACTGAATTAACTTCAATTTTTTTATTTCCCGCTTTTCCCCGCAATTGCCTATCGAGTTTGTTTTCGACACCCGTTTTCCCCACCTGAAACTTCGGGATTTCTAGTAATGGATCTTTTTTTGAAATTTTTCCCTCTCTATAATCTCTATCCATTTTAATTATATCTTTTTCACCTACTGCCCCAACATAACCAATAATATGAGAATAGTCAGTTGATCTGGGGTAAAAACGGCTTAAACCTACTTCTGGACTCACACCCGGTAGGATTGGTGAATTTACTGCAACATTACTTAACTGTTCCCAGCTTAAATTATCAGAAACGGTAATAGGAATAAGTGGGCTTCGTTTTAAAATCTCTGATTTTAATTGATCTTTAAAAGACTTTGAGAATTTCAAAATCTTTTCCAAGTTTAATAATACTTGATCAAGGTTTTTGACTTCGTCTCTGACCAATATGACTTTAAAATTTTGTTTGTTCCCCGCTAACAAAATACCATTTCGATCAAATATTTCTCCTCTAGAAGGGGGAAGTAATCTAACATTTATACGATTTTCTTCTGCCAGTAGTCTAAATTTACTAGACTCACTCACTTGAAGGAAATGCATCCTATACGCCAAAGTACTTGAAAAAACAGCCATTGCCCCACCAAGAATAAAAATTCTTCTATCATGACGGCCCTTATTTTTTTCTGTGTCTATTTCAGAAGTTGCCATTAAATATTTTCCATAGATTTCCCACGAGTTACCGTCTCTGACCTCTCAAAATGTCGAACCCTTAGTATGCTATGTAACACAAAAATTACTATTGGGTATATTAGCAAAGAAAATGTAAGCTGCAATAAAATCATCCCTATGGGTGGGCTTTTAATCTTAAAAATAAATTCTATACCAATTTGTGTAAATGTTAGTAAAATCAAAATGATATTAACAAGTAATAATTCTTGACCTAGTTTTAATCGACCTTGAGATAAAGAACGCCACCTTAGAAATTCATAACCGAGTAAAGATAAAGCCGACCAAAGACCTAATGGCATTAGTAATAATATGTCTGAAATTATGTGCACAAACAAAATTAGAATAACTGGTAGGTAACTTGGTTTTCGAATGAGCCAGGCTACTGTTATCAAATAAATTAAATTTGGCCAAAGAACTTCCTGATGTACAATTTTCATAGGAAGTAATTGCAATGAAAGAGTAATAAAACAAATCATCAAATATTTTATGTAATAAGCCCAGGACTGAATATTTTGAAAATTAATCATTATCCTCTTCTTACTGCCTTAAACTTTTGATTCAATCTGTGCCCATATTTATAATAACCTCACCCCGGACATCAGAAGAGTCAAATGTGTGAGTTTTAATAACTTTTAAGAATTTAAGTCTTCCATAGTTTGCAACTAATTTCACTCTTAATCTTTGATCAGCATCTCTTATAACATGTCCAACAAGTACATCGGACGGTAGAACTTTTCCATCTCCAGAAGTTACAACTCTATCACCGGAACGAACCATTTCCATGTTTTCAACTATTTCAATTGGCGGTCTGAGCGAATTATCACCCACCAAAAGTGCTTTTTTCCCAGAAGGTTCAATCTTAATCGGTATCCGGCTACTACTATCTATTAGTAAAACAACTCTACTTAATTTCTCTCCAACACCAAATATTCTCCCAACCAAACCTGAACTGTCGACTACCGCCCAGCCATCCTTAATACCATCAAAAGTACCAATATTCAAAAGTAGCGATCGCCTAAATGATGAGCCACTATCAGAGAGGACTAGTCCAGTGATATATTTTAAACTGGGATTAACCCTGACGTTGTTTAAATCTAATAACTGAGAGTTTTCTTCTTCCAAACGTATTGCCGCTTCTCTCCAATTTCGCATTTTTTGAAGCTTTAACCTTAACTCCCTATTCTCCTTGACCAGAGTGCTGTATGAACCGATACCTTCTGATACACTAGACAACCCCCTTAAAGGTCCTAAAATCCATTCAAAGTTTGGTATCAGTTTATCAAGTGCCGCCATGCGGACTCGTTCAGCACGTGGGTTGTCAATTTTCCACAATATAAAGGTAAAAAATGAGAAAAATACTAATAAGGCAATAGTAATTGACCTTATTGTTCTGCCATAATCATCTTTTCGTTTTTTCTCATTCACTATATACTTATTTCTACCAAAGCATCATTTTTAATGTAGACCATATTAACTGTCATAATCAATTATATGTCTTAACTGTTTTTCATACTCCAGTGCTTTCCCTGTCCCTAAAGCAACACAGTTCCTACTATCATCTGCAACTGTAACAGCTAAACCTGTTTGTTCTCGTAAAGCTAAATCTAACTCCCCAAGAAGTGCTCCACCTCCTGTGAGCATAATTCCTCGATCAACAATATCGGCTGAAAGGTCTGGTGGAGTAGCTTCTAGTGCCAGCATAACAGCATCACAGATTTGTTGAACTGGCTCTGCTAATGCTTCCGCAACTTGCGCTTGGTTTATTTCTATTTCTTTAGGTACACCCGTTAGTAAATCTCTTCCACGTACCTGCATAGCAGCCCCTCTATTATCATTAGGCTTTCGGGCTGAACCTATCGATTCTTTAATCTTTTCAGCTGTAGCTACTCCAATCAGCATATTTTTATAGCGCCTGAGATACGACATTAAAGCTTCGTCCATACGATCCCCACCGACTCTAACTGAGTTGGCATAAACGATATCACCCAATGAAAGAACAGCAACTTCGGTCGTACCTCCACCAATATCAACAACCATAGATCCTGTTGGATCAATAATAGGCATACCAGCACCAATAGCTGCAGCTATTGGTTCAGAAATAAGTCCCGCTTTTCGAGCTCCTGCCCCCAAAACAGATTGCCTGATAGCCCTCTTTTCAACTGGAGTTGCTCCTTGAGGCACGCACACGATTATCTTTGGTTTAGTAAAAGTGGAGTGTTTATGAACTTTACGAATAAAATGCTTTATCATTGCTTCTGCAGAGTCAAAGTCAGCAATAACTCCATCTTTAAGAGGTCTAATAGCCTCAATGCTACCTGGTGTTCGTCCTAGCATCAACTTTGCGGCATCTCCAACCGCCAGGATTTCTTTTGTACCGTTTCTTATGTGATATGCCACAACAGATGGTTCATCTAGCACGACACCCTTCCCTTTTACGTACACAAGTGTATTTGCAGTACCAAGATCGATAGCCATATCTACCGAAAAAATATTAAAAAAGGAACCAATTGCCATCTATTAAACTTTCAAATGAAATTAAAGGGTATTGCAGAAAAGTTAAGTAAGAGAAAATAAATCAAATCTTAGTTAAAGATATAATCTAATTTAATGTTAATGTAAAAAGTAGTCAATTTAGGAAGCATCCTTGTACGATATATCAGCTATATCTAACCCAACCTTTTGTCGTCTAATTAAAAGTCTATTTAGGGCATTTACATAAGCTTTTGTTGAAGCGACCACTGTATCTGTATCTGCAGATTCTCCAGTTGAAATTTTCCCATTTTCTTCCATTTTAACAGAAACAATCGCCTGTGCATCCGTACCTTCTGTTACGGCGTGCACTTGATAAAGCTGGAGCCGAGCAGTATGCAAAATAATAGAATTTACGGCGTTAAAAGCTGCATCTACAGGCCCGTCTCCAATTGCTTTTACTGCTTTTTCCTTACCGTCGACAATTAATGTTAACTCTGATGTACTGGGCCCTCCTGTTCCACAAACAACTTTCAAACTTTTAACATGGATTCTATCAGACTCCTCCGATGAGGACTGGTCAATCATCAAAGCAATTAAATCGTCATCAAAAATTTCTTTCTTACGGTCAGCTAACGCCTTGAAACGAACAAATATATCCTTAAGTTTGTTGTCTCCAATCTCATATCCAAGATCAGTTAGCTTAGATCTAAGTGCAGCTCTTCCTGAGTGCTTTCCTAAAACCAGATTAGTATCAGAAAGACCAACATCAGCGGGCCTCATTATCTCAAACGTTTTAGAATTTTTTAACATACCATCTTGATGTATTCCACTTTCATGTGCAAAAGCATTTTTTCCAACAATTGCTTTATTAAACTGAACAGGAAAGCCAGATATCGTCGCCACTCGTCTAGAAAGATTCATCAACTTTGTAGAATCTATTCTAGTCCGGTACGGGAGAATATCACTTCGTACTTTAGTAGCCATAACTACTTCTTCTAAAGCAGTATTTCCAGCTCGCTCGCCTAATCCATTTATAGTGCATTCAATTTGTCGGGCCCCTGCCTCAACTGCGGCCAGCGAGTTTGCAGTTGCCATGCCTAGATCATTATGGCAGTGCGTTGCGAATATAATACTGTCAGCCCCTGGCACTTTATCTATAAGCATAGCAATTAAATTCGAACTTTCTTTAGGAGCTGTATAACCCACTGTGTCTGGAATATTTATCGTAGTAGCACCTGCCTTTATAGCAATTTCTATCACACGACACAAATAATCCTGTTCAGTACGGGTGGCATCCATAGGAGACCACTGAACGTCATCACATAGATTTCTAGCATAGGTCACAGTTTGGTTTATCTTTTCAGCCATTTCATCCATTGTAAGGTTTGGAATGGCTCTATGGAGTGGCGATGTACCAATAAATGTGTGAATACGGGGTCGACGTGCTAAGCGCACAGCCTCCCAGCATCTATCGATATCACTAAAATTCGCACGAGCAAGGCCACAGATAGATGCTACTTTCGTTTTGCAAGCAATCGCCCGTACCGCTTCAAAATCCCCGTCAGAAGCAATTGGAAACCCTGCTTCTATTATATCAACCCCCATCTCATCCAATAAATCTGCTATCTCTAGTTTTTCGACATGACTCATTGTTGCCCCTGGAGATTGCTCTCCATCACGTAACGTTGTGTCAAAAATTAAAATGTCCGTTTGTTTGTTCATGTCTTTTCTCCCGCATGCTTTATTCTTGTTCTGACGCTATACACCTCTGAGCGGTCGCGCCCAAAGGCACGCTCAGAGGGTGCTCAGCAGGAGCTCTGTCTCGTCACATTTATAAATTGAGTAACTTAAAAACCATAACATAATAAAATTATAAAGCTTATAATGGAAAAGAAAAGTAAATATTTTAGTTATTCTTAGTATTTAATCAAATTATAAGATCAATTGTTAACAGGTATAAGTCTTTTCTTTGCGCTAATGAGCTTCCCGTCAATCCAAGATCCGATTGCAACCTCATTATTAGTATACCTCATGGATCCACTGCCAGATCGTTTTCCAACTTTAAACTGTCCGATGTATATAGCTCCTGAAACGTACTCCTCAACTCCTTGACCATTCCGCTGGCCATTCAACCAGTCACCCCGATAGGAATAACCAGAACTTTCATTTAAAATACCAAAGCCATTACGTTGCCCAGATTGGAACTCACCTTTATAAGTTGATCCATTAGCATAAAAAGAAGTTCCTCGGCCATGTCTTTTCCCTGAAAGCCATCCCCCTTTATACCGGTAACCAGAGGCATCAACTAATTCACCTTGCCCGTGATAGCCACCATCCTTGAAGCCACCCACAAAGCTTGTACCATCTTTGAACATAACTTTACCATTTCCTGTAGCAGCCCCATCACTCCAATCACCCTCATAGGTTGACCCATCTGCATAGGTCATTTTTCCTTTGCCATGAAGGAAATCCCTGTCCAGCTGACCTTCGTATAATGAACCATCTGGATAAGCTACCTTGCCGTAACCACTCATAATATTATCTACCCAGTTTCCTTGATATACAAAACCATCTACCTTGCTGAGAATACCTTGCCCATTCTTTTTATCACTTTTAAAAAAGCCATTATAGACATCACCCGTACTATAAGTCATCTGGCCCTTTCCGTGCCTTTGTCCACGTTTGAACTCCCCATAATACTTACTTCCACTTGAATGGAGGAGTGTGCCTAAGCCGTTCCATTCTCCCTTTTTCCAAACTCCTTGATAAGTTAAAATTGTTGAGTTTTTTGGAAATGTTAGTTTTCCATCGCCATGACAGTAGCCGTCTACCATGTTCCCATCATATTTTGAGCCATCAGCGTAGGTTATAAAACCCTTCCCGTTCTGTTTTCCTTTTAACCAGCTGCCAAGGTAAATATATCCATCTTTTGTAGTTAATTTACCATATCCATGATACTTTGAATTTTTAAAATTACCCTTATAGATTGTACCGTCAGTTAAAATTAAGGAGCCTTCGCCATCAGGTGATCCATCTTTCCATTCACCTTCATATATTTTTTTATCCAGAAAAACCATTTTGCCAATTCCTGAAGGTTTTCCCAAAGAGAATTCTCCCTTGTATATGGAGCCATCAAGTAAGCTAGCTATTCCTTTTCCTTGAATCTTACCTTCGACCCACTCACCATTATATTCATATCCATTTGGCAAAGAATAAACTCCTAACCCATGATGTAATCCTTTTTTTAACTGCCCTGTGTAAATAGAGCCATCAGGATATTTTTTTATGATTGTGTCTTCAGCATTTGCTAAGTTTACTGTAGTTAGAAAAATGATGAACAAGAGTTTTAAAAGTTGATACAATGTGTTTCCGATTATATAGTAATTCTTGATTGCAACTTACGTTAACTGTCCACAACTGACAAGCGATTGCTCGCAGTATTAGCATCAAAAAGAATAGGGCTAAAAAAGTTTAATGGTTATGATACTTTATGACAGATAGATTTAGATTAACAATTTCACAGTTAAACCCTACTCTCGGGAATTTTAAAGAGAATTTTTCTAAGGCGGTGACCTCCTGGAAAATTGGTAAAGCTGAAAAAGCAAATCTTGTAGCTTTACCCGAAATGTTCATTACGGGTTATCAAACTCAGGATCTAGTCTTAAAGAAAGCTTTTGTAAAAGAGGCAGAGCAGACAATAATTAACCTAGCCCAGCGTTGTTCTGACGGCCCCCCCATAGCCATCGGTCACCCAGTGTTAAGGGGCACAAACCTTTATAACGCGTATTCTATTTTAGAAAATGGAAAGATAAAATTATCAATCTTTAAGCAAATTCTTCCTAATAATAGCGTATTTGATGAGAAGCGGTTATTTAGCCCAGGCATAGAAACGCAACCTTATTCAGTAGGTAATATAAGAATAGGTTCACCAATATGCGAAGATGCCTGGCATCCAGAAATTTCTGAAACACTAGTTGAAACAGGGGCAGAACTACTTTTAGTTCCAAACGGTTCACCATATTCTAGAACCAAACATGACCTAAGAGTTAACACAATGGTATCAAGGGTCATCGAGACCGGTTTGCCACTTATTTATCTAAATACTGTTGGTGGACAAGATGATCAGGTCTTTGACGGTGGTTCTTTTGTTCTAAATCCTGGAGGAAAACTTGCTGTTCAGTTACCCTTTTTTGAGGAGTGCCATCAGTCAGTAGATTTTATTTTTCAAGAAAATAAGTGGGTTGCTACACAAAGTCGGCTAGCTTCTCAACCATCAGAGTTAGAAAAAGATTACCAAGCGATGGTGAAAGGTCTTCAGGATTATTCAAGAAAAAGTGGCTTTGGAAAAGTTGTTCTTGGAATGTCCGGTGGAATTGACTCAGCATTAGTCGCAACAATTGCAGCAGATGCTTTAGGATCTAAAAATGTCAGATGTGTAATGTTACCGTCAGAGTTTACATCCAATACCTCACTAAAAGACGCAAAAGTAGTATCTCAAAACCTAGGTACTAGATTAGATGAGATATCAATTTCTGAGGCATATAAAAAGATATTAAACGACTTAAAACCACTTTTTAATGGAGCAAAGCAAGATACATCAGAAGAAAACATTCAATCAAGGCTCCGAGGTATTTTTCTTATGGCGTTAAGTAATAAATTTGGAGAACTTTTACTTACGACTGGCAACAAGTCAGAAGTTGCGGTTGGTTATTCAACTATTTACGGTGACATGGCAGGAGGATTTAATCCAATCAAAGATCTTTATAAAACTAGAGTCTTTGAAACATGTAAATGGCGCAATTCAAATTATAGGTCGTGGATGCAAGCTCCAGCAAAAGTGCTAATCCCTAATAATATTATAGAGAAAGCTCCAACTGCTGAACTTCGTGATAACCAGAAAGATGAAGACAGTCTCCCTCCATATGAAATCTTGGATGCGATACTCGAAAACCTCATAGATCGTGATCTCTCTATACAAAGTTGTGTTGAGCAAGGTTATGATAAGAAGTTAGTAGAAAAAATCGAAAACCTTATCTATCTAAGTGAATACAAACGTTTTCAAGCTGCACCTGGAATTACCCTAACCGGACGATCTTTCTGGTTAGATAGACGATACCCAATTGTTAACCAGTGGCGAGATAGATCTTAATAAAGTAATAATTATTATTCATAAATTATCAAAGCTTTAAAGATTATATAGACAAAGTTTATCTGATATGTTTTTGAGTATCGAAATATAGGATTATAGAATGACAATTACTCGTTTTGCACCGTCGCCTACCGGCTTCTTACACGTTGGAAATTTAAGAACAGCACTAATTAATTACTTAGTGGCAAAAAAAGACAATGGCGAATTTATTTTAAGGTTAGATGACACTGATCCTGTACGCTCAAAACCAATATATGTTGATCAAATTAAAAGGGATCTTGAATGGTTGGGTCTGGAATGGGACAGAGTAGAGACCCAATCGTCTCGAATAGATAGATATAATGAGGCGGCATTAGACCTTAAAAAACAAGATAAACTATATCAAGCTTTTGAAACATCTGTAGAGCTAGAACTAAAAAGGAAAAAGCAGTTAAGCATGGGTCTTCCACCAGTATATGATCGATCTGCATTAAAAATTACGACTGAGGAATTAAAAACTAGGGAAGGATCGCAAACTGGTTATTGGCGTTTTCTTTTAAACCTTTCCCGAACTGAATGGCAGGATGGGATTTTAAGTTTAATTTCTATCGATACAAAAAGTGTTTCTGATCCAGTATTAATTCGAAAAGATGGGCAATTTCTTTATACATTGGCTTCTGTAGTGGATGATATTGATATGAAAATAACTCACGTAGTTCGGGGAGCTGATCACGTTACAAATACAGCTACTCAAATCCAAATAATGGAGGCCTTAGGAAAAGTGGCGCCAAGTTTTTCGCATCACTCCCTGCTTACAGGTCCAGGTGGCGAAGCTCTATCGAAGAGGTTAGGGACACTAGCTCTTAAAGATTTAAAATTGGCCGGGATTGAACCAATGGCAATCCTAAGCCATCTATCAAAAATAGGGACATCAAATACAACTGATCTGCAGACCTCCATCTCAGACCTAATTCATGACTTTGATTTAACAAAATTTGGTTCTTCTCCAACAAAGTTCGATATTAAAAATCTAACCCCCTTAACAGCAAAATTTCTAAAAACTCTCTCTTACGAAGATATAAAAAAAGACCTTGACCTTTTTGGTGTAGAGAAGAAGATACAGAAAACCTTCTGGTCAATTGCAAAAGAAAATATAAACTGTAAATCAGATATAGAAACTTGGTGGAAGATTTGCTCTGAAGGTCCAACCCCAATTATCTCTGAGGCTGATAAAGAGTTTGTTGCTCTGGCAATTAAAATGTTACCTGTAAAACCATTTGATGAAAACACATGGTCAAGTTGGACAAAGGAAGTACGAAATAAGACTGGCCGCTCAGGAAAAAACCTTTATCTGCCCCTTCGCAAAGCTTTGACAGGCAAAGAATATGGGCCAGACATGTCCACATTTATGCCTCTTTTAAAAAGTATACAGTAAATTTTATTGTATCTTAATCCATTCCTTAAATAACTTTTGGGATTCCATGCTATCCCAAACTAAAGTTCCCTCTACTCTACCAACCTCTCTACCTTTAAAATCAATCATTAAAGTTGTTGGCAAAACCGCAATATTAAGTTTCCTCGAAAATATGCTTTTGGAGTCAAAAAATTGACTTAAAAATGTTAAATTATTTGTTTCAAAAAAATTATTAACTTTGCTCTTATCATTTCGTCCAGTGGCAACTGCTATTACATCAAAACTCTTATCGTTTAAAAGCATCTTCAAGTTATCAAGGGCAGGCATTTCTTCAACGCAAGGTGCACACCAAAGAGCCCAGAAATTTAATAAAATAAATTTTCCTTTGAAATCAGAAATTGTTACTTTCTCGCCCGTAATATTCTCGAAAGTAGCAAAATTTAGGGGTTTTGGTTCAGTGTGAAATTTAATTTTACCTAAATCGTTATTTGTTAACGCTAGCAAATTACTAACACTTGCATTAACGGTATTTGCACTGAACACAATGCAAGTATATAATAAGATTAATCTAACTTTGTTCATTTTAATTACCTCTAGAAAGAGCTTATGGCGAAATCAGAATCAAACACAATGTGGGGCGGACGTTTTGCCTCAGGCCAAGACACTTTGATGGAATCACTAAATGCTTCTATTGGGTTTGATCAAAGGCTTTCCATTCAAGATATTCGAGGTTCAATTTCACACGCTTCCATGTTGAGAGAAACGGGTATAATTTCTAAGAGTGACGCAGATATAATAATAGCGGGTCTTAAGAAAATCCAACTTGAAATTGAATCAGGAGACTTTAAATTTTCGGTTAAGTTAGAAGATATTCATATGAATATAGAAGCTCGCCTAAAAGAGTTAATCGGTGATGCTGCCGGCAGATTGCATACAGCTAGATCAAGAAATGATCAGGTAACAACAGATACAAAATTATGGGTTCGTGAGCAAATAGATGAACTGATGAAAACAATAAGGTTATTGCAACGACAACTAATTATCAACGCAGAAAGTCGAGCTGACTGGGTGATGCCTGGCTTTACTCACCTTCAAACGGCTCAACCAGTCACGTGGGGTCATCACATGATGGCATATGTCGAAATGTTTGAAAGAGACTATCTAAGATTTTATGATGCAAGAATTCGCTTGAATGAAAGTCCACTTGGTGCAGCAGCTCTTGCTGGAACCTCTTTTCCAATTGATCGCCAGCATACATCCGACAGTCTTGGATTTGATCGACCCACAGCAAATTCATTAGATTCTGTATCAGATAGAGATTTTGCCTTGGAATTTTTAAGTACAGCGTCGATCTGTGCAATGCACCTATCTAGATTTTGTGAGGAAATTATCATTTGGTCTTCTGCACAGTTTGGCTTTGTATCTTTGTCAGATGAATTTTCAACAGGCTCCTCCATTATGCCCCAAAAGAAAAACCCTGACTCGGCAGAACTTATTAGAGCAAAAGTTGGAAGGATCTTTGGTTCCAATGTTGCATTAATGATGGTAATGAAAGGGTTACCTTTAGCTTTCAATAAGGATATGCAAGAGGACAAAGAGCAGATTTTTGATGCATCAGACAATCTGTCAATTTCATTAAATGTCATGGTAAAAATAATTCAAACTATGCAAGTAAATAGGGAGGCTCTTGAAGAAGCAGCATCAAGTGGTTTTTCGACTGCCACAGACTTAGCAGATTGGTTAGTTAGGGAATTAAACTTACCGTTTCGGGAGGCTCATCATATAACAGGAGAAATAGTAAAGATTTGCGAGCTAAAGAAATGTAGCCTATCCTCTTTAGCGTTAGAAGACATGCAAAATATTGAACCTCGAATTACTAAAAGCGTTTTTAATGTTCTAAGTGTTCAAAATTCAGTCTCAAGTAGGTCTAGCTTAGGTGGTACAGCTCCTGAACAGGTAATTAAACAAGTTTTAAGGTGGAAAAAAATTCTAAATGAAGAAATTATTTAATTTACTAATCTTATTAAGTGTAGTGTGCTGTGGAATAGAAGGTGACCCAATTCCGCCAAAGCCTACGAATAATACAAAAGACATAACTCAATAACTCTAAAATAAGTTAAAACTAGCAAAGTGGTTTAAGCAATGGAAAAAATCCCTATGACACCCAAAGGTCACAAAGCTTTGGATACGGAGCTAAGATTATTAAAAAGTGTGGAGCGACCTGCTATAATAAAAGCAATTGCTGAAGCACGAGAGCACGGTGACCTATCTGAAAATGCTGAATATCACTCTGCTAGGGAAAAACAAAGTTTTATCGAGGGTCGTATTAAAGAGCTTGAATCGTCTCTTGGCTTGGCAGAAGTAATTAATCCGTCGACCTTATCTGGTTCAATTAAATTTGGTGCCACAGTGACTTTACTGGATGAAGAGACTGAAAAAGAAACAGCCTTTCAAATTGTTGGNAAAACTGAAGCTAATATTGAAAACGGTTTACTTAANATTCNGTCTCCTCTGGCACGAGCACTAATTGGTAAAGAAATCGGAGACAGTGTTGAAGTAAAAACTCCAGGTGGAACACGGGATTACGAAATACTAGATGTGAAGTATAGTTAGGGTACAAAAAATGACGAAGCAGCCTCAGTTTAAGGGTAAAATGTTTTCTAATGACAAACCCATATCAGAGACTGTCAAAGTGAGAGTACCATATGCAAAGTTATTTGTTATATTGTGGGCTGTCATTCTTATTCCATTGATCTCTTACGGTCTGTTATCTAACTCTAGTCAAAATCTAAATTTTTATTTAATTGTCATACACTTTCTATTCTCCATTTTATTTTTTATCGTAATAAAATTTTCTTTTGAAAAGGATACCACTAAACTATACGAGGCTCAGAGTTATTTACAAAAAAAATTGACAAACTTAGAGAGCCTAAGCACTCTTGGAAAACCTTCAATCGATATGAATGCTACCCATCAGGTAAAAAATATTATTACAAGTCAGTCTGAATTCCATTCTAGACTCTCTGATTTAGAAAATAAGATTTACCCACATCTAGCCTTAAACTCTAAAATAGGTAGAAGTAGTGATTTGAATGATAAGTCAAACAGTAAAGACCAAATGCCTATCTCTGTTAAAGATCTAATAGGAGCATTGAATTTTCCAAAAGACGAGGCGGATAGTGAAGGGTTTAGAAAGCTTCGAATAGCCTTAGCTGATTCTGAAAATGGGGACCTACTAAGAGCAAGTCAAGATGTTCAGACACTTTTGAGTCAGGATGGTATTTACATGGATGACCTGATTGTTGAACCCTCACAACCTATCGTTTGGAGAAACTTTTCTAAAGGCCATCGGGGGCCAACTGTCCAATCACTTTGGGTAATTGAAAATGACGAAACTGTATTCTTGATATCTAAGAAACTGAGTGATGACGAGATATTTAGAGATACAGTAAATCATTTTTTACGACATTTTGATAGTTCTCTGAATGAACTTTGTAAAAAAGCAAGTGATAGTGAGTTACTACGGTTTTCAGATACAAGGACAGCTAGAGCATTTAAACTCTTAGGAACGGCCTCTGGGCGCTTTAACTAAAACTCTTATAATTATACTGGAAGACCAGTTTCTTTAAATACATTTTTTAGAGAAAAGCTGGACTGAATTTGGGCTACTCCAGGCAAGCTGGCAAGGAATTTTCTATGAAGTTGTGCAAAATCATTAGTATCAGTTGCTACAACTTTTAGAAGGTAATCTGCTGAGCCAGCCATAAGATTACATTCCAATACATTAGGAATTTTTTTTACTTCCTTTTCAAATTTATTTAACACCTCATCCGCTTGACCATTAAGTGTTATCTCCACAAAGACTGTAGTAGATAAATTAACCTTTATTGGATCTAAAAGAGCAACATAGTTTTTTACAACTTTATTTGACTCCAAGCGAGAAACCCTACGATGGCAAGCAGAGGCAGATAGATTTATCTCCATTGATAAATCGGAGTTAGAAATACGACCACGTTTCTGAATAATCCTTAAGATTCGTAGATCAGTTGCGTCTAGGTTAATCATATTAGAATATCCTTTCATAAATATAGAAAATTTTATTAATTTATTCTAAAATACATTATAAAAATAGGCAACTTTTGTAGGTTATTTTTTTAACATTATGGTAACTTAGGTTCAGATATTCAAATGAAGGAAATAATTATGCTTATAGGCTGCCCCAAAGAAATTAAACCTCAAGAGTATCGTGTCGGACTAACTCCTAACGCTGTTAAAGAAATCATCATAAATGGTCATAAAGTTTTAATAGAAAAAGATGCTGGTGCTGGTTCTGGGTTCTCAGATCAACTCTACGAAGAAGCAGGTGCAAAAATTCTCCAGTCAGCGGAAGAAATCTTTTCACAGTCTGAGATGATTGTTAAGGTTAAGGAGCCTCAAAGAATTGAAAGAAAAATGCTTAAGGAATCACAATTACTTTTTACTTACCTCCATTTGGCACCAGACCCTGATCAAACACATGATTTACTAGAGTCAAAATGTACGGCCATAGCATATGAGACAGTTACAGATGATCAAGGCGGATTACCATTACTAGCACCAATGTCAGAAGTGGCTGGACGTTTAGCTCCTCAAGTCGGCGCATGGACTCTTCAAAAAGCCAATGGAGGTCGCGGAATTTTGTTAGGTGGTGTGCCTGGGGTAGAACCAGCAAGAGTCACCATAATTGGGGGTGGAGTTGTTGGAACTAATGCAGCAAAAGTTGCGCTTGGCATGGGTGCTGATGTCACGGTATTAGAACGGTCAATTACAAGAATGCGTCAACTAGAGGATATATTTCATGGCAATGTAAAAACTATTTTTGCAAATGCTGGCAGTACGGCTGAGCAATTAATAACTTCTGACTTATTAATTGGAGCAGTCCTAGTTCCTGGTGCCACAGCTCCAATGTTAGTATCAAGGTCTCAACTTTCTTCCATGAAACCTGGTGCTGCTATTGTTGATGTTGCGATTGACCAGGGTGGTTGTTTTGAAACATCTAAGGCTACCACTCATGAGGACCCAATATACGATGTTGATGGGATAATTCATTATTGCGTAGCAAATATGCCTGGAGCAGTAGCTCGCACTTCCACTATAGCACTTGGAAATGCTACAATGCCATTCATACTGTCTCTTGCAAATAAAGGCTGGAGAAATGCCTGTAAAGAAAACGACCACCTGTTAAATGGATTAAATGTGCACTTAGGAAATATAACCTATAAAGCTGTAGCGGAAGCCTTAGATTTAAAGTTCATTTCTCCAGAATCTGCACTNAGCATGTAATTCAGATTTAAAANGCTTAAGGGCCAAGAAAAAATTGAAAATTAACCTTACTAGCTTCGAAGCTCTCCACCAGTTTTATCTCGNACAGCGGTAATTACNCTTGAAGAAATTTCTTCAATTTCTTTGTCGGTTAAAGTTTTACCCTGCGGTTGTAAGCGGACNGAAATTGCTAATGACTTCTTTCCCTCTCCAAACTGCTGGCTCGCCTTAACTCCTGAAAATTCATCAAAAACCATAACACATTCAATTAAAGCCTTATCAATACTTTCAGCTGCCCCAACCACTGAAGAAGCCTCTACTCTATCATCTAAAATAAAGGAAAAATCTCTATCAACAGCCTGAAAATCACTTATATTGAGGGCATCTCTAGTGGCTGTATTAACTTTTCTCTTTGGAATATTCTCTAACAAAATGGTAAAAGCCAAAACTGAACCTTTCAATTCAAAGCTTTTAACAATTCTTGGGTGAACTTCACCGAATATCGCTAGTGTATTTTTAGGGCCCAGGGATATCCTACCTGATCTTCCTGGGTGCCAAACTTTAGGAATATCACGGTATATTTTATTTGTTTTAGGCGCACCTAAAGCCTGTAAAATTATTTCCATGTCCGCCTTTACATCAAAAACATCTACCACCCTGCGGTCCCCATGAGGATCTCTAGGACAAGTGTTGCCTATTAATAAGCCTGTGGCGATCATAGACTGCTGACCTGGTTCTTTACCGCTAAATATAGTCCCTACTTCGAATAAACTTAAATCTAAAAACCCTCGGGCTTGATTTCGTTGAGCAGCTTTTAATAAGTTTGGTAATAAATCTTGCCTCATATAGCCCATATCAATTGAAATAGGATTTTCTAAAGGAATTAAATCATCATCCTCACTAAACTGGAGTGCACTATCTCTATCTATAAAACTGTAGGAAACGCATTCATTGTAACCAATGGATGCCAATGTTCGCCGAGCGGTACGCTCTCGCTTTTGAAGTAAAGTTAATACTGGCTTAGGCACACCAACCTCAGTTCTGGCCATAGGTTTTCCAACAAGGTTTTGTAAAGATGAAACTCTAACAATCTCCTCAACCAAATCCGCTTCACCTAATATATCAGGCCTCCAACTTGGAGGATATGCTCTCCCTTGATTTACTTCAAAACCTAACTCACCAAGAATTCTTAGTTGCTCTCCTTCTGGCACATCCATTCCAACTAAAGTCTTTACTCTATTTAAATCTAACTTATAGCTTCGAACCTCACTCTCTAATTCACCAGCAGAAACGACTTTCGAAGGCTCCCCACCACAAAGCTCAACTATCATCTTTGAGGCTAATTCAATTGCATTATTATTAAATCCTGGATCAATCCCTCGCTCATTCCTATATCTCGCATCAGAATTAATCTTTAGAGCTCTTCCAGTTTTTGCAATTTGAATATTGTCCCAGATTGCGGCCTCAAGAAAAACATTTTGTGTAGTATCCGTGCACCCTGAATTTAAGCCACCCATGATACCAGCAATACTTACTATTTCTTTGTCATCCGAAATTACAACCATACCCTCAGACAAACAGTGTTTTTTTTCATCTAAACCAATAAATTCAGTAGGTTCTGTTAAGTTGTGTACTCTCAAATTTCCACTTAACTTATCAGCATCAAAAACATGCAATGGCCGATTACTGTCAAAGGTAAAAAAGTTGGTTATATCCACTAATATAGAAATTGGGCGAAGCCCCAAGGCAATCAAGCGATCCTGAAGCCAAGCAGGGCTTGGACCATTTTTTACTTTTCTAATCAGCCTCCCACTAAATATTTCACAACCATTTTTTTTAGTGTTTTTATCGATAGATACTTTTATCTGGCTCTCAAACTCTCCTGGGATAGTAACTTTATCCTGAGCTTTCAGGACGCCTATACCTTTCGCAGCTAAATCTCGAGCTATACCTCTTATGCCTAAAGCATCTGGTCGGTTTGGTGTGATTGCAATTTCAATAACAGCGTCCATTTTATTTGGACTATTTACTTTAAGCCAATCTAAAAACCGTTCACCAACCTGCCCTGACGAAAGTTCAATTATGCCATCATGTTCATCACTCATGCCCATTTCTCGTTCCGAGCACATCATTCCGGCACTTTCTACACCACGAATATTTCCAACTCCAATCGTAGAATCAATACCAGGGACATATGATCCAGGTTTGGCAACAACAACATTTATACCAGTTCTGGCATTAACAGCACCACAAATAATTTGCTTTTCACCCTCATCTGTTTGGACAAGACAAACTCGTAATCTATCAGCATTTGGATGTTGTTCAGTTTTTATAATTCTTCCGATAGTGAAATTTTCTAGATTTGCAGTTGGATCTAAAATATCTTCCACCTCCAAGCCCAAATCGGTCAGTGCGTCTGCTATTTCAGAAACACTAGCTGTCGTTTCTAAATGCTCTTTTAACCAGGAAAAGGTAAACTTCATTTTTGAGATTCCTTAACGTTAACTCTCAAAGAAAATTTATTTACTATTTTCTTCAATTTATTTACTCAAACCAGCAGAGAGACTCGGTTGATCTAGCGCTGCAAATCCATAATGTTTCAACCATCTGAGATCAGAATCAAAAAATGACCTAAGGTCAGGGATCCCGTATTTTAGCATTGCTATTCTATCTATGCCCATTCCAAAGGCAAACCCTTGCCATTTCTCAGGGTCTATGCCTCCAGCTTTAAGAACATTTGGATGAACCATTCCTGAGCCCAGAATCTCTAACCAATCATCACCCTCGCCAACTTTTAGCTGACCGCCACTCCAGGAGCACCTGATATCTACTTCCGCTGATGGTTCAGTAAATGGGAAATGAGAAGCTCGAAACCGTAATTCTACTTCATCAACTTCAAAAAATGCTCTTACAAACTCTTCTAAAACCCACTTCAAATTTGCCATTGTAATGTCTTTATCAAGCGCTAGACCTTCGACCTGATGAAACATTGGTGTATGTGTCTGATCATAATCAGCCCGATAGACTCGTCCAGGACAAATAACCTTTATAGGAGCACCTGAGGACTGCATAGTCCGAATCTGCACTGGGCTCGTATGCGTACGTAGAACATGTGGCGGTTCGCTACTATTCCCTTGGTGTTTCATATAAAATGTGTCCATCTCCCCTCGCGCAGGGTGATGGCTAGGAATATTAAGAGCATCAAAGTTGTACCAATCGCTTTCAATTTGAGGTCCCTCAGCAACTAAAAAACCCATATCTGCAAAAATTTCTGTCACTTCCTCAGTAACTTGCGAAACAGGGTGAATGGTACCCCCACTCCTCACTCGACTAGGCAAAGTGACATCTAGCCATTCAGTTCGTAACCGCTCATCTAATGCAGTATCTTGAAATGCAGTTTTTTTTGCTATTAACGCTGAATTAATCTCACCTTTAAGAGAGTTAAGTAAAGGCCCATAAGTCATTTTTTGCTCAGGGCTCATAGAACCCAACTCTCGCATTTTTAAACTTATTTCCCCTTTTTTTCCAAGAAACCTTAACCTTAAGTTTTCTAATTCACCTTCATCACAAACTTCAGAGATATGTTTTAAGACACCAGCTCGTAGGTTTTCTAAATCATCCATGCCTACACTCATTTCAAACTTCACTATATTATTTTTATTTATTTTTACAGTTATCACTACCACCAATATTGGCAATGATATTAATACTATAATAGAAAAAATTACTTTACCAGCTCCAGAGATTTTTATACTTTGGAGCTCTAGAGAAAGATTAAAGTTTTTTAGATTTTAGGCAGCTAGCGCTGCTTTAGCTTGCTCCACGACAGATGCAAATGCTTCTGGCTCCTGAGCCGCTAAATCAGCTAAAACTTTTCTGTCCACCTCAATACCCGCTTTAGTCAAACCGTTAATAAAACGAGAGTAAGTAAGTGTTTCATCAATAGCTCTACAACCAGCATTTATTCTCTGAATCCAAAGAGCTCTAAAGTTCCTTTTTCTAACTTTACGATCTCTTGTGGCGTACTGATTAGCCTTATCTACGGCCTGGGTAGCAGTCTTAAAAACATTTTTTCTTCGTCCATAATAGCCTTTTGCTGCTTTAATTACTTTTTTATGGCGGGCGTGGGTAACTTTTCCTGATGTAACTCGTGACATTTAATAAATCTCCTTCAACGCGCGTATGGCATATATTTTTTTACGATTTTTTCATCTGCTGGGCAGAGAAGAGTCGTACCACGAGCATTTCGGATAAATTTCCTGCTACGCTTTATCATACCATGTCGCTTTCCAGCCTGTCCGGCTTTAACTCTACCGGAAGCTGTCATGGAGAAGCGCTTTTTAGCGCCAGACTTCGTCTTCATCTTAGGCATTTCCATCTCCTAGGTTTGAGTGCTTTCGATTTGCCTCGGCATGCCAATTTAAGCCGGACAGATCACTAAGACCCGCTTATTAAGCAAGATAGCACCTCTTTGCAAGCCCTCATCGATGTTTATTACGGTGTTAGGTTTTAAAAAGTCAAAAGAAGTAACTACTCAGGCTCACTTGAGGAAATCAACTGCTCATCACATGGTGCTACTCTTAAAATATTTGTCGACCCTGGAACATTAAAAGGTACTCCTGCTGTAACAACAATATAGTCTTTTTTCTCAGCAAATTTATATTTTATTGCGGCTCTTGAAGCATTAACTACGGCCATCTTAAATCTATCTAATTCCTCCGTCATAACAGAATGCGCTCCCCAAGTTAAACACAAACGTCGAGCAGTATTAATCAACGACGTCATAGCTATTATCGGAACATGTGGTCTTTCTCTGGCTACAAGTAAGGCAGTGGTCCCAGACTGGCTAAAGCAACAAATTGCCTTAATCTCAGTAGTTTCAGAGATCTCTCTAGCTGCCGAAACAATAGCATCCGCGATACTTTGTTTTTTTCCTTCCCTTTGTGCCGCTAGAATAACTCTGTGGTTAGGATCATTTTCCACTTCAATTGCAATACTATCCATAGTTGTAACGGCTTCTATAGGGAAATGCCCTGCCGCTGACTCTGCCGAAAGCATTACTGCATCTGCGCCCTCATATATTGCTGTTGCAACATCAGAAACCTCTGCTCGGGTAGGAATTGGACTGTCAATCATTGACTCCAACATTTGTGTTGCAACAATAACTGGTTTTGCAAACTCACGACATTTACGAATAAGCTGTTTTTGTATAGGGGGAATATTTTGAACAGGTAACTCAACACCAAGATCTCCCCTAGCCACCATAATTCCATCTGAGACCTTTAAGATTGAATCAAAGTTTTTAACAGCTGTTGGTTTTTCTATTTTAGACATAACAGAAGCTCGACCCTTAATTAACTTAATTGCCTCTTCTACATCTTCAGCTCTTTGCACAAAGCTTAGCGCCAGCCAATCTACCCCTAGATTGCAAACAAACTCAAGGTCACTTTTATCTTTAGAAGACAACGCCTTCAAAGGGAGTACAGTATCTGGAATATTAACGCCTTTATTATTTGAAATCGTACCACCGACTACTACTTTACAATTGAGGTAATTTGCACCACCCTCAATGACCTCTAACCTTATTTTACCATCATTTATAAGAATTGAAGATCCAGGTTTTAATACTGAATAAATCTCTTTATGACCTAACTGTACCCTTTTAGCGTCTCCTTTATTGTCACACATATCTAACCTGAATAAATCGTTAGCTTTAAGTTCCGCTTTTCCACCTGCAAAACTACCAACACGCAGCTTGGGGCCTTGTAAATCTGCTAGAATTGCAATCGGACGTTGAACGTCACGTTCAACCATTCTGATTGTCTCATGCCATATCTTGACCTGACCATGACTTCCGTGACTCATGTTTAATCTGAAAACATCTGCCCCTGCCATATAGAGCTCTTTAATTGTGTCGTAATCAGATGAAGCAGGTCCTAGGGTGGCAACTACTTTAACACTTCTATGACGCCTCATAATAATCTTTTTCCTATTTTGTTCTATACTACCCTATATTTTATGTATGGTATATACTGTCAATCAGGATAAGCACTTGATCTATTAAAATTAAATTAAAAACTATAATTATATGAAATATACACCATTTGAATTAATAGGCTCAAATAAGCCTAACAATATAATTTGTATCTGTGATCATGCCTCCAATGTGGTTCCTAACTTTTGGAGTAAAAAAGGACTTGGTATTAACAGATCAGAAATGGAACGGCATATAGCTTACGACTTGGGAGCGAAAAATTTAACCAAAGCATTATCAAAGCTCCTAAATGGACCAGCCATTTTATCGAACTTTTCTAGGTTGGTAATTGATCCTAATCGTGGAAAAAATGATCCAACTTTGATTATGAAGTTATACGATGGGACTATCATCCCAGAAAATAGAGAAGTCAGTGAAATAGAAAAATTGCGTCGCGTTAATGAATACTATGATCCATATCACAACGCTGTTCAGACCGTTATAGACTCTAGAAAACATCCAATTATTATATCCATACATAGCTTTACACCAAAATTAAAAAATGGCCATCAAAGACCTTGGGAACTTGGCGTCCTACATACTATAGATAGAAGATTATCTAGCGATTTACTTGTAGAGCTGAGAAAGGATAAGGCATTGTGCATTGGTGATAATCTACCATATTCAGGTGACCTCCCCGGCGACACTCTGGATCAACATTGTATACCTTCCAATCACCTACATGCTCTGATAGAATTACGAAATGACCTTTTAGCGAGTGAAACGTTAATAAATTATTGGGCAAATTACCTGGCTTCGAAAATCTTGAAGGTAGTTAAAAACTCAACTACGAAAAGGATATAAATTGGACAACAAAACTGAAATTGAGGTTGAAGCAGCTGCATTTAGAGCACTTCGAAAGCATTTGATGACTAGAAGTGACGTGCAAAATATTGACATGATGAACTTAACTGGTTTTTGCAGGAACTGCCTAAGCAGATGGTACCAAGAGGCTGCTGAAGATCAAGGCGTAACAATAGACAAAATGGCAGCACGAGAAATATTCTATGGTATGCCATTTGAAGACTGGATAGTTAAACATCAATCTGAAGCTACACCAGAACAAAATGAAAATTTTAAAAAATCACATTCTAATGAGTAAGATATAAAATTAAATTGCTGTTTTTAAACTTTCCTCAATGTATATTTTTCTGAGCTGTTTCGAAACTTGTCCAGGTATTCCAGTACCTATTTTTTGTCCATCGATTTCGACCACAGGGGTCGTGAATAAAGTGGCCGATGTGATAAAAGCTTCATCAGCTGATATCACCTCTTCAACTGTAAACGCCCGCTCGTCAACTTTCATATGCGCTAGATTAGCGTATCTAAGAATAGCTGAACGTGTGATCCCACCCAAAATTTCATTACCTAGTTCCCTTGTTATAATAGTGCCATTCTTAACAATATAAGCATTATTAGATGTCCCCTCAGTTACTTTTCCCTCATGCACCATCCAGGCATCATCAGCTCCAGAAGCTAAAGCCATCATTTTGCCCATACACGGATATAAAAGTTGTACTGTTTTAATATCACATCTACCCCAACGCTGATCATCTATAGAAATAACTTTCATTCCACGCTGTGCAAGTGGACTTTCTGACATAGACTTTTCTTGCGTAAACATGACAACCGTCGGCGAGATATTATCTGGAAAGGCAAAATCTCTATCAGCCACGCCTCGTGTCACTTGTAGATATACTAAACCCTCTAAAACGCTATTCTTTTGAACCAATACCCTATGCACCTTCAAAAGGTCCTCTGAGGTTATAGGGTTGGCCATCTGGAGCTCTGAGAGAGACCTAGTTAAGCGCATAAAATGACCTTCAAAGTCAATTAACTTACCACCTATAACACTGGTAACTTCATATACACCATCTGCAAATAGAAAGCCCCTATCAAAAATCGATATCTTTGCCTCTTCTTCTCGTACGTACTCACCATTAACATAAACTATTCGCGTCATTTTATTAATTTACCAATCCTTTTTAAGAGACTTTGCTTAACCATCTAAAAGCATTAACTTCAAGACCCTTTGGACAATAATTTATATGAAAGAGAGTCGCACTAAATACTTAAAAAAAATTTTAATACTTACTCAAAAGTCCAGATATTAGGCTTTCGTTTTTTTCAAAGTCCAAGGCGGGTCCTGATTTTATAACAGTATTACGTTTAAAACTAAAATCGATTACGTCACCATTAACCTGCTGCGCAACAATTAACGCCTGGTAGGAATGCGAATTATTCGAATATATATCAACTAGACCACGTAATTTGATATCTTCCATTGCTTTAATTGAAAAACTATTATCTGAAAATTTAATTATTGGATAAAACTTATCGTTAAATCTTACCTTCATAGAAATGTTTTTTTCTAACTTTTTATTCCGAGCTTTTCCAAGCTCATCAATTATATATTCTGGCAAATACCCTGTCATTTCCATGCACCCCACACGTCACGTAAGAATATTGATTAAATCATAGGTGTCAAACTATTTACATTAAAATTAACAACTAGTTAACTTTGGGCCTTAATAAATGTGGTATCTGAGGGTCATACAATGCTGAGTCCCTAAAATCCCGTATATCTGCCATGGCTGGTCCAACCATTATTAATGCTGTGCGTGTGATTTTTTCTTTTTTTACTTTAATCCGGATATCGCTAAGAGTACCCTTTAGATAAATAGCATCTGGCCAACTAGCACGATAAGCTACTATAACAGGACAGTCTTCTCCATAATGTGGGATTAATTGTCTTTCTATTTCTCGTAGATATCTAATTCCTAAATGGATAGCTAATGTTGTACCAGTTGCAGCAAAGTTCTTTAGGGTCTCACCTTTTGGCATTGAAGTAGACTTCATCGACATTCGGGTAAGTATCAAAGACTGTGAGATCTCAGGGATAGTTAGTTCGATGCCTAGGGCCGCCGCAACAGCTGTATACGCTGGTACGCCAGGGATAATTTCATAGTCAATATTATCTTTTTTTAATAATCTAATTTGCTCCGCTATTGCTCCATATAAAGAGGGATCACCAGAGTGCACTCGAGCTACATCTTCGCCTCGATCTCGAGCACTTATAATTTGTTCATGAGTTTCTGTTAAATTCATACCCGCTGTATCCATAACAAGAGCATCTTCGGGAGCTCCATTTATAATTGCCTCGGGAACTAAAGAACCTGCATAAAGACAAACAGGGCATTTTGAGATTATTCTTTGACCTTTCAAGGTTAAAAGGTCAGGGTCACCAGGACCAGCACCAACAAAATAAACTTTCACAAAAAAACTCCTAAAGGCCGTCTAACTAACTTATTTATTCTATTCAGTATCATTTGAAAGACCAGTGATTTTTTTTGAATACCCCCTTGGTGTATACATTTTAAATCCATCCCCCATTTTAACTAGCTTCGAGTTAGAAGAACCTACTATTACAACTGTTAACATATCTATTTCTGACGAATTGACTTCAAGTAAAGTCGTGTACCTTATTGTTTCCTTTGGGCGTCCCAGAGAACTCGCGAGTAAAACGGGGGTATTCTCAGGTCTATTTTTAAGGAAAATTTCTCGTGCGTCTTCAAATAATTTTTTTCTCCTCATTGAAACAGGGTTATACAAAGCTACCACAAAATCACCAATAGAGGCAGCGTTCAACCTTTTGAGAATATCTTCCTTAGGGGTCAAAAGATCGCTTAGAGATATCGCACAAAAATCATTACCTAATGGAGCACCCGACCGAGCAGCGGCAGCCTGAAGTGCTGAAACACCTGGAGTAGATATAACCTCAACTTTTCTTGCGTTTAAACTTACTCCAAAACTTTTAGGACCCCTGTCAAGAAGTTCGAAAACCAGGGCACCCATAGCGTATATCCCCGAATCCCCAGAGCAAATAAGTGCTACATTTGCACCTTCTCCAGCCCTCTCAAGAGCGTATCTGCACCGTTTTTCTTCATCCCCAAGAGAAAAGTCTGTTCGCTTTTTACCAGCTGCGACTGGACCTAAAAGATCCAAATAAAGACTATACCCTATAATCTCTTCCGCCGCCCCAATAAGCACTGATGCTTCTGGTGTTCGCCAGTCCGCCTGACCAGGACCAATCCCAATAAGTGATAATCTTCCTCTACTTCTTCCACTAAAGCTAACCAATGGCACATCTGATGAAGCTAAGGCACATGTTGCATTTTTTGTTTTCTTTTTATTTGTAGATAAAAAACCATCATTTCCCACTTGAGCTAAAGCAGCCCCTTCGCTGACACCATGACAACCAACCTCCTTAAAAACAATTTCTGATGGAGATTCCAAACGATATGCTTCTTGCTCTAATTCCTCCGAGGTAAACAACCGTAAAGGTATCCCCAAATCATTAGCCAAATCAAGAATTGCCGGTTCATCAGCTTTCAAATCTAAAGTACTTATAGAATGAATCGCGTGATGATTGACGTTAGCTTCAAGAAGTGCACTATCTACTAGACGTCTTAATTCCTGCGGCGGACAATCCCTAGAACACCCAACACCAAGAGAAAACATTTTAGGATAAAAAATTATATCTGGATTTAAGTTATCTTTATTTATTTCTGTTGTGCATAGGATTTCAACATCAGTTCCAGTGGGTAAAACATTTAGCCAGTGTGCATTTTTTATTTCTGTTCCAGTTTTTTTCACACCACCACCAGAAAGTAACTTAGCCATAGTAGCTTTTGCATCACTTTCAGGATCTAGACACCATCCTTCGGGTGGTTCATCTAATGCGATACCTAAGGAAACTTCCCCTGCCGTTGTTACAGCCGCTTTTGCTCCTAGAAATTTAGCTATCCTTACAGCCAATCTATTTGCCCCTCGATGACCACCTAGAAGAGGGACAACAACAGATCCATCATCGGATACCGCTATAATTGGTGGCTCTAAAGATTTATCACGAAGCAATGGAGCCACTGCTCGGATCAATATGCCAGAAGCACAAACTCCGATAATTGGTGTGCCACAAGAAAATAACTCTCTTATATGATCTAAAGCGTTGTCAAAAATAAATTCTGCTACATCAACTCTGTTTTTTCGTCCATGCAATTTAAACGAAAATTCTTTCGAAATTTTTTCAGCTGTAATATATCCGGCCTTATTCATATACAAAATAACTGGATCTAAAGCCATGGGTCAGCTCCTTTTGCAACAAGTATCATAGAAAAATAGGGCGCAGTTTTAGGGGCATTTTTAAGTTTTAAAACTTTCTGTGCTGGTAAAGACGCATACTCTACATATACAGCCTCACTTGATAGCTCTACTTCCTCTAAAACCTTTTTAATTTTATCTAAGTGACGTCCCACTTTCATTATGACTACCGCATCTGCATTTAAAATACGGCTTCGCAAGTCCTCTGGTTCCAAGGTGCCTGGTATAACAGTCAAATGCTCATTTCTAGCTAATAAGGGCATTTTTGCTGCCGCAGCACATGCTGTCACTGAAGTTACACCAGGAATAATTTCTACTTCATACATTTTTGATAATCGAGCAAAAATGTACATAAACGATCCATAAAAAAATGGATCACCTTCGCAAAGACAAGCTACATCCTGTCCACGGTCCAAAATTTCTGAGATTTCTTGTGCAGCCTTATCATATGCTTTTTGTGCTGGAAGCCTATCCTGCGTCATCGGAACAACAATAGGGATCTGATTTATTTCTTTGGGTATATACTGATCTGCTATTGACCTAGCGAAACTCTCCTTACCTTCCAAAATTGGAAATGCCACGGCACTTACAGATTTGAGAATTCTAACAGCTTTTACAGTCACTAACTCTGGGTCCCCTGGACCCAACCCTAAGCCAAACAATTTACCAAGCATCTTTTATTTTACTCCATTGAGTAACCTGCATTAAAGGTCTCCAACCAGTGCGATTACCTATAGCCTCTGACCTTTGAATACTAATTCTGCATAATTCACCTCCTTGTGTTTCCTTTAGTTTCAATAATTCGGCCTCTGTTTCTAATGTGACCGCATTAACAACTATACGACCAAAAGGCTTGAGCTCTCTCCAACAGATATCAAAAGTACTCTGATTAAACCCACCTCCAATAAATATAGCATCAGGTCTTTCTAGATTATCTAATGCATCAGGAGCCGAACCTTTTATAATACTTAGCTTCGGAGTTCCAAGTGTTAGTGCATTTTTCATAGCCAGTTCTCTTCGTTTCTTCTTTGGTTCAATTCCAATCGCTCGACAGTCATGGCCGGCTCGCATCCATTCAATTGCCACAGAACCACAACCCAAGCCTACATCCCACAAAAGAGCCCCTCGCATTGGCATAAGTTTTGAAATAGTCACTGCCCTAACTTCTTTTTTTGTAATATTGCCATCGTGTTTATATAGTGAATCATCCAAGCCAGCTACTCTTGCCGTAATTTGAGCACCAGGATTGCCAATACAATTTATGGCTAGAGTATTAAATTTTGGAACTGTATGAGACCATCCTGAAGCCAGAGCATAAAAACGTTTTTCTTCAATGCTACCCATGTCTGACAGAACAGTCATTTCTGACTTACCAAACCCCCTGTCATTTAATAACTTTGCTATGAAATTTGGTGTTTCAGAACCTGAAGTTAATATAATCATCTTTTGATTAGGTTGGAAAAATGGTAGGATTTGTTCGACTGGCCGACCGTGGGCAGTAAGCATTTCAGTATCTGCCATACTCCATTTCATTCTTACAGCAGCTAATTGAAATGCTGATAACTGTGGGTAAAATATAACCTCATCAGCTGAAAATATACGGTTAAGTCTAGCTCCTATCGAAAACCATAAGGGGTCACCAGTAGCTAAGATAACAACTTTTTTTTCTTTAAGAGATATAAGTTTTTCTATTAAAGCATCAAATGGTGACGGCCATGTTAACCTTACAGCCGTAATTTCCTCTGATAGATTGTGATGCCTATCTCCACCAATTATGACATCACAAGTATTCAAAACATTTTGAGCATCCTCAGATAACCCAAGCAAACCATCTTCTCCAATTCCAATAATGTTCAGCCATGGCTTCATTTTACTACCTCTGGCAGACCCGCAGCTAAAGCATTTACGGCCGCCGATGCCATGGCGGAACCTCCTCTTCTCCCCTTTAGGGTGATAAACTCGCAGGCTCTAGGGTTAAGTTCTAATTCTAACTTACTTTCCATAGCACCCACAAAACCAACTGGGAATCCAAGTATACATGCTGGTTTAGGAAATCCTAAGTCTAATAATTCTAGTAAATGAAATAATGCTGTTGGGGCATTTCCTATAGCTACTACTGCGCCCTCAATAAAAGGTTCCCAAAGTTGAACCGCAGCTGCACTCCTAGTATTTCCAATTAACTGAGCACCCTCTATTACCTCTGGATCATTTAATGTAACAATGACTTTGTTACTCGCTGGGAGGTACCGACGAATGATACCTGAGGAGACCATCTCACAGTCACACAAAATGTTCGCTCCAGCTTTTAAGGCCTTTGATGCGTTGATTGAAATATTGTCAGAGTAAACTAACCGGTCCTTTATATCCGGCATTCCACACGAATGAATCAATCGTGTAATTAAGGGTCTTAGAGTTAAAGGTACTGTTTCAATTTTACCTTCATTTTGTACAGTTTTAAAGCTCTTGGCGTATATATTCTTTGGGTCTCGCTCATAGATTAATTGTTTTTCTTTAGGTACAATCTTATCTATCTTAAGAGAACCAGAACTCATCAGCCATTAACTTTACGTTGAGCAATTAACTTACGTTCTTCTTCCACCACATAATCTGGGAACTGCCCCATGAAACAGCCACAAACTCCCTGATCAATCATTGTCCTTGGGCCATTAGGGTGAGCAATATGTTTATAAACCCCATGACTGTGGCCATGACCGTGATCATGACTGTGACTGTGACTGTGACTGTGACCGTGATCATCACAATGATCTTCGCCACCCGGGAATTGATCATCTTCAGGGTCAGTGAAGGGTTGAAATTCAGCATGATGGTGGTGAATATCAACCTCTCCTAGAGATAAACGTTCTTTAAAAGATGCCATCAGATCATGGTTTTCTTCCATATTCCCTGACTCCGTTTCAGCGATCCTTTCTACGAACGTATTTATTACATGATCCTGATCAGACAAATAGTGAGCTTTATAAAAAGTCACGTCAGTGGCTTTCTCCGCCACCAAGTCCACGTAGTTATATATCCGATCTATTAGTTTTCCAGAGAATAGGAAATACGGTGCTACAACTATTTTTTTATACCCTAATCGCAATGCAATTTCCAAACCCTGGCCAACCGAGGGAAAAGTAACGCCAGAATATACGGTTTCGGACCATCCAAATCCTAAATTTTCTGCTACAATGCGGGTTAACTTAGCAGCCTCGGCATTAGCATACGTATCTGAAGTACCTCTACCAACTACAACTAACATAGTTTCATAAAGATCTCCCTCATGAATATGATCAACATTAAGGCTTTCTAAAATTCTAGCTTCAAAAGCCGCAATCATTTCAGAGTGTAATCCAAGTTCTCTGCCGTAACTTATTTTTAAACCTGGGTTTTTTTCTTGATAAGTTAATAAAACTGACGGAATATCATTTTTTGCGTGTGTAGCAGCAAAAAGCATTCCAGGCACAGCAATTATGTGTTCAACATTCTGATCTCGTAGCGAGTCGAGACCCATATGAATGTTAGGAGCAGAGTATTCCAAAAAACCATATTCAACAGGGATTTCTGGAAACCGTTTTTTTAAGCCTTTTGCAAGTAATCCAAACTCTCGTTCAGCACTTTTTGATCTGCTACCATGACCACAAACCATTATTCCAATTTTACTCATAAAATTACTCCACTATAAAAGCTTTACTTATCAATTCAAAAAACTTTATTAGACCAATATTGTAGGTGTTATAATTACAAATTAATTTCCTCATCACTGTCATTCTTTACCAGGAGAGTTAAATGCAAATAACTATTAGCACATGACAACGCAGCTATTATGACCTCTATTTGAGTAGTCACGCAAACCGCCAACCTCTCTGGCCACTAGGGCTTTGTCATAGACTTCTATAAACTGTAAATCTATTACTGCAATATAAATCTCAATGTTTATTATTGAAAATTTTTTAAACTAAATTAAAAGTATAAAGCGAAATTAGGATAACCTATAAACGCATCATCAACAAAAGTGTGAGTTAAATAATTAAATGAAGACGTACATAACAATATGTGAGACTTGTAAGCGCGAGACCTGGTCAGTAGGTGATATGAGCCTGACAGATGGAGAACGTTTAGCTTCGTTAGTTGAAAGCCTTAAAGATAGTTTCCCAGGAGTTATAACTAAAACCCACCCATGCTTAATGGGTTGTTCACATGGGTGTAATATTGCGATCCAAGCGGAAAATAAAATGTCTTATACGCTAGGTAATTTTGAACCCACTAAAGAATCAGCAAAAGCAATATTAGATTATGCTCAGCTTCATTCTGAAAATGAAAATGGTGTTGTTCCTTATCGTAATTGGCCAGAGAAAATAAAAGGTCATTTTATAACTCGCCACCCACCTTTATTAAAAAAATCATGAAAACCTTATTTAACCAGCACGGTGGGAAAATAGATTCAGCAGTGGCTAGTTATGGAGGCAAAAAGACTGAATGGCTTGACCTCTCAACCGGAATAAACCCTATTTCCTACCCTCTATCAAAATTTAAAAAAAATGTGTGGGAAGCTCTTCCGGACGACGAAACGTTTAGAAATGTTCTCTCTGCAGCAAAACTATTTTGGAATGTTCCTACATCTTCTTCTATTCTATGTTCTTCAGGAGCGTCTGCTTTAATAGCACTTATTCCATTTCTTTATGCTTATAGGACTGTCACTATAGAGGGTCCAACATACTCTGAGCATGAGGCCTCTTTTAGAAATGCTGGGTTTAGTCTGATACCAAAAGATGGGGATGTACAAATAGTTGTAAACCCCAACAACCCTGATGGTCGCCTACATCTAAAAAACAAAGTTATTAAAAACCATAGAAAGTTAACCATAATAGATGAGAGCTTCTGCGATCCCACTCAAGAAAACAGTCTAGCCATTCTCACAAAAAAACCTGGATTCATTGTTTTAAAGAGCTTCGGGAAATTCTGGGGGCTGGGTGGAGTTCGGTTAGGGTTTGCTGTGGGGACAAAAGAAACATTGGACCCTATAAAAAAAGCTTTGGGACCATGGCAAGTATCAGGGCCAGCCCTGGCGATTGGCACTCAAGCACTTAATGATTTAGATTGGGCTGCGGAAACTAGATTAAAGTTAATTGATTTATCTGCTCGGCTAGATAAACTTATGAAGAACCATCAACTAATTGGAGGTACTAATTTGTTCAGACTATATTCAGTTAGTGATGCCACTGCTTTCGCCCAATATCTAGCCTCTGCTAAAATACTGACTCGAACCTTTAATTATAATANAAACTGGATTCGTTTCGGGTTGCCAAAAAGAGAATCTGACTGGAAACGAATCCAAAAGGTTTTGAATTGAGTGCCCTGTTAGTTCTGTCCATTGGTATGCTCTTAGATGCTATATTTGGTGAACCAAAAATTATTTGGAACCGAGCACCTCATCCTGTTGTCATAATTGGTAACATAATAAATTGGTGTGATACAAACTTTAACCGAGGTCAGAATAGGTTAAGAAACGGTGTTCTCACATTGGGTGGCTTAGTTGCGGTATCTATTTTATTGGGCTATGCAATAGCTTCAATCCCTCAACTTTGGATTTTAGAGGTGCTTTCAGTAGCAGTCTTATTGGCTTTTAGGAGTCTTATAGATCATGTGACAGCGGTTGCTGAAGCCCTTAGGTTAAGTCTCGCTGAGGGAAGAATAATGGTCGCAAAAATAGTAGGTCGTGATATTAGTAATTTAGATGAATCTGGAGTGGTTCGTAGCACAGTTGAAAGCGCAGCAGAAAATCTGTCAGATGGATTTATAGCTCCCTTATTTTGGTATATTTTATTGGGTTTACCAGGTCTTTTTGCATATAAAGTAATAAATACTGCAGACAGTATGATAGCCCACAAAAGTGATAGGTACGAAGAGTTTGGATGGGCAACTGCAAAATTAGATGATATTGTTAATTGGGTGCCAGCAAGATTGTCAGCAATGATCATTCTCCTTTCAAATTTAAAATTTGACAAGATACACATAGTATTGCGAGATGCAAAATTACACCGCTCTCCTAATGCAGGTTGGCCAGAAACTGCAATGGCAACATTGTTAAATATAGCATTAGCCGGCCCTAGAAGCTATAATGGAGTAGATGGTTCTGACCCATATATAAATCCTGAAGGTGATTATATACTTTCACCAAATCATATAGCGGACTGTACCAAATTTCTGTGGCAGATTTGGTTAATAATCTTTAGTTTGGTTTCTTTTGGATCTATTATGTACTGGTTAATGTAATGTTGAAAATAAAATCTGATGTTATTGGGTTATTTAATTTCTTAACAAACATCATTTTAATTTTCTTACTAGGAGCAATATTTTTATCTAGTAATGCACATGGAAAAGTACAATGTGGCGGTCCTTTCAAATCTTTCCTTTTAGATATAAAGGAAGCATCTGTTTCTATGGGATACAACGTAGAACTAGTAAACGATTTCTTTTCTTCCGCACAAATTGACCCTGCAGTCTTAAAAGCAGACCAATCTCAAAAAATATTTAGAAAAAGTTTCATTGACTTTTCAAATGCCGTAATATCGCCTCACAGGCTTCAAAATGCTGGCATAAATAAGCGGAGATATAAAGAAACCTTTAGTAAAATTAAGCGTCAATATGGGGTACCAAAAGAAATTTTATTAGCATTTTGGGCACTGGAGACTGATTTTGGGTTGTTTCAAGGAGAATACAATACTTTAAATGCTCTTTTAACTCTGAGCCATGACTGTAGACGCCCAGAACTCTTTCTCCCGCAGGTATTCGGTGCATTGGAATTATTCAAACAAAATAAGTTTCATCCTAGAAAAACTAAAGGTGCTTGGGCTGGTGAAATAGGCATGCTCCAAATGTTACCTCTAGATCTCCTTGAAAACGGTACTGATGGTGACGGCGATGGTGACGTAGATATAACTTCTTCACCAATTGATGCGCTATTTTCGATGGCTGAAAAATTAACCTCTATGGGCTGGAAGCGAAATCAACCTTGGTTACTGGAAGTAAGGGTTCCTGAAAGTATGGATTGGTCTCAAACAGGCCTAAGCCCAGCAATGCCCATAGAGCATTGGAAGAATCTTAATGTGCGGCCACGAGTTGGTTCCTTCCAAACTGGTGCGGATGTGTCATTAATTTTACCGATGGGAAGAAAAGGCCCAGCATTCCTCATCTATCCAAACTACAAAGTACTCTTAAATTGGAATAATAGTTTCGTCTACGTAACGACAGCTTCCTATTTTGCCACGCTACTCTCTAACGAGCCTAGATATCGCTTAGGATCCCCCGAGCCAATGTTAAGTTCTAGTGAAATGTTATTGCTTCAAAGTAAACTCCATCAAAAAGGCTATATTGTAGGAAAAATTGACGGTATTTTAGGAAAAAAAACTAGAGAAGCTGTGAAAATTAAACAAAAAGAACTTGGTATTCCAGCAGATGGATGGCCTACAAAATATTTGTTGCAAAATCTATAAAAATTTATCTTATTCTAAGCTACTAGCGCTTCAGCTCTTTTTAAATCAACAGAAACTAATTGGCTCACCCCTAACTCTCCCATAGTTACTCCAAACAAACGATCCATCCGGGACATAGTAACAGCATGATGGGTGATAATTAAGAAACGTGTATTAGTACGACGGTTCATTTCGTCTAGCAAATCACAAAACCGAGTTACATTTGCGTCATCAAGCGGCGCATCGACCTCATCTAGCACACATAACGGTGCTGGGTTAGCAAGAAAAACAGCAAATATTAGCGCCAAGGCAGTAAGTGTTTGCTCTCCACCTGATAGAAGTGATAGTGTAGAAAGCTTTTTTCCTGGAGGCTGACACATGATTTCAAGTCCTGCATCTAAGGGGTCATCACTCTCAACCATCACAAGTTTTCCATCACCACCATTAAATAAATGCTTAAAAAGGTTACTGAAATTCTCATTAACTTGTTCGAATGCAGTTAAAATTCGTTCTCTACCTTCTTTATTTAGAGACGCGATTCCCGACCTTAATTTTTTTATTGCCTCTGTAAGTTCATCTTTCTCACCTTTAATAAAGTCGTACTGTTCTTGAACTTCTTTTGCGTCTTCTTCTGCACGTAGATTTACCGCGCCTAAGTTATCTCGTTGCCGCTTAAGCCGGTCAACTTTCTCTTCTAACTTCCAAGATTCTGTTGTATTTTCAGAATCCAGTTGTAAATCTGACCTTAGTAATTCTGGACTCGTATCATATTCATCTTTAATTTTTTTCAAACAAACTACGACATTACTTAACGCAGATTCTAACAAGACTTCATTTCGTGCTCGATCCTCACGAGCTTCCGAAGCTACTCTTTCAGAAGTTCTCTCACTCTCTAATGCCTGACGCAGTAATCCTTCAGCAGTCTTAAGTTGCTCTGCTACATCATGAGCAAAAACTTCACTAGAATGTATTTTCTCTTGTAACTGATCTTGTTCAAGGACTAGTTCATTAGGCTTTTTTTCCGATACTTTTAATTTCTCTTCAAGTATAACTCGCCTAGACTTCAATTCCTTAATACGATCTTCAGCAAATTCACGACGAGAAACCCACACAAGAAAATGTTCGTCAATTTCTTTTAACCTTTGCACTCTAATCTCGTTTTCTGTTCTAATAGATTCCGCAACACCTCTTTTTGAAATCATTGTTGTTCTTGAAACGATAACTTCTTCCTTAAGCTTTTCTAGTTCATTTCGCGCAAACTTTAGATCCCCTAAATTGTTAATAGCCTTTTCTGCCTCTAATAATCTTTTTTGAATATTATCAGAGTCGTTCTTGTATCTAGCTACTGTTAACAATAAATTTTCAACCTTACCCTCAGCTATGCTTTTCTCACTCTCAGCACTACTCATTACACGATTTAATTCTGTCATAATTTTATCAGCATTTTGCCGAGTTAGTCGGGTCTCTTGATCAAAATTGGTGAGTTCTAAAAGTTCTGCTTGAAGGCTAGTATGGGCTTGCCTAGACCCTAAGGATTTTGAAATTGCTTGTTCTAATTCTTGTTTTAACTCTTCAAGCCTATTGAGCTGTTGCAATCGCAAAGCTGATGATGTCGACGCATCTACAGCCTCTACTTTAAAGCCATCCCAACGCCAGCATGCGCCTTCCTTGGAAACTAACCTTTGCCCAGGCATTAGCTGGCTTTGAAGCTTTGCACCAAGCTTATTACTTACAACACCTATTTGTGTTATTCTTCGAGACAAGAGCTCTGGGCCAGAGACAAAAGATGAGAGAGGCTCAACATCACCTGGAAGGTTCTGAGCTGGATAGTCAGGCTTCAAATTAATCCAACCCGTTCCGACATCTTTTTCAATTTCAGGATTTTTTAAATCATCCTGGAAAGCTGCCCCAAGAGCCAACTCATACCCAGGCTTCACCTTTATTCTATCGATAATTTGTTTAATTTCGGAGGTCTCTCTATCTAATAATCTAGAAACAGCTCCTGATTCTGCCCGCAATGCCGTTTCTATTCCCTCAGCCTCAGATGAAATAGCTCTAGCTTTGGCCTCCTTAGACTGAACATCATTTCGTGAAAGATTAATTTTTTCTAACTGACTATCTGCCAGTTCGAATTCGATTTTTGCATCACGAAACTTATCTTTAGCTTCAGTAGCTTTCAAACTTTCAGATGCCACAATAATTCTTGAGGCTTCCAACTCAATATTTGCCTTTTTTTCTTCTGAAATTATTCTTACTAATGTAGCCTTTAGTTCTTCATAAAGACCTTCTGCAGATTGATGCTGAGCCATCAATCTAGCATTGTCCTCTGTTTGATTTGAAAGCCGAAGCTCTAACCCCTGTAGATCCAAAGCGGATACCCTGGAATCCTCTATTGCTGCTTCCAACCTTGAAGAATAGTTCTCTCCCACCAGAGCCAACTCGGCCTTTTCTATTTCTAATCTCTTTAAAGTCTCAACAGCATCTTGATTCAAAGAGGTTTCTCTTATTATGTCAAATTCCAGCTGATCTATATCAGCCTGTAGTTTACTAATATCTTGTAGAATTTGCTTCTCACTATTAACCAAAAACTCTCTTTGAACTAACAAGTCTTGAAGTTTTTTAGCGAAGTTAGAGTTATCCTCACGAAGTTGCGGGAGTGTGTCTTCTAATACTTCTCTTTCATTAAGAAACTTTTTTGCCTCAGTTTCTACCTCTGACGCTCTTAATTGTGATTTTTCTTTTTCTAACTCAGCCGATACCCTTATACTCTCAGCCTCTTTCCATTTTATATATAATAATTGTCCTTCTAGTTTTCGTAACTCTTCTCCTATTTCACGGTACCTTACTGCCTGCTTCGCTTGTTTGGCTAAATGCCCAATCTGAGACGCTAATTGTTCAATGGTGTCATCTAACCTAGAAAGATTCGTATCTGCCCCAGAAAGTTTAAGTTCAGCCTCATGACGGCGCTGATATAGCCCAGATATTCCCGCTGCCTCTTCCAAAATCCGTCTTCTGGACTTTGGCTTTGCATTGATTAATTCTGCTATCTGACCTTGCCTAACCAAGGCTGGTGAGTGAGCTCCTGTAGAGGCATCAGCAAAGAGCATCTGCACATCGCGAGCCCTCGCATCCTTACTGTTAACCTTATAAGCGGAGCCAGAGTCCCGTGCAATTCGCCGCACAACTTCAAATTCAGAAAATTGATCATACTCAGTTGGTGCCGATCTATCTGAATTATCAATTTTTAAAGCTACTTCAGCAAAGTTCTTTGCTGGGCGAGAGGCTGCACCCGAAAAAATCACATCGTCCATGCCAGAACCCCGCATTGCTTTAGGACGATTTTCTCCCATAACCCATCGGAGCGCTTCGAGTAGATTTGACTTTCCACAGCCGTTAGGTCCAACAACACCCGTAAGACCATCCGAGATTACTAAATCTGTGGAATCAACAAAGCTTTTAAACCCATTTAATCTTAGTTTAGAAAATCGCAAGTAACCCTTCTCTCTGCTTAGGCCCGGAATAAAGTGGAGAAAGTCCACTATTAAATAATAAACACTTCATGTTGTAAGAACAACTACTTTATATACACAATGTATGTATTTGCAATCAACACAGCTGAGTTCATTACAACTTTTTTTACTCAACTATAAAGATAATGCTTGACGATTCATTCTTGTAAAGCGCATGTTCTTTTCACAAGGTTCGATTTAATTTGCAAAAGCACTTTATGATGAAATGGGAATATGGTGAGAGTGACCCAAACCGGGATTCAAAGCCAAAGCCGCCCCCGCGACTGTAAGCGGTGAGCAACTATCTAAACGTCACTGAGATTAATTCTTGGGAAGACAGATACGTAGCCACGACCCGCAAGCCAGGAGACCAGCCTTGAAATGTTTAAACCCCAACCGTCGGGTGTGACGGAAATAGGAGAAAGAAATGCAAGGTCAAACAAAAGTATTAACATTACAAAATGAAATTACAAATTCTAGCAGCCAGTTTGCTTCAATATTTGGAGCTATCATAATTGGAGGGTTCCTTTTATTTGCTTCAGGATTTGCTCAAGCAACCATAGTCCATGACTCAGCTCATGATTTAAGACACTCTATGGTATTTCCCTGCCACTAGAAAATGTTCAAAAATATATTTGTGAGTGCCGTGTTTTGCGGCACTGTAGTAGGTGCATTAGCGACAGTGATGCAAATGCTATTAATAACTCCACTTTTATTAGAGGCTGAGCTTTTTGAGACTGGGCAAAGTATTCACTTCATCACTGATGGTTCTCCAGAAAGCCCTGTAAAGCACGTTGATATCTGGCAAGACCCGTACCGTCACCTGATGACTTTATGTTTTAATCTTGTAACATTTACCGGCTTTGGGTTTTTACTTTTAGCGGCTATCGCTTTTTTTGACAAACGTGGATTTACCATAAATAAAGCAGAGGGTATCGTTGCAGGAGTGTGTGGTTTTTTTATTTTCCAACTCGCTCCGGCAGTGGGTCTACCACCAGAGCTTCCTGGAACAATTAGTGTGACAGTGGGACTTAAGCAAACCTGGTGGATAGCTACTATTTTTTGTACGACAATAGGAATTTTATTACTTTTCCTTGCTAAGCACAAAATATTAACAGCTTTTGGTATTATATTTATCATAATTCCTCATTTGGTAGGGCACCCCAAACTGGAAACTTACTTTGGTGTCGCTCCTCCGGAACTAGCAGCAGAGTTTGCCTCGCGAGCTTTGGCAGTTAGCCTAGTCTCGTGGATAATTTTAGGAATTATTTCAAGTCAGTTTTGGAAATATTTAGAAAAGGATTAAGAAATTATGAAAATACCTACTACTGTCATAACCGGCTTTCTAGGTTCAGGTAAAACAACCCTTATTCGTGAATTATTGCAAAATACTGAAGGAAAAAAAATAGCATTAATAATTAATGAGTTTGGAGACCTTGGAGTCGATGGGGACATATTAAAAGGTTGTGGAGATGAAACATGCTCTGAAGATGATATCATGGAGCTCTCAAACGGTTGTATCTGTTGTACTGTTGCTGACGATTTTATACCCACCCTAACTAAGTTACTAGAACGAGATATAAAACCTGATCATATTGTAATTGAAACATCTGGCCTTGCACTACCCCAACCACTTATCAGAGCGTTCAATTGGCCAGAGATATCTACTCAGGTTACAGTTGACAGTGTAATAACAGTAGTTGATGGCGACGCAGCTCATAAAGGTCAGTTCTCCAATAGTTTAGAGGCTATAGAAAAGCAAAGAGAACAGGATGAAAATATTGATCATGATACCCCAATATCTGAATTATTTGAAGACCAGTTAGCATGTGCAGATTTAATCATTATAAATAAATCTGATCTAATATCGGTCTCTGAAATGAAAAATCTACAAACTGAATTGAGTTCGAATACTCGTGCAGGCGTCCAAATAATTCAATCTACCATGGGAAAAGTGCCATCAAAAATACTTTTGGGACGGAACGTAAGTGCAGAAAAAGATATTCAAAGCCGTCATGAAATTCATCATGACCACCACGACGACGAACATCATCACGATGAGCATCATCATGATGATTTCGAAAGTTTTATCGTGACTCTACCAGAGATAAAAAATCAAGAAGAGTTCATTAAAAGGATGGAAGATGTAATAGTAAACCACGGTATTCTTAGATTAAAAGGTTTTGCATCTATAGAAGGAAAACCATTGAGGATGACAGTCCAAGCCGTTGGCCCTCGAATAGAAACATATTTTGAGCAATCTAAAAGTGAGAATAATACTCGCGACACACAACTAGTAATTATCGGAAATAGCGGTCTTAATAAAGATATTATTTCAAGCACTCTAGTGGGATGAGACTCCAAACGCGTATAGCTAATCCGTCATCTAAAGAAGGTATTAAACTTTTAACAGACAGTTACGCATTGATGAGCACTCTTTTTCCTCCAGAAGATAATCATGCTCTATCTATAGAAGACTTCAAAGCGCCAAACATATATTTCATTATAGCATATAAAGACGATAAACCTTGTGGGTGTGGGGCACTTGCAACCAAATCAAATTATGGAGAATTAAAGTCCATTTTTGTTGATGAAAAATGTCGGAGAATTGGTATTGGGGAACTAATAATGATGGACTTAGAAGTTAAAGCAAAAAATCTTAAATTAAATGAATTATACTTAGAGACCGGCGCAAATCTACTTGCGGCGATCAAACTTTACAGAAAATTAGGTTTCATAGAGTGTGGCCCTTTTGGTGACTATAAGGAAAGTCCGCATAGCTTTTTTATGTTTAAGAAACTCGACTAATGCATTTACTAGCAGCAAAATCTGGAACAATTGATGATGGTCTAGAACCTTTTGACTTGTCTCAAACTCCAGCAGATCTATTGTTTATTTCCTCTGCAGACTCGGAACTAACGGCACTAAGTGAAGCCATTACAGAGACGAACCATAAAAGTACTGTTAGGCTTGCCAGTCTTAATCATCTGCAACACCCAATGTCTGTCGACTTACACTTGGATCAAACTGCCGCCAAGTCAAAATTAGTAATTATCAGAGTATTGGGCGGTTTGGGTTATTGGCAATATGGAGTCGAGCAATACTCATCAATCTTAAGAGAAAAGAAAATCCCAATCGCATTGTTACCAGGTGACGATAAGCCCGACCCTGAGCTCCGAAATCTTTCAACAGTTAAGGATGAAGATTACGATCAGCTCTGGGGGTATTTAGTAGAGGGAGGATTAGAGAATGCAGGGAATTTTCTAAAATATACAAACTCAATGCTAAAGGGGGATATAAACCCGCCAAGCCCCAAGCCAGTACTAAAAGCAGGCGTGTATTGGCCTGGAGAGGGGTTAACTTCCCCTGAGGAGATTTATAAAAACTGGAACTTAGAACAGCCAGTAGTGCCAATTATATTCTACCGCGCACTTATCCAAGGCGTCGGGTTAAATCCCGTAAATAGATTGGTAAAAGCCTTAATAAAAGATAGTTTAAATCCTCTACCGATATTTGTAGCCTCTTTAAAAGATCCTCTATGCCAAGCTACAATTGAAACAATTTTTAAAAAAAGCCCTCCAACAGTTATTCTAAATAGTACAGCTTTTTCAGTTAACTCTCTTAACTCCGAGCAAAAAACACCTGACAATCCCTTAACGTCAGTGGCAGCAAATAAGGCGCCAGTATTCCAAATGATTTTTTCATCGTCAACTGAGGACGTATGGGAGGCTGAACTTAACGGCTTATCTGGGAGGGATATTGCTATGAATGTTGCTCTCCCTGAAGTTGATGGAAGGATCTTATCTAGAGCTGTGAGCTTTAAGGGAGAGTCATTTTATGATGATGTCACAGAATGCTCCATCACAACATACAGAGCCCGAGGAGATCGAATTACATTTGTAAGCAACTTAGCTAAGAATTGGTGTAATCTGAGACAAGTTGAAAATAAGTACTCCCGTCCAGCTTTCATAATGGCAAACTATCCAAATCGAGATGGAAGATTAGCCAACGGGGTAGGGTTAGATACACCTGAATCAATAATAACAGTCTCAAAAGAATTAAATAAAAACGGATACAGCTTGAATGGCTTTCCAGAGTCTTCGGCAGAATTAATGAAAATATTAACATCAGGTCCAACAAATTGGTTACCAGATCGAGCTAAGAAATCTGGGGGAGAGTTTTATCCTTTGGAAAACTACCTCGAAGAATACAAAAAACTTCCATATGAATTTAGATCCAAGGTTGAAGCCCGTTGGGGTCTTCCAGACGATGATCCCTTCATTAAGTCTTTTTCGTCCCATGCACAAAAAAAGAAACTTAAAGGTTTTGCTCTATCCATTCATCGATTCCATAATGTAATAGTTGGACTTCAACCTGCGCGCGGATATAATATTGATGCGAAAGAGACTTATCACAGCCCTGATTTAATGCCTCCTCATAACTACATAGCCTTTTATTTTTGGATAAGGTTTGAATTTAAAGCCCACGCAATAATTCACATGGGAAAGCATGGAAACTTAGAGTGGCTTCCTGGAAAGTCATTAGCTTTAAGTAATTCTTGTACTCCAGAGGCCATTTTTGGCCCAACTCCACATATTTATCCATTTATAGTCAATGACCCTGGTGAGGGTACCCAAGCAAAAAGGCGCTCTCAGGCAGTAATAATTGATCACTTAACACCACCTATGGCTAGAGCAGAAACATATGGACCCTTAAGAGAGCTTGAAGGTTTGATAGATGAATACTACGAAGCACATTCAATAGATCAGAGACGCGTAAAAATCCTTCAAAAAGAAATATTAAGCCTAACTGGCGCTTCAGGTCTCACTGATGATATCGGCCTTTCTGGAAAAGGCGACGAGAGTGATTTAGCAAAACTAGATGCTTATTTATGTGATCTCAAAGAAGCTCAAATAAGAGATGGATTACATATTTTTGGTCTCTCTCCAACTGGAGACCTAGCCAGGGATCTCGTAATATCTTTAACAAGGCTGCCAAGGAATGACGGACGTAAAGGGAACTCCTCTTTGACCCAGGCTATAGCAAATGATTTCCATTTAGATCTAAATACGCTGGATTCTAATATGTCTCAAACATGGGAGGGCCCATTTCCAAATGGATTAAAAGATATTTCAGAAGATAAGTGGAGATCTTTTGGCGATACTATTGAACGTATCGAAATCTTCTCCCAAAAATTACTTGATGGCGAGAAGCAGTCCCCTGGATACCAAACTAATCATGTTTTAGATAAGATAAGAACTGAAATTCATCCTACGGTTTCAAACTGTGGGTCATCAGAGGTTTCTGGAATACTAGATGCATTAAATGGTAAATTTGTCCAACCAGGCCCATCTGGGGCACCCACCAGAGGAAGGTTAGATGTATTGCCAACTGGAAGAAATTTTTATTCTGTTGATAGTCGCTCAATACCAACGATTACGGCGTGGAATATTGGATGGAAATCAGCAAATTTATTACTAGAAAAACATTTACAAGATCATGGTGATTGGTTGAGGACAATACTTCTCTCAGCTTGGGGCACCTCAAATATGCGAACAGGAGGTGATGATATAGCCCAATGCTTAGCTCTGATGGGAGTAAAACCGAAATGGGACGATATAAGCAAACGAGTGCTTGGTTTTGAAATTCTACCCTTGAGTGTTTTAGGGAGACCGCGCGTTGATGTAACCTTACGTATTTCAGGTTTTTTCCGAGATGCCTTCCCCCAGTTAATCTCCCTTGTAGACAGTGCCGCTACATCAATAATGAATTTGAATGAACCGCCTGACCAAAACATAGCTGCCGCCAGGTTTAAATCTGGTGAAGATAGCAACAGAGTTTATGGAGCCAAACCAGGAGCGTATGGTGCTGGTCTTCAGGCATTGATTGATGAGAGAATATGGAACTCTAAAAGTGATTTAGCAGAGTCTTATATAGAATGGGGTAGCTATGCATATGGAAAAGATGCAAGTGGTACAAAAAAAATAGAAGGTTTTAAAACTCGTTTAAAACAAACGGAAGCAATCGTACAAAATCAAGATAATCGTGAACATGATATTTTAGATAGTGATGATTATTATCAGTTTGAGGGGGGCGCTGCCGCAGCAGTTTCAACCTTACAAGGTGTTAATCGACCAATCTATCATAACGATCATTCCAGACCTGAGAGACCAATAATTAGAACGCTGGAAGAAGAGATATCTAGAGTAGTAAGGTCACGAGTAGTAAACCCTAAATGGATAAATGGCGTCAAAAGGCACGGTTATAAAGGCGCATTTGAAATGGCCGCCACATTGGACTATTTATTTGCTTTTTCTGCCACAACCGGAGCTGTTAAGAGCCATCACTTCGATCTCACCTACGAAGCATACCTTGAAGACACTGAAACCTTCAATTTTATAAAAGATAATAACGAGTCAGCTCTTTTTGAAATGGCTGAAAAATTTAAAGAGGCATTGGATAGAGGTCTCTGGAGACCTAAGTCTAATTCTGCAAGAACCAGGCTTGAAGCAATAAGTAAGAAATTAATTTAAGAAGGCATATACTTTTTTTCATTATAATTTTTTTTGAAATAGCAAAACCCATTAAACAGCTTATCACTTGTTGTTAGACACAATAGAAAATAGGATCTATAATTAGTAAACACAAAGCCGAATATCTCAAAATATTTAATTAAAGCTCAGTTGTAAGAGTTAGGATAATTGATAATGACCAAAACCGCACCTCAAGATACTGACAGACATAATCAAAAAATGCAGAAAAAAAAGGTTGCCCGAGATAAAATAATGGCGACTAAAACTGAAAAAAAAGGCTTGATTATTATAAATACTGGGAAAGGAAAGGGAAAGAGCTCTGCCGCTTTTGGTATGATCTTTCGTTGTATAGCACACGGAATGCAATGTGCTGTAGTCCAATTTATAAAAGGCGGAATGAGTACAGGGGAACGTGATCTAATCTTAAAGAATTTTACTAATATATGCTCTTTTAATACAATGGGAGAGGGGTTCACATGGGAAACTCAAGACAAAGCGCGCGATATGGAAATGGCTGGTGCGGCTTGGGAGAAAGCTAAAGACCTAATTCGTGATCCAAAAAATACTATGGTTTTACTAGACGAAATTAATATTGCTTTGAGGTACGATTATATCGACGTGAAAGACATTACCAAATTCCTATTAAATGAAAAACCTGAAATGACCCATGTCGTGATGACAGGTAGAAATGCCAAAGAAGAGTTAATTGAGATTGCAGATCTAGTTACTGAAATGGAGTTGGTAAAACACCCCTTTAGGGGAGGAATAAAAGCTCAAATTGGTGTTGAGTACTAATATTATTTACTATTATTATATCTAACTTCGGACACAGTTTGGCTCGTTGAAAGAACCTCATCATCAATCTGAAGCTCGATAACAGATAATAAACCCGAAGCCACAGCCTCATTGTAAGCCGCCACAAAATCTTCTGTTTTTTGCACTTTTATACCAAAACCACCATAAGCTTTCGCAAGAGCAGCAAAATCTGGATTATGAAGTTCTGTACCAGAAACTCTACCCGGGTAATTTTTTTCCTGATGCATACGAATCGTCGCATATTTACCATTGTTAACAACGATTACTATTATAGCTAACTTATTTTGCGCGGCAGTAGACATCTCATTAAGCGTCATCTGAAAGCAACCATCCCCTGCCAAACATATAACTGTCTTGTCTGGAAACCTTAATTTTGCTGCTATAGAGGCCGGGAATCCATAACCCATACTTCCTGACGTTGGACCTATGGCCGTTGGATATTCTTTAAATGCAAAGTATCTATGTAAAAATGCTGCATAATTTCCAGCACCATTTGTGACAATTGAGTCCTCTGGTAAGTTGTTCGATAGCCACTTTATAATTTTTTCTAGTTTTACTGGTCCAGGTGTCTCTTTTGGAGTGATCCAATTTAAATAATTTTGTCTACCCTCACTAGTCTGAGAGCTCCACTCTGGATTAACTAATTTGGATAGACCAACAAGCTGGTCTAATATGTTCTCTGTTGAACTCAACACTGCTAACCTCGGTTGGTATACATGGCAAAACTCGTTAGGGTCTGTGTGAATATGAATTATTTCTTGTTCAGTCTTTTTAGGATCAATTAATTCGTATGCACCAGTTGCAATTTCACCTAACCTTGTTCCAATAGCTATTATGAGATCTGATCCTTTAACAGTTTCTGCTAAAGCCGGATTCATCCCAGTACCTAAATCTCCAATATAACAATCATGACGATTATCAATTAAGTGTTGTCGTCTAAAAGTTGTTGCAACTGGTAAATTGAAATTTTTAACAAAAACACCAAGGTTTTTTACTACTCCTTTTCCCCAACCTGTGCCCCCAACAATTACTAATGGGCGCTTTGCTTTAATTATCGCATTTTCTATTTTTTTTATTTCACTATCCGAAGTAAATTGTTGGCCTAAAACTACTCTTGGACGGTCTGGCACTTCACAAATTCCTGAAAGAATATCCTCTGGTAAAGAAATAATTACTGGCCCTGGACGACCTGCCTGCGAGACTTGAAAGGCTCGAGCAACATATTCTGGCAGCCTTTTTAAGTCTTTTACCTCTGCCACCCACTTAGCTATTGGAGAGAAGAACCTCTCATAATCTATTTCCTGAAAAGCTTCTCTATCTCTATGCTCTAAAGGGACCTGTCCAACAAAAACGATTAATGGTGTGCTGTCCTGCATAGCGACATGGATACCAGACGACGCATTTGTAGCACCAGGGCCACGGGTTACAAACACTACTCCAGGGCTATGAGTAATTTTTGCGTCTGCTTCAGCCATCATGGCAGCTCCACCCTCGTGTCGACAGACAATATTCTCGATGCCACTATTATAAAGCCCATCAAGAGCAGCTAAAAAGCTTTCACCAGGAACCGAAAACACTCTTTCGACCCCATTAACCTTAAGTTGATCTACGAGGATATGCCCACCATGTCTTAACGCCATTTTTTAACTCCAGTTTAATCATACCTTAAAAGTTCTTGGAATATTGTCTATATCATAAAGAATATAATCAGCCATTATCTCTGCTATTTTAGGGGCAAGGCTAAATCCGATCTTAAAACCACCGTTAGCGATATATGCCTCCTTATGAAGGGGGTGTTTACCTAAAATTGGCAATCTCTTTCGAGCTGAAGGCCTGACGCCAGCCCATCGAGAGATTATTCTAGCTGACTTAAGTATAGGGACATTAATAATCGCTTTTTGATATAGGTCGTCTAACAAAAAATCATTAGTATTCGCATCAACAAAAAATTTTTCATTTGTAGACCCTATCGCTACAGTTCCATCCTGGTGGGGGACAACATGAATCCCGTTTACAGATAATTGTGGCAAATCAGAAGCGTCATATCCTACTATTAAAGCTTGCCCTTTCACACCACTACCCATGGGCTGACTCAATCCCCTGGAAATTTTTTTTAAATCTTCATAGCCTGTGGCGTACAATACCTTTCCTTGTTCAGCGGCGTCCCCAATTATTATTTCACTACCCGACTTAATTATAGCTTCAGCTAGTGCAAATAACGTTGCACTCGGAGTTATACTCGCACTTAGGTTATCATATATATATAATCCTGTTTTTGATAATGGCTTCCACTCTCCAAACTTACAACCATCTACTATACTCCAAACTGCATTTCCTTCCCACCGAGTTTTTGCACCTTCAACTCTTTCGTTTGCCAAAGCCATTTGTCGTTGATCTTGTATCGATTGAAGCCGTCCCAGGCTTAGAAAACCAGTTGATCTGCCAGATTTATACTCAACGTTAGTCCAGTATTTTTTCGACATCATTAAACTCTCGAATTGAAATTGTTTTTTTGTATTCCAATTATCAGGTGTATGAGGAGATAATGCTCCCACTAAGCTCCCACTTGAACCAAAGCCAATACCTGATTTTTCAATTATTCGAACCTTTACACCCCTAGTTACGCATGACCAACCTATACTAAGACCGAAAATACCAGCACCGTAGATTGTAACATCAGCCATGGACAAGTTTATTCCCTTTCATCATTATTAATTTAAAAACTATTTTAAGGCTTAAGAAAATGATCGGCACTCAACCTCCTATTAGTTGGATAGATAATAGAATTCCCGTTTCTTGTAAATTTAACGATTCCTATTATTCAATTTATGGCGGCTTAGAGGAAACAAATTTTGTTTTTCTTTCTGGAAACAACTTACCAGGGAGGTTTAACGATGGGTTTCATATTGCTGAACTAGGTTTTGGAACAGGGCTAAATATGTTGGTGTCAATCGAAGCATTTTATAAAGCTAATATAAAAGGCACTTTATATTACACTTCATTTGAAAAATACCCTCTAGAGAAAAGTCAGGCTGAAAGGGCTCTTAAAAGTTTTCCAACACTAAATAAAAACTTTTTATTAGATCAGTGGAGCCAGAAAACTTTTAGCGTTGCCTCCGATCGTATTATTGGAACTGTAATTATTGGAGATGCTAGAAAAACAGTGGAACAGTGGAGCGGAAAAGCAGACGCTTGGTTTTTGGATGGGTTTTCACCATCAAAAAATCCTGAGTTATGGGAACCTAATTTACTAAAAAATGTGGCAATTAAAACAAAGAAAAATGGGACTTTCGCAACCTATACCGCAGCTGGAGCTGTCAGACGTAATTTATCTAACTCAGGCTTTCTAGTAGAAAAAGTGACAGGTTTCGGCCGGAAACGGCATATGTGTAAAGGAACTCTAATATAATGCAAAAAAACTGGCAGCTTGGAATTATTTTTATGATTTTGGCGTCATCTAGTTTTGCAATCCAAGACGGTATTTCTCGGTATTTAGCCAACGAATATAACGTGATGATGGTAGTTATGATTAGATATTGGTTTTTTGCTGTCTTTGTTATTGTGTTGGCAACCAGAAAGCCAGGTGGATTAAAAACTGTTGCAAAAACAAGGCAACCCATTCTTCAAATTGCTAGAGGGATGCTTCTTGCATTAGAGGTTTGCGTAATAGTCCTAGCTTTTACGCTTTTAGGTCTAGTGGAAAGCCACGCCATTTTTGCGTGCTATCCTTTATTAGTTACGGCATTGTCTGTCCCAATACTTGGAGAAAAAGTAGGGTGGCGCCGATGGTTAGCAATTACTGTCGGATTTATTGGTGTACTAATAATCCTCCAACCTGGAGTTAACGTATTTTCACCTTTTGCATTTTTAGCGTTAGCCTCAGCGCTAATGTTTGCTCTTTACAGCCTCTTAACGCGGCTTGCTTCTAAAAGAGATACTACTGAGACCAGCTTCTTTTGGACTGGCGTCTCTGGTGCTGTAACTATGACTGTTTTAGGTGTTTGGTACTGGGAGCCTATAGAAACTGTCGATTACTTTTGGATGCTGTTCTTATGCAGCACAGCAATACTTGGGCACTATTTCTTGATACGTTGTTATGAGGCTTCAGAAGTAAGTGTGGTACAACCGTTCGCATATCTTCAACTCATATTCGTAACTATAATTGGGGTTCTGGTATTCAATGAAACCCTGGAACTAAATATCATATTAGGCGTAATCATAGTTGTTACGGCAGGACTATTTACCTTCTATAGATCTAATAAAGTTACTTCTTTATAGTATCGTATAAGTCTTTCCAAACTAATTTACCGTTTAGGCGCGCCTCGTATGGTAGAAGACTTTCAGCTACTCTCATTACATAGTTTCTAGTTTCTCTGTACGGAATGTCCTCAATCCAGTCTATTATATCTATATTTTTGTTACGAGGGTCACCAAACATAGCTATCCATTTGTCTAGCCTAGTAGGACCAGCGTTATAAGCTGCTGAAACTAATATAATATTCCCATCAAAGCGATCAGATAGCTCATCAAGGTAGGCAATCCCTAACTTTACGTTGTAGGTAGGATCAGAGAGAAGTCGGTCCTTTGAATAAACAATGCCAGTTTTATCAGCCATTTCCTTAGCAGTTTTTGGCATAAGCTGCATTAAACCGCGAGCCCCGACAGGACTAATAACCTCAGGATCAAATTCACTTTCTCTACGAATCACTGATAGTGGTAGAATTTTTTTTAAACTATCACTAAATTTTATATCAGTAGGGAGCTCTATGGGAAAATAAGTTCTAAATATTTGAAAGCCTTCTCTGGCGGCTTGCTTGGTTATCATCAAGGATACGTGCGTTTCACCTAGTTCATTTGCAAAATTAGCTAACTCACTAAATTCGCTTTTAGTACTTTTTTCAGAAAGATGAACAAGTAGTCTTTCGGTTAAATATCTACTACCAGCACCACTTGCTTGGATAGCAGCTTTTAATACAGAAGAATTAGCGAACCTACCATTTTGCCAATTCGCAAATGGTTCCTTACCAGTCATATCTATTAGATCAGGGTTTTGCAAAAAACCGACGGATAATTGCCCATAGAAACTGGACAGATATTTCGATGAGTCTTTAAAGTGTATTTGCGAATTTTCGTAATCACCTAACTCTTTATAAGTTAAGCCAAGCCAGTAACCCGCTCTACCTAAGGAGACTGGAGTGAATACATTAGAGGAGAACCTCTTAAAGTGTATTAAGGCCTTACTAGGTTGAGTTAGTTTTTTTAAAGCTACAAACCCTGCAAGCCACTCTAAGTCTGCATAATCGTGACCCTTTGTAAGGTGATGGCTAGTAGCTAAATTGTAGCCTTTATCAAACCTTCCAGACCTTATCATTTCTCGGGCTAATACTCTTCGCCAATCAGCCCAAGCCTTTGGGTTTCCTAATCCTTTCTCTGATTTTGACCGATCAATTAAAATTTCAATGGCACCATCCCAGTAACCATTCCGGAGCCTCCACAAAAAACGTTCATAAGCAAGGCCAGGATCATCTTTAAGTATATTAGGAACTAAATTAATTAAAGCATTAACCTTCGATTTATTTTCCCTTAGAGCAATTCTAGCTCGGGCAAGAACCCTCATATCATGATTAACCAATGGTAACATTCGAGATGCTGACTCTGTAAATCCCTGCCACAGCATTGAATCAAGCCTAACTGAATTAAGCCCTTCAATAGTTAAACTATTCCTCGAAATGTAGGCTTTGTGTTCATCTTCAGTCAAATCAAAGCTTTTCCAAGTCCGTCGAATCTCTTTTGCAGCCTCAAAACCTCTTTTACTATTAATTAATGCTTCCGCATACCTTAATGACCCTGTACCAGTTTGTGGTTTTTGTTGTGCAAAGTAGTTAATTACTTTTTGTGGGATCTCCCCCCTAAGAATGCTTTTCTCACATCTTTTTCTAAGAAGCTTTAGGCCTGGCCAATCTGAATTTAATTGTAGAAATTTTATACACTCTTCAAAAGAACCCTGCTCCCCTCGCAACCAAAGCCAATCAGCCAAGTCTCGAGCCTCTGGCCTTTTTAAATTTACTCTTACATTGTTAACTTTCGTCCAATTTCCTTGGTCTGCATTTAAAATCACTACTCTCAGCTTTTTAAATTCTTCAGTAGCATTTGCTGCCGTACATAATCCAATAAATGCTATTAGAGTAGCAATTAAAAGTTTACTGGGTAAAGCCATCATAAAACTAGATTTTCTCCTACATCATCTATCCTAGCCTGATTATTAAAGTAGGCAATAGTGAACCTAGCATTTAATATTGCTTGCGACTATGTTTTACTACGTTTATTCATCTAACTAACACTTATTAAAGGAGATCTATAAATGTTCCGCGGATCATTACCTGCACTGGTAACACCAATGAAAAATAGTGAAGTTGATTTTGACGAGATTCAGGCTCTAGTCGAGTGGCATATCGACCAGGGTTCAAATGGGTTAGTTCCTGTGGGAACTACTGGAGAAAGTCCAACATTAAGTCATCAAGAACACGACGCGGTGGTAGATTGCGTAGTTAATGCTGCTAAAGGGAGAATACCAATTATTGCTGGAGCAGGATCGAACAATACTGCCGAAACTGTCAGGTTGGTAAAGCATGCAAAAAAATCTGGGGCATCGGCTGCACTTGTTGTTACGCCTTATTATAATAAACCCACACAGGAGGGGATGATTTTACATTTTTCTGAAGCTGAAAAATGCGGTTTACCCATAATTATATATAATATTCCGCCACGCTCAGTAGTTGACATGTCTCCTGAAACTATGGGGAAATTGGCACGTTTACCCAATATAGTCGGAGTAAAAGATGCCACAGGTGATGTGGCACGCGTATCACTTCAACGTATTTCATGCGGAAACGAATTTGTTCAACTTTCTGGAGAAGATGCGTCTGCAATTGGCTTTAACGCCCAGGGCGGTGTTGGTTGTATATCAGTAACAGGTAACGTCGCACCCAAACTTTGCGCAGAAATGCAAAATGCTACCTTAAATGGCGATTATAAAAAGGCGTTGGAGTATCAAGATCTACTTATGCCGTTGCACAAAGCAATATTCACCGAACCGGGCGTCTGTGGGGCAAAATACGGACTATCTGTATTAGGGAAATGTTCGGCGGAAGTGAGATCACCTCTTTCAGGTCTAACATCAAATACAAAAAAGTTAATTGAAAGTGCCATGAGCCATGCAGGGTTATAACACCAATTAAAGTTAATTTCTTAATTTTCTGAATGTCTAAACCAAGGATAAAGTGACGGCAGATAAATCATGTCTAAAAAGGTAGAAAATCCTAACTATAAAATAATAGCAGAAAATCGACGCGCTCGGTATGATTATTCTATCGAAGATGATCTAGAGTGTGGAATTTCTCTGGAAGGTTCTGAGGTAAAAAGCCTTCGTACAGGTAAAACCCAAATCATCGAAAGCTATGCTACAGTAGACCAATCCGAATTATGGTTAGTAAATTGCTACATCCCCCCTTACAACCACGCCAATTCTTTTGCACATGAAGAAAGACGTAGAAGAAAGCTTCTAGTCTCAAGGAGGGAATTATCAAAACTGTGGTCAGCAACTCAAAGAGACGGTATGACATTAGTACCACTAGTTTTATATTTTAACCATAAAGGGCGTGCAAAGTTAAAAATTGGAATAGCAAAAGGTAAAAAACAAGCTGACAAAAGAGCTACAGAGGCAAAACGGGACTGGCAAAGACAAAAATCTCGACTTTTAAAAGAACATACTTAAATTACGAAACGATAATTAATACGGAGGAAATATGGATGATAATTCAAACACTTTAGTCTCAACTGGATGGCTGTCTTATAATTTAAAGAATCCAAATATTCGAATTATTGATGCTTCCTGGTATTTACCAAGTATGAATAGAGATGGGAAAGCCGAGTACAAGGCTTCTCATATACCTGGAGCACGCTTTTTTGATATAGATGAAATATGTGATCTTAGGGTCAAACTACCTCATATGGCCCCAACCCCAGAAAAATTTGTATCTCGAATGCGTGGAATGGGTATTGGCGACGGGCACCAGATTATTATTTATGACGGTGCAGGTTTATTTTCAGCTGCTCGAGTTTGGTGGTTATTTAAACTAATGGGGAAAAAAGATGTTTCAGTTCTTGATGGGGGATTTCCAAAATGGCTTAAAGAAGGGCATCCACAAGACAATCAACCAGTCACCTTGCGAGACAAGCATTTCACAGCAAGCTTTACAGGAGCTTTAGTTAAAAATGTGACTCAAGTTTCTGCTGCCTCAAAATTAGGAGATCATACAATCATAGATGCTCGAGACGCTGACCGTTTTAAAGGGAAAGCAGCAGAACCTCGAGCCGGACTTAGAGCGGGACACATCCCTGGATCAACTAACCTCCACTATAAAGAGCTTTTAAATGATGACGGAACCATGAAGAATAAAGATAGTCTACAAAGTCTATTCAAAAAGGCTCGCATCAATCAGGAAAAACCGATAATCACAACGTGTGGATCTGGAGTTACAGCAGCAATTATTTCGTTAGCTTTAGAAATAGTTGGGTACAAAAATCACTCTGTATATGATGGTTCCTGGACTGAGTGGGGCCAATTTGATCAGTTACCTGTTGAGGTTGGGTGAATTAATGTTTGAAAAACTTTTTTCTGCACCGCCAGATGAAATATTAGAGCTTATGCAAGCATTTAGAAATGATCCACGCCCAAATAAAATTGACCTAGGGGTTGGGGTATACAAAGATCATAATGGCTATACTCCAATCATGAAAGCTATAAAAGTAGCTGAGAAAAAATTATGGGCATCAGAGACTACCAAAAGTTATGTTGGGCTCACTGGAGATATTGAATTTCACCAAGTAATGATTGACCTTATTCTAGGGAATACCATTATACCCCAACGTATTGCCGCTGCGGCAACTCCGGGTGGGACTGGAGCTTTAAGACAAGGCCTTGAATTAATTAAAATAGCAAACCCAAGGGCAACCATTTGGCTAAGTGACCCCACTTGGCCAAATCATCCCTCAATTGCAGAACACCTAGAATTAAAAGTCGCTAAATATCGCTATTTTAATAAACTATCCCAATCAGTTTCTTTTGATGAAATGTTAATAGACCTTTCAAATGCTAAGGAAGGGGACGTAGTATTATTACACGGTTGCTGTCACAACCCGACGGGAGCCAACCTAAATCACAGTCAATGGGTGGCCTTGGCGGAACTACTTTGTGAAAAGCGTCTAGTACCTTTAATTGATATTGCATATCAAGGGTTTGGAGATGGTTTAGAAGAAGATACAAAGGGCTTGCGACACCTTTCTGAAAATCTACCTGAAGTTATAATTGCTTCCAGTTGTTCAAAAAACTTCGGAATTTATAGAGAACGTACAGGTATTATTCTCCTTATTTCAGACAAAAAGTGTCAGAAAAAAATTAACCAAGACATGTTAGCTTTTTTAAACCGAAATAGTTTTTCATTCCCTCCAGATCATGGATCACGGTTAGTAACTATCGTCCTACAAGATAACACGCTCCGAAAAAACTGGGAGGAAGAATTAAGAAAAATACGAAGTGGGATGATAGAAAATAGAAATGCTTTGGCCAGAGAGTTAAGAAGTCGTACGGGCTCTGATCACTTTGGTTTCTTGTCTGAGCATAGAGGCATGTTTTCCCTATTAGGGTTCTCCGAGGACAAAGTTTCTGAATTACGATTTAAACACGGAATATATATGGTTTCAGATAGTAGAGTTAACATTGCGGCACTTAGTAAGACGACGATTCCGATACTTGCTGAGGCAATTATTTCTGTTGGACTCTGATTTAATAAACTTCAATTAAAAAAATAATAGATATTGCAGATTTAAGTCAAAGCTTTTAAAATTTATCCTTTAGACAAACAATAACTATTCAAGTCTCCGCAACCTTGTAAAAACGGAATATTACATGAAAAAAATAATACCAGGAATTCTGGCTATGACCTTAATTGTTTTAGCCTCAAATATTTTAGTACAATATATATTATTTGATGGTTGGCTTACATGGGGAGCCCTCACCTATCCACTGGCATTTTTGACTACTGATGTCATGAATAAGATTTATGGACCATCTGCTGCTAGGAAAGTAATTTTAGCAGGGTTTATCACTGGTATAGTGTGCTCCCTAATTGGTACTCAAATAATAAACGACTTTGGCCCATTGGTCACTTTAAGAATAGCAATTGCATCTGGGTTAGGCTTCCTAACAGCTCAAATCATAGATTTAGCTATTTTTGAAAAATTTAGGAGCTCAGCTTGGTGGAAAGCACCTTTAATTTCGTCAGTTATAGGATCTTTCGTAGATACAGCAATTTTCTTTACTATCGCTTTTTCATTGACCCTATCTTGGATTGAACCATCAAACGATGTTTCCTGGGCTAACGAACTAAGAGCATTATTTGGTTTTGGACCCCTATTACCATATTGGGTTGGTTTAGGGTTGGCTGATTACGGAGTTAAATTGGGGCTAGCACTTTTAGCTCTGATTCCATTTAATCTTTTAGTAAAACGGGTCAATTTAGTAAAAAAAGAGTTTAATACCAGAAACTAATATGCAAAGATGCTGTATCTTAAAAAATTATAGAAAGGAGGTGCCTATGTCTAGAATTCAATGGAACAGCAAGGTTATAACAACTTCGGAGGTAGAGTTGTAAGGGCAGCCCCTTAAATTCGACTGAGGTTTTTGGTTTTTCCAATTTGCCTTGCTCCATAAAATTCGGAAGGGTTGTCAAAAAATTAGGCAACCCTTTCTTTTATAACGTACATTCTTCTTATGATCAAAGTAACCGAATCAATTTCAATTGCTGAGTGGGAGTTAACCGAAACCTTTTCTACTTCTCAGGGCCCAGGTGGCCAAAATGTAAATAAAGTTTCAACAGCTGTAGAGTTACGGTTTTTTGCAGAAAAATCTCCGCACTTATCTGAGTCAGTAAAAACGCGCCTTAAAAAAATCTCTGGAAGTAACTGGACTTCTGATGGCATTTTAATAATAAATGTTCAGAAAACTAGATCTCAATATAGAAATAGAATATTGGCCAAAAATAAACTTAAGGAACTTATTTTAGAGGCAAGTCAAGTTGCAAAAAAACGTCTACCTACAAGGCCATCTTATGGAATCAAAGAGAAAAGAATTATCAAAAAAAAGGGTCGCGGTCTAATTAAAACACTTCGCAAAAGGGTTAATTATGATGAATGAAATTTTATTAAGAAGAAATAAGCTTTTAGGAGAAAATTTTCCTACATTTTACGAAAAGCCAGTTCATATAGTTAAAGGTGAGGGAGTTTGGCTTTACGGGGCTGATGGAAAAAAATACCTTGATTGCTACAACAATGTTCCTCATGTGGGTCACTGTCACCCTAAGGTGGTTGAGGCAATAGCGAAACAAGCGAAAACTTTAAATACTCATACTAGATACCTACATGAAGGAATTTTGGATTATGGCGAATCTCTTTGCTCCAAATTTTCAAAAGAACTAGATCAATTAGTAATGGTTTGTACCGGCTCAGAAGCAAACGATATTGCACTTAGAATGGCCCAAGCAGTGACTGGGAAGTCAGGCTTTATAGCCACCGATAACACATATCATGGTAACACGGGGTTAGTTTCACAACTTTCGGCGCGTAGACCGCCAATTGGAGGTTATAAAGATAATATAAGACTTGTCCCATCTCCAGAAAGTATAAACCCACTAGGTGGTACATATGAGAGTCAAATAGATCTCTTCGCAAAAAATATTTCAATTGCAATCGATGAATTGGAAAAAGATGGTTTTGGTTTTGCAGGGTTTATGTTTTGTCCAATTTTTGCAAATGAAGGCTTTCCAACTGTAAAGCCAGGATTTTTAGATAAGACTATAGAAGTGATTAGGAAAGCGGGAGGACTATTACTTTGTGATGAAGTTCAACCAGGTTTTGGTAGAATTGGCACACACTGGTGGGGTCATGAGTGGTTGGGTTTTGAACCTGATGTCGTTACACTAGGGAAACCAATGGCAAATGGACATCCAGTTGGAGCCGTTGTTACCTGTAAAGATGTTATGGATAGTTTTAGGTCAGCATTTGGTTACTTCAATACCTTTGGTGGCAATCCAGTAAGTTGTGCCGCAGCCTCTGCAACTTTACAAGTTATCGAGGAAGAAAGCTTAATAGAAAATGCTAAAATTGTTGGGGAATATTCCCTTAAAAAGTTAAATAATATCTCTAACCACCTGATAGGAGACGTGAGAGGGAATGGTCTGTTTTTTGGAGTAGAGTTTGTCGATTCAACAGGCAAACCAGCTACAAAATTCACTGCAAGAGTTGTCGAGGAAATGCAACAACATGGAATTTTGCTTAACAGTATAGGTAGGTATCGTAATACACTAAAAATGCGTCCACCAATGCCATTCTCGAAAGAGAACTCTGATCTAGCAATAGATACCCTCGAATTTGTTTTAGAAAAGCTTACTTAATGGATAATACAAAGTTAATTAGTTCTGTAATTAATGTTTCTGATGCATGGGGAGGATTAAAAGCTAAACCTAAGTTAGTAAAAAATAGAGAAAATATTGTTCTTGATGTAACACTAAACTCCGGTCAAAGAGCTGCTTTTAGGTTTCATCGGCCAGGCTATCAATCCTCACAAGCCATAATTTCAGAACTCATGTGGATGGAGGCTTTAACAAAGCAAAACTTTCCATGTCCGAGCCCAATCAGAGCGCTAAATAAAGATTTAATCGTTGAAACAAAAGGCCTAAGAACAGCTTCCATAATTAAATGGGTTAAAGCGACTGAATTGAAAGAAAAACTTGTCACGGCTGATGAGAAAGAGCTCATTTCCATATTTAAAAATTTAGGAAAAATAACAGCAGAACTCCATAATATTACAGACGGAATTAATACCAATTCGTTCGTTCGGCACAAATGGGATGAGGAAGAGTTTTTTAGTGATAACCCTGCTTGGGGAAGGTATTGGGAAAATCCGTCATTAAGTAAGCAAGAATCCGAATATATTTATAAAATAAAAAATAAGTTAAGAAAGACACTAGGAAAGATTCATAATGGAGATAAGGGGCTTATCCACGCAGATCTACTTGAAGAAAATATTTTAGTAGATACTCAAAAAATGTGGATAATTGATTTTGATGATTGTGGGTTTGGTTTTCGTGAATATGACTTAGCCACTATACTAATACAACATTTTAATAAGAGATATTTTAATCAAGCAAAGTCAGCACTAATAGAAGCTTACAATAAAGCTCGAAATAAATTTCAAACTGATACAAACACTATTAATTTTTTTATTATGGTAAGAAGTTTGGTCTCATGTGGGTGGGGGATCTCCAGAGCACCATTAGGGTCTTCTGTTCATCGCGAACAGGCGGACCGTGCCTTATCTTGTTTAGAGCTATTCAATAGTTACGGATCTTAAACTATTAATTTACGCTCTTTTTGAATGCCTGTATCAAAAATACGTTGGTAACGTTTGACCTCACTCTCAGGCCCCATGACCTTTAAAGGGTTGTCGCTTAACTTAACTGTTGGTGTACCGTTTGCACTAACTGCTTTACAAACAAGCGAAAACGGTACCAAATTATCATTATTAATTAAACCTCGGAAATCATTTGTCAGCAAAGTACCCCAGCCAAAAGACACCTTAGCCCTATGTGAAAATAAACTATGTAGTTTAGATATTGTATCAACATCTAGGCCATCTGAAAAAATAATTAATTTATCTTTTGGATTTTCCCCACATTTTTTCCACCACTGAATTACTATCTCTGCGGACTCTACCGGATCACCAGAGTCAATTCTGATCCCAGTCCAACTAGCCAACCAAGGTGGTGCGTTATCCAGAAAGTTTTTAGTTCCATACGTATCTGGTAAAATTATTCGAAGATTTCCATCATGTTCTTCCTGCCAATCTTCCAACATATTATATGGAGCTATTTTTAGCTCTGCGTCATCGGACGCTAATGCAGAGTAAACCATAGGCATTTCATGCGCATTAGTCCCTATTGCTTCTACCTCACGTTTCATCGCAATCAAGCAATTGGAAGTACCAACAAAATTTTTACCTAAGCCGGCATGCATAGCTTGGACACACCAATCTTGCCATAAGAAACTATGTCTTCTCCTAGTTCCAAAATCTGCAATTCGGAGGCCTTCTAATTTCTGTAAGGAATTTATTTTCTCCCAAAGCTTTGTCATTGCTCTAGCATATAGAACCTGTAACTGGAAACGGTCTAAGGTCTTTAATACAGATCGGGATCTCATCTCCATTAGAACGCTCAACACAGGAACTTCCCAAAGCATTACCTCATGCCATTTGCCTTCAAATGTAAGTTCATATTGTCCGTTAGTTTTTTCTAAATGATATGGCGGTAATGAGAAATTTTCAAACCATTCCATAAATTCAGAACTAAACATCTGCCTTTTTCCATAAAAAGTATTACCCCGAAGGAATGTGCTCTCTCCCCTTGAAAGTTTAATCGATCGAATATGATCAAGCTGTTCCCTCAACTCTCCCTGGTCAACAATTTCTGCTAACCTGATATGAGTAGATCTGTTCATTAATGAAAATGTGACTTGAGTCTCTGGTTTGTTACGGAAAACCGATTGACACATTAAAAGTTTATAAAAATCTGTATCAATTAGTGACCGCACAATTGGATCGATTTTCCATTTATGATTATAAACCCTAGTCGCTATATCAACCATCTATTTTAACTCCAGATTTCTTCATATCTCTTAGGGCAGACTCTAATGATCCGTCGAGGTTAATACCACGACAAAGTGACTTAAGTACATTAACATCGAAATTTAAGCGAGCGGCATCCATTGCTGAAAAGCTAACACAAAAATCTAAAGCTAGGCCTACAATAGTGATCTTGTGTATACCTTTATCTTTTAAAAAACCTAGTAACCCTGTAGGTGTTTTCCTGTCATTTTCAAAAAAAGCAGAATAGCTGTCCATACTTTTTCTAAAACCCTTTCGCAATATTAAATGGCTATCTTTCACATTAACAGAACTATGAAAGTCGGCACCTCGACTGCCCTGGACACAATGATCAGGCCATAAAACCTGTGGTCCGTAAGGCATATCAATCACCGTGTATGGGGTTTTGTCAGAGTATTGGGATGCAAAGCAACTATGGTTTTTGGGGTGCCAGTCCTGCGTCAAAACAACAGTCTGGAATGTTCTCATTATACTATTAACTCGATCTAAAATATCTTCTGCTCCGGGCACAGCTAAAGCTCCACCTTTGCAAAAATCATTTTGTAGATCTATAGCTATTAAAGCTTCTTGTTTAGAACGCACAAAATTTCTCCAACACTCTCATCCATTGCTAAAACCTTGTTGTATTACCGTCAATACTTTCTCTTGCCATAGACCACTATTACACTCTATTTTATGATCTATGTTTACAGTAATCACATTATATCATTTCACGAAATTTAGTAATCCAGATAGCTTACGTCCTAGCTTATTAGAAATATGTAAATCTAATAATGTTAGAGGAACTATTCTAATAGCTACAGAAGGTATTAATGGTACAATTGCTGGATCAGATACATCAATATCAAAAGTTATTACCCATATTAAAAATATACCAAACTGCAATAACATTAAGTTAAAAAAAAGTTTTGCCACTTCCATGCCATTCGCTAGGTTAAAGGTCCGTTTAAAACGTGAGATTGTTACCATGGGGCAACCGGAAGTGAACCCTATATCTGGTGTTGGACACTACGTAGACCCAAGTCACTGGGACACATTCACAAATGATCCAGATGTAGTACTAATTGACACCCGGAACGACTACGAAATTAGTATTGGAACTTTCAAAGGGTCCATTAATCCTGGGACAAAAAGTTTCCGAGAGTTCCCAAAATGGTGGGAAAGTAACAAAGAGCGTTTTGCTGATAAGAAGGTTGCTATGTTTTGTACTGGAGGGATAAGGTGTGAAAAATCAACCAATTATCTTTTGAACCAAGGTGTTAAAGACGTCTTCCATTTGGACGGTGGTATTTTGAAATATTTGGAAGAAACAACCTCAAAAAATAGCTCCTGGGAGGGTGAATGTTTCGTATTTGATGGACGTGTTTCTGTTGGATTTGGTCTGAAAGAAGGAAACCATAGTCTTTGTTTCGCTTGCCGTAGGCCCTTGCAGCCAGAAGATATAAAAAAATCTGGCTATGAAGCTGGGGTGAGTTGTCATCAATGTTTAAATGAATGTTCTGATAATGACCGTACGCGTTTTAGAGAAAGGCAAAAGCAAATTTTATTGGCAAGAAAACTCGGCAAGCCCCATATTGGTCCTTTAGATTAAATTAAATATCTTCTTTGAGACACTAATTTTATAAAACTTCTACATTACCACATACACTAATCGGTTGACCTGATATTTTTGCACCAAGAGGACTACAAAGAAAGATAGCCTGGTTAGCTACATCTTGAGCTGTAACTGTTGTTCTAAGAGATACCTTACTAATCATCTCTGTCTTCATGTCTTCGAATGATAAGTTCATTTCCTTAGACCTTGCTTCGATAACTTTGTCTATCCTAGGACCTTCTACGATCCCCGGCAAAATTGCGTTAGCTCTAATACCATCAGGACCCAACTCAACTGCTAAACTTTTCATAAGACCTATTATTGCCCATTTTGTTGCTGAATAAGGTGTCCTAAAAGCATATCCAAACCTTCCTGCTACTGACGATATACAAATTATTGATGCGTTATTTGACGCCTTCAGCATAGGAACAGCTCTTCGAGCGCAATAAAACTGTCCGTTCAAATTAATTTCAATTGTTCTGTTCCAATCTTCTATATCCATTTCATGAACAGGGGAAGTCGGCCCAGCAATGCCAGCATTATTAACTAAAACATCTAATCCCGACAGGTTTTTTTGTACTTCATCAAAAAGAGTATCAACCTCAGCAGGGTTAGACACATCACATTTTGTAACACCCCATGAGGGGTGATCAGAAGAGCATTTTTCCAACGCAATATCAGAATTATCACATATATGGATTTTTGCTCCAGCTTGTTCAAAAGTCTCTGCTATAGTTCTACCTATACCACTTGCACCCGCTGTAACTAAAACTTTAGTACCTCTTTCTAGTCCTATCCCATCGATCATATTGTTTTTCCTATTATTAAAAAGAGACGTTGTCCCCACCCTTTAAACTTAAAATCTCACGTGCTTCCTCAGGTGAAGCAATTTCAAGAGATAAGCCTTCCAGTATTTGCCTTATTTTTGTTACCTGCTCCGCATTAGACGTCGCCAGTTTCCCTGGACTGATCCATAATGAATCCTCCAAGCCAACGCGAACATTTGCTCCTTGCGCAGCACCAATCGATGCAAGGGACATCTGATTTTTACCAGCTCCAAGTATTGACCAGCAATAGTCTTCTCCAAACAAACGATCTGCAGTGCGCTTCATATGCATCAAGTCTTCTGGGTGCCCTCCAATTCCACCAAGAAGACCAAAGACAGACTGGATAAATAAGGGGGTCTTTGCAAGTCCTCGGTCAACAAAGTGAGCCAAGTTATACAGATGTGATATATCATAACATTCAAACTCAAAACGTGTACCATTCTCATTACCAATATTTAGTATTGTTTCTATGTCCTTAAAAGTATTCTTAAAAACACCATCTCTAGAGTTCTCTAAATGTGCTTTTTCCCAGTCATGCTTAAATTCAGAAAATCGATTTAACATAGGATAAAGACCAAAATTCATTGACCCCATATTCAAAGAAGCCACCTCTGGTTTGAAAATAGTTGCTGGCAACATACGTTCCTCAATTGTCATATGCGGGGAGCCACCTGTTGTTATATTAACGACTGCGTTAGTTGACTGCTTTATTCTAGGTAAAAATTGTTCATACACGCTAGGATCTTGTGATGGCTTTCCAGTCTCTGGATCTCTTGCATGTAAATGCAAAATGGCTGCACCTGCCTCTGCAGCCGCAATCGCGGCTTCTGAGATCTCTCCAGGTGTTACAGGCAAATGTGCTGACATACTAGGGGTGTGGATAGATCCCGTCACCGCACATGTAATAATAACTTTTGAGCTCTTTTTAACCATCAGCATCTCCTCTTTTAGAATACTTTACTTCGGGGTTTGGAAGCAAAAGAAAATAGAAATTTAACACTTTATTTTATTTATTTAAACTATGCTTTTATTTATACAAAAATTACAAGAAACTTAATATAGATTGTGCAGTATATTTTGTATGTTAATTTGTTTCATTTAGTCTAGAGACACTATATTAATCGTTAATAGTTACAACATTATATATTTTGAAAATGGCTAGTAAGTCTTAACTAACAGTATTCAGGAGATCCCCCGTGTCACCTACAAGCGAAATCTTAAAGGCAAAACTTCTTCACAAGGAAGGTCAATTAAACCAAGCCCTAAGACTTTATTCAGAAATTTTAAATAAATGGCCAAACAATATTAAAGCCAAACATGGTATTCTACAGGTCTATGAAGGAGGTCTACCCAATAAAAATTATTCCACCCAAACAAAAATACAAATTCAGATCCTGTCTAGTCTCCTAAAAAAGGAGAAACTTGCAGACGCTTTACTATATGGAACGATAGTTACAGAACAGGGTAAGAATGAACCAAGTCTTTATACTCTGATGGGTATCATTAATGGTAAGCTAGGAAATTCTGAAGAGGCAATTTCTTATTTTAAAAGGCTCATTAAAATTCAACCTACACAACATCAGGCGTACAATAATATTGGGATTATACTAAAGAATGTTAAACGCTTTAATGAAGCTATAGATTACTTTATCAAAGCCATTAAAATAATGCCCACTTATTCAAGCCCATATTACAATCTTGGTTCACTTTACGAAAAGCTTAACCAAACAGAAAACCTAGAAGACCTGACGAAGCGAGCAAGTAGTAAGTTACAGGAAAAAGATCCAATAATATTGTTATTTCAAGCTCAATTGGAAAGCACTAAAGGTAATACAGAAAAATCTTTAGAGATATTATTAGACATAGAGCCTAGTAAACTACCGTCCCAATTTCGTACAGATTTTTACTCATTACGCGGAAAGGCGTATGATAAATTAGGAGAATTTTCACAAGCATTTAAAAGCTTTGAGACTCAAAATAAACTCAGTGAAGAGCTAAATCAGGATAAACTTCCAGAATCAGAAAGTTTTCTGATAGAGACTTACCAACTCAAAAACTCCTGGCAATCGATCAAGAGTTATAAATCAAAAAAATTTGATTTTATTGAAAAGGATAATCTAGTATTTCTGTTAGGATTTCCAAGAACTGGCACTACCCTACTAGATACTATTCTGATGGGGCATCCAGATATTATAGTGCTTGAAGAAGCCCCAATGGCAGAAATAATGATAGAAGACTTTGATGGCATAGGTACCCCTGAAGATTGCTATAACCTTACTAAAACTGACTTAGTTGAATTTAGAAAACTATATAAAATTGAGTTAGAAAAGCAATTAGGATATAGTAGCAAGGGTAAACTAATTGTTGATAAACATCCTCTTAATACTCGGTATATTCCCCTCCTCCACCATGCCTTCCCTGATGCAAAACTCATTGTCGCCCTTAGGCACCCTTGTGACTGTATATTAAGTTGTTTTATGCAAAATTTTGAATTTAACAAAGGAACAGGAAATTTGATAAGTCTGACAAAATCCACCGAACTCTACGATGCCACAATGGGGTTATGGGTAGCCCTGGAGAGTAAGTTAAAACTGAATGCACAAACTGTACGTTATGAAGATTTAATTGAGGACGTCGATGGCATTTGTAGGCCTTTAATAAGTTTTCTTGGACTGAAGTGGGTCGATGGCATTCTGGATCATACAAAAACAGCAAAAGAACGGACACAAATCTCTACTGCAAGTTATAATCAAGTAACACAAACTATCTATAAAACTGCCAAAGGAAGATGGTCCAACTATGAAGATCAGCTATCTGAAATCCTCCCAAAATTAGACCCTTATATTAAAAAATTTGGTTATTGATGTAGGTAAAAAAAAATAAACGTCTAAAAGTGTTGAAAAATAAAAAATAGCTACCATTTAGCAAGAGTATTCTATTCATGAGGGGTCTAAAAATGTCGGCAAAAAATCATAAGTTTGAAGCAGATACAGGTAAAATATTAGATATTGTAATAAACTCTCTTTATTCTCAAAAAGAGATATTTATTAGAGAATTAATATCAAACGCTTCTGACGCATTAGATAAACGTCGCTATTTATCCTCAACTGATGCCAAAATGAGCTCTTCAGATGCTAGTAAAATTATAATCAGCTCCAACAAGAAAGATAAAACATTAACCATCTCCGATAATGGGGTCGGGTTAAATGAGGAAGAGATGATAGAAGCTCTAGGAACAATTGCTAGGTCTGGAACAAAAGACTTTATCGAAAAGTTAAACTCTTCAAAAGATAAAGAAGGAAGTAAAATAGCTTTAATAGGTAAGTTTGGTGTAGGCTTTTACTCGGCTTTCATGGTGTCAGAAAATGTTACTGTTACTTCTCGAAAAGCCGGAACGGATGATGCCTTTGAATGGAAAAGTGACGGACACACAGGGTATGATATCTCTAGCTCAAAAAAGGATATCGCAGGAACGTCAATTACTTTGAACCTAAAAAAAGAAGACAAAGAGTTCCTTGACGAAGTACGAATAAGTCATCTTGTAAAAAAATATTCTGATCACATTTCATACCCAATTGAGTGGATTGAATCAGACACCACGTCTAAAGTCTTAAATAGTGCGACCGCAATTTGGACAAGAAGTCCAAAGGAAATAAAAGAAGAGGATTACAAATCTTTCTACAACCAACTTGGTGGATCATTTGACGAACCTTTCATGACATTACATAATAAAACAGAGGGTGTAATCGATTTCACTCAACTTTTATTCATACCTTCCTCACCACCCCTTGATCTATTTGATCCAGAACGAAAATCTAAATTAAAGCTTTATATAAATAGAGTTTTTATAACTGATGACTGTGATGACTTAGTACCAAAATGGTTACGCTTTATCAAAGGTATTGTAGATACGCCTGATGTAGATCTAAACGTAAGTCGGGAAATGTTACAAAAAAACCCAGCTGTTGCAAAAATTCGAAAGTCAATAATTAGAAAAGTACTTTCAGAACTCAAAAAGAAACTTGAAAAGAACAAGGAAGAGTTTGACAAATTTTGGTTAAACTTTGGCCGAGTAATTAAGGAAGGGATGTATGAGGACTCTGAAAACAGAGGAAAGATTATTGAAATTTGTCGTTTCCATTCTTCCAGAGAAAATTCACACATAAGTCTTCAGAACTACATAGATGGTATGCTAGATGGGCAGGATCAAATTTATTATTTATCAGCAGAAACATTAGCTAAAGCTGAAACAAGCCCTCATCTCGAAGGATTTAAATCAAAGGGGTTAGACGTACTTTTACTTACGGATCCAATAGACGAGTTTTGGATTCCTATCGTGTCTGAATATAATGGTAAGAAATTTACATCTATTTCAAGAGGTGGTGCAGATTTAGACAAGTTTGGGTCAATAGACAAAAAAGAAAAAAAGGAAGTCGATGCTGGTAAATTTGAAAAATTAATTGAAAAAATTAGTAATCATCTTGAAGGAAAAATTGCCAAGGTCCGTTTATCAAAAACACTAACCTCAAGCCCGTCCTGTTTAGTAGCTGATGAGGATGGAATGGACATCCAAATGGAAAAAATGATGATGTCTCATAATCCTGAATTTAAAGGGTCACCCAGAGTGCTTGAAATTAACCCAGATCATAGGCTTATAAAGTCTCTTAATAGTATGATAAAAAAAGGTGATAGTAGTATTACAGAGGACGTTTCTATATTACTTTTTGATCAGGCACAGATCCTAGAAGGAAAAACACCAGAAGAGCTCATTACTTTCTCCCAAAGGTTAACTAGAGTGATGCAGAGCTGTTTAACGAGTAAAACTTAAAAAGACTTCAACCTACTCTACTTTCTATGAGTAGGAGTTCTTAGGTGATCTGTCGACTGATAAGGAGGGTTTGTTTTTCTTTATCAAGCCTTCTATGGCATCAGAGAGATGGTCTTCTGAAATATTTTTATCTCCCTTAGCGCTTCTAATTCGGTGTGCTTCAATTAATACATCAGCGTGACTGAATCCATTTGGAGGATAAAAACGATAACATGCCAACTCAACAAGTAAGCCAAGAGGGTCTCGAAAGTATACAGAGTGCATAAAACCTCTATCTTTCCGACCAGAGTGATTAATACCTCGTTCATCAAGCCTCTTTTCGACCTGCTCAAACGTAGCTTGACTAACAGAAAAAGCTAAATGATGAACTGAGCCTTGATGTGTTGATGTATACGTGGGATCAGGTTTCCTATTCTCATTTGTGAAAACGGTAATTAACCTCCCATCACCTGGGTCAAAATAAATATGGTCTTCACCGGGGTTATCTAAGTTGGGTTGGTCAAAAATAAAAGGCATACCCAAAAGGCCTTCCCAAAAGTTTATTGATGTCTCCCTATCTGCCCCCACGATGGTAATGTGATGTAAGCCTTGGGTTTGAATCTTTCTCAAGTCATTCTCCATAACTAAGGTAAATAAAGAAAGTTATTCTCTAAGAGTATCGCTCTGGACCGACCCACTGCTCTGTAGAATAACGATCACCGTGTGCCCACCCAACTGGTAAGAGTTTATCAATTTCTCTAAGATCATCTTCTGTTAGTTTTAGGTATATACCTTGTACTAACTCCTCCAATCTCTTAGGGCTTCTTGTTCCAGGTATAGGTAAAATGTGTGATCCTCGGCTTAAGAGCCAAGCGATCGATAAAGAAGCAGCACTATAACCTCGTTCTCTAGCAAATAATCTAAAACCTTTTGTTACTTCCACATTTCTTTCCAAATTTGGTGACATAAATCGTGGGTTATTCTTCAAAAATGGCATTTTTTCCGCTCTTGCACGATTATGTGGATTATCCGTTAATATACTCCTACCAACCGGGCTAAAAGCTACCATAGTAGTACCAAGGCTTAAACATTTTTGAAGTAATCCAAGCTCTGGGTATCTAGTAGCCAAAGAATACTCAGATTGTACAGCAGCAACAGGGTGTACCTTACTTGCCCGTTCAAGAGATGTCGGAGCAATCTCAGAAAAACCAAATTGCTTAATCTTTCCTTTTTTAATTAATTTAGCTAAAGATTCTGTTACCTCTTCAATTTCAGTATCTTTGTCTTTCCGGTGAACATAAAACAAATCAACTTGCTCTAAACCAAGACGCTTTAATGACATATCAAGCTCTAATTCTAAGTGTCCTAGGGAGTTATCATAATATCTTGTTCCATCTGATGACCGAGTAATTCCTGCTTTGGTCGCAATCTTAAATAAATCTTGCTTCTTTGAACCAAATTTTTTTAAAAAACTGCCAATTCTATTCTCTGAAAGTCCAGAGCCATAGGCATTTGATGTATCAAGGTTGTCTATCCCAAGCTCTAAAGCTTTTTCTAAGACCTTATGGGCTTGTTGCTCATCCACTGGGCCATAAAAATCTACAAAAGACATGGCTCCAAACCCCATGACCGAAACCTTTTCCCCACTCTGGCCCAAAGGCATATACTTCATCAATG
>NZVE01000068.1 GCA_002697345.1 Paracoccaceae bacterium | reverse complement strand
TAATTAAGCGTGTTGAAAATGGTTTTGAGTTTGGTGTGGACCAGAGTTATGGCGATATGGTGGAAGATTATTTATCTAAGTCTATTAAACTTTAACACTTTTTTGCTGCCACCAATTTGTTTGAAAATTTACTTAAAAACACCTAGATGCTGAACGATAGTTTTTAATATTATGTTTGACGTGTTTTTATAATCTAATGGCGTATTTTGTACCCTTTGCTGAAAAAATAAGTTGCTAGGTTCTCTCTAATTGATTTGAAGCAATGGAGTAACGAAATGACGGAATATAAGAAAATTACTGTTAAACCAATTACTGGTGCAATGGGCGCAGAAATTACGAATATTGATCTTACCTCTGGTATTGATTCAGAAACTTGGACGGAAATTCAGGATGCGTGGGCAAATTATTTAGTGCTTATATTTAGAGATCAAGATTTAACAGATCAGCAACAATTTGATTTTACTCAGAGGTTTGGTAAGCTTATCCCCCACCCGTATGTGAAAGGTCTACCAGAAATTCCTGAGATCTTTAAAATTATAAGGGAGCCTGGAGAGTCGTATAGTTGGGACGGTTTTTACCACTCTGATCTAATGTTTTTGAAGAAACCACCGCTTGGAGCGACTTTATATGCTAAGGAGTGTCCACCATACGGAGCAGACACTGCTTTTACAAATATGTACCTTGCCTACGAAACACTTTCAGAAGGTATGAAAGCTTTATTAGATGGGCTTGAAGGAGAAAATGAATCGGGGAATCCAGAAAAATATAGTAATAAATACCAGTCAATGGAAGAGTTAGGGAAAAAGGGTGCTATGGGAGCAGTACACCCATTGGTTCGTGTACATCCTGTAACTGGAAAAAAAGCTCTATTCAGTTCACTTGCTTTTACTAAGAGAATTAAAGGGATGACTGATAAGGAAAGTGCGCCTATATTAAATTATCTTTATGAACACTCTATTCAAGCCCATTTAGGCTGCCGGTTAGAGTGGAAAAAGGGGTCATTAGCCCTTTGGGATAATCGTGTTTGTTTACATCATGCGGTCGCAGATTACTTTGGAGAAGTGGCCAAGCATCGCCGTGTGATGCAAAGGGCGACAATAGAAGGGGAAGAACCCATATCAATAAAAGGTTACAAAGCAATGCAGGTAAGTTAATGTGCTTTAAATGATTTTGTGTAACTCGATTTTACCTCTAGTTAATTGCTAGGGGTAATTTCTTTTAGGAGTGTTTGTGAAAAGGCTTAAGTGCCAACGCAGATGATTAAGCACCCACCTATTTCTCATATGGTGATATCAAAAACTGCTTGATTTTAATTAACTTGATTTTTAATTTAGCTGTGATTAAGGTTGAATTATTATGTACATACATATTCATTTGAGGGTTAATCGGTAATGTTAGATATGCTTCCAATTATTAAGTTTGAAAGTGTTGACAAATTTTATGGAAACTTTCAAGCGTTAAAAGATATAACTATTTCTGTTAACCCTGGTGAGAGGATGGTTATTTGTGGTCCGTCTGGATCAGGGAAATCTACACTAATACGGTGTATAAACGGTTTAGAAAGCCATAATTCAGGGAGGTTAACCGTTGATGGGGTTGAAGTCTTTGAAGGATCAAAAGAGATAATCAGACTCCGCCAGGAAATTGGTATGGTTTTCCAGCAATTTAATTTATTCCCACATTTGACAGTTTTAGAAAATTTAACAATTGGTCCAGTTAAAGTTCGAAAAATTCCAAAATCTGAAGCAGAAATAATGGCTCGTAAATATCTTGAGCGTGTACACATTCCGGAACAAGCAGAGAAATACCCAGCAGAATTATCCGGAGGACAACAACAGCGAGTAGCAATTGCAAGATCTTTGTGTATGGAAAGCAAAATATTATTATTTGATGAACCAACATCCGCACTTGACCCTGAAATGATTAACGAAGTTTTAGATGTAATGGTGGAGTTAGCTGATACAGGAATGACCATGGTCTGTGTTACGCATGAAATGGGTTTTGCCAGAAAAGTGGCAGATACAATGGTATTCATGGATGAAGGAAAAATAATAGAGGTAGCGCCCCCTGAAAAGTTTTTTTCTAAACCGGATAGTGATCGGTGCAGAGAGTTTCTAGAACAAATATTGGAGCACTAGTTATTATGGAAGCCAGTGGATCAATGTCTATGAAAGGTTTGCCAGTAAGGCGACCGCCAGCCATTAACCGGTTCTTTTCGTCTACTCCTGTTTCTATTGTTATTTATCTCTTAATTATTGTCAGTATTCTTTATTCGTCATTTAGAGGAGCCCAGTCCATGGGGTATAATTGGCAATGGTATCAAATTCCTAAGTATATATATAGCTATACGGATGATGGCTTTCAGTTTGGGGAGCTGATGTTTGGTCTTTGGACCACAATAACGTTATCTTTTTCAGCTCTTATTCTTGCTATGCTTTTTGGTTTGTTAGTTGCACTTTTAAGATTATCTAATTTAGTAATTGGAACAAAAGTTGCAATATGTTTTTTAGAGTTCGTTCGAAATATTCCGTTACTAGTATTAGTATATCTTTTTTATTATGTGTTGGGGCCAGTTTTTAAATACGATCGTTATACTGCAAGCGTTCTTTGCTTAGCTGTCTATCACTCAGCATTAATATCTGAAATCTTGAGGGCCGGGATAAATGCGGTAGCCCAAGGTCAATGGGAAGCAGCAAAATCAATTGGTATGAGTAAACCCCAGATGTACAGATATATTATACTACCTCAATCTATTCGTTTTATGTTGCCACCAATGACAGGCGAAGTGGTTCATATGGTAAAAAGCTCAGCAATTGTTAGTGTTATTGCAGTCGCAGAGTTAACTACTTTAGGTCAAAATATTATTTCTGATACCTATATGGCGTTTGAAATTTGGTTCACTATAGCAGTTATTTATATGATTGTTATAATGATCCTCTCGATCGGGGCGTCGCAAGTAGAAAGGCGATACACCGTTACAAACTGAGTGACCCTTAAAACTGGTTGCTAGCAAAACTAAACAGAAAGGAAGTACAAAATGAATATCACAAGACGTTTACTGGGGGTGGTCTTAAGTGCCGCTTTAGCTAGTATAAGCTTTTCTCATGCAACCCTTGCAGGAACAGCACAATCGCTTGGAGCTGAAAGCGTAATCGAGACTATAAAAAAACGTGGAGTAATCAAAATCGGATTGGACCTCTTTGTACCTTGGTCAATGAGAAATACAGATGGTGATTTAGTTGGTTTCGAGCCTGACGTAGGTAAAAAGTTAGCTGCTGACATGGGGGTAGAAGTAGAATTTATTCCTACAAAATGGGCGGGTATCATTCCGGCTTTAGTCGCTGGTAAGTTCGACGTTATCATAAGTGGGATGACCGTTACACCTTCACGAAACTTGACAGTTAACTTTTCAGAACCATATGCATTTTCGGGCTTAACCATTTTAGCTAATACAGCAATGACAAAAGGAATGGCTTTAGAAGATTACAACAGTGAGGATATTACTTTTTCCTGCCGACGCGGTGCTACCCCATGTGTATTTATTCAAAACAAATTTCCAAAAGCGAAATTATTGATGTTTGATGAAGATGGTGCAGCAACTCAGGAAGTATTAAATGGTAATGCTCATGCAACTATGGCTACAGAACCTGGTCCATCTCAAGATGCTCGTCGTAACCCTGAAACTTTAAATGTTCCGTTCAACATCGCATTCGATGCTGGTGGAGAAGGTTTTGCTATGAGAAAATCAGATCCAGACGCATTAGCTTATTTTAATAGCTGGATCAGAAGGCATAACCATACTGGTTGGCTGAAAAAGACCCATGATTATTGGTTCAGAGGTGACGCTTGGCATGATCAAGTTGAATAGTAGAGCCTAACTATGAAATAATAGGGGGCTGTTTCAGCCCTCTATTTTTATGACTGGAAACCACGTGCAAAAATTACTCAAAAAATTACATTGGTTAGACTTTCTAATCTTGGGGTGCGTGATTGCTTTTTTTTCTTACGTATTTGTACAGATGAGTGGTAATTTAAACTATCACTGGCGATGGGAAAAAATTCCAAACTACATATTTAAGTATCATAATGGCCGACAGGAGTGGTTTGCGAATCTCTTACTCCAAGGCTTAATTATTACAGTTAGAGTGAGCATTTACGCTTCTATTTTAGCATTAATTCTTGGGGTTATTTTGGGAATTGCACGATGCTCCCGTAATCTTGTAATTAGAATGCTAGCAAGGACTTACTTAGAGTTTCTTCGAAATATTCCACCATTAGTTGTTATTTTCATTTTTTACTTTTTTTTGGCAGAGCAGCTTATACAGGCAATGAATATTGAGAGTTGGTCTTACAAAATAGCTAAAATGGAAAATAACCAAATATGGGAATTTTTTTGTGGAGACATGCGGCGGTTTCCCTCACTAATTTCAGGGGTAATAGTTTTAGCCCTTTTTGAGAGTGCTTTTGTCGGAGAAATTGTTAGAGCGGGGATACAATCTGTAGATCGAGGTCAGGGAGAAGCTGCTAGATCTATTGGGATGAGTAGTTTTCAAGAGATGCGGTATATTGTTTTACCTCAAGCGATGAAAAAAATTATGCCACCAATGGCTAATCAGTTTATTACTTTAATAAAAGACAGTTCAATAATATCTCTTATATCGGTACAGGAGTTGACGTATAAGACTGCTGAACTGGTTTCATCTACACATATGATTTTTGAAGCTTGGTTAACGACAGCGGCATTTTATTTTGTAATATGCTTTGGGCTTTCATTATTATTTACTAGGTTAGAACGACAAAAATAGTTAAAAATTTAAAAAAATATTGAGGATGTTAAATGTATTTAAAAAATTGTTGGTATGTGGCTGGTTGGAGTAAAGATTATGGCCGCTCGCTGATTGCAGAAAGATTTTTGGAAGAAGAGATCGTTATTTATCGTCGAAATGATGGTGTGCCTGTCGCATTAGAAAATGCTTGCCCACATAGAAAGTTACCTCTTTCAGAAGGAAAACTCGAGGGAGATCAGGTAATTTGCGGTTATCATGGACTAACATTTAATTGTCTTGGACAATGTGTGTCTGCCCCAACTCAACCTGACCGAATTCCACGACGAGCAGTAGTTAAGTCTTATCCTGTGCAAGATCGATATCGACTCCTATGGATATGGATGGGAGATCCAGAGTTAGCAAATCCAGATTTAATTTTTCCTATTGAAAACTTTGAAGACCCCTCGTGGGGATATACTGATGGGGGTGTCTTAGATATAGAGTGTAATTATTTATGGGTTTGTGACAATTTACTTGATCCCAGTCATGTTGCGTGGGTCCATGTAACTTCTTTTGCGGGGGCTGGTACAGATGATGAACCTCTTGAACTTGAAAAGACGGATAGAGGTGTTGTGGTGTCTCGTTGGATAAATGGGAATATGCCGTCACCATATTACGCTGGTCTAGTTAAGTTTACGGGAAAAAGTGACCGTTTGCAGCATTATGAAATGTGTGTTCCAGCAATAGCGTTAAATAAGTCAATATATACACCAGCTGGAACAGGTGGAGATGGAAAACCTATAACTGATTTAACTTACATTAATATATCTTATAATTTTATGACACCGATTGATGAAGATAATACTCGATATTTTTGGTTTCAACACAGGAACACTGACCCAGAAGATAAGGTTATTTCAGATAAGATGAATGCAGGTGCTAGGCTGGCTTTTGAAGAAGACAGAAGTATATTAGAAAATGTTCATTCGGGTATGAAGGACAAAAAGACAGCTAATATTGATCTTGGTTTAGATGCTGGAGCAAAGCAATTTAGATTGATGCTTAAGCGACTTATTGACGAGGAAAATCAAAATAATCAATAATCAAAAACATGGTTGATAAAGTTAAGTCTGATTTGACCGTAGGTTCGATTCCAGGGCATTTTTACAGACTTGCAATACCCATGGCAATAGGCATGGTTTTTTATACACTATATAATATGGCAGGAATATATTTTGCTGGTAAGTTATCAACAAATGCACAAGCTGGGATTGGGATAGGCCATTTAGTATATTTTTTTCTAATTGCTTTTGGTTTTGGATTAAATGCTGCTATGGCAGGTTTGGTGGGTAACGCTCTAGGTGAGAGAAAAATTAATGAAGCAAAGTTACTTATTACCAAGGGAATAAGTATAGCTGTTGTTATTTCGATCATTCTAATGGTGTTTGGTATTATATGCGGACCATTGGTAATAAATTTAGTGTCAGAGGTAGGGTCATATCGAGAATATAGTGTTCGATATTTTTTGATATTGTTAAGTGCGTTACCAGCATTTTTAATTTCTTATACCTGCAACGGTGCGCTACAGGCCCAGGGTGACAGTGTATCTATGCAACGCGCATTAATAGGCGCTTTTTTCTTAATTATAATTATTACGCCAATTCTTATTTTTGGAGTACCTAACTTATGGTTAGGAATTGGTTTTGATGGAATTTCCCTATCTGTCGTTATTTGTCAGAATTTGGTGATGGTTTTTTTGCTTATACAAGTGAAACGCTCAGCTCTTGGATTACACTTAACTTGGAAAGTGTCTCTAACAAATTTTCGAGGCAACTATGAAATTATCAAACAGATGATTCCTGGGTGTATGTCCTTTCAAATGGTTATAATTGGCAGTCTCGTTGTTCAGTTTGCATTGAAGGGGTTTGGACCGAATGCTTTAGCCGGATATAATATAGGTTTAAGAATAGAACAGCTTTTATTATTACCTATTTTGGGAATGACACAGGCACTTCTTCCGATTGTCGCGCAAAACTATGGTGCAAAGAATTTCCAACGTGTGAGGTTAGCTCTTTTTTACTGTTGTTCAGCTGGGTTTGTAACGATGATAATAGTTTATCCAATTATTTGGATTTTTGGTTCTGGTGTATTAAAGGTTTTTACGCCCAGCTCGGAGGTTATCAGTGTTGGAGTGAGTTATCTTAGAATTGATGGATTAATTTTGCCATTATATGCAATACTTTTTTCTATTAATTCCTTTTTACAAGGCGTTAAACGACCTGCTAGCATTTTTTGGATTGGTCTTTTTAGGCAAGGTTTACTAACTGCTTTTTTTATATGGATATTTATAGGTGTTTTAGGTTGTGATGTATGGGGGGTTTGGGTTGGAGCTGGGGCGAGTGTTTTTTTTGGCTGGATGCTTTCAATATTTATAGCTTATAAAGTTGCTAATAAAGAAATCGGCGGCCTCTGGCAAAAAAGTCAAATATAAATCTGAACAACCTTATCTATAACTCTGCAATTTATCATTCTTAAAGGAACGCGAGCAGGTGCAGCTTTTGCTTCTCCTGTTCTGACATCGAACAGACCTTGATGTAAGGGACATTCTATATATGCACCATCGAAGTATCCGTCACATAAGTTTGCTGCTCCGTGAGTGCACCTAGACAGGCTAACAAAAATACCGTCCTCTGCATCAAATACTGCAAACTCCCTAGTACCAAAAGTTACTGGAGTAACATCCTTCACCTCTAGGTCACTTACATTAATTAAGTTCTGCCAAGATTTACTTTTTCGAGTCAACTTTTTGTTACTTCCACGTCGCTACGAGGCTTACGACCAATTAATTGAGATATAATATCAATATGAGCGCCAAGATAACCTCGCTTTTCTATGTACACAAATCCTTTTAACTTCTTATGCAGTTTTGGAAGTGCATGAAACGGTATCGATGACGCGTAGTGGTGTTCAGCATGAAAGTTCATATTCCAGGAAAGGAACCTCATAGGAAAAGAAATAAGGCTACTTCGTGTGTTTTCCTTTAGATCATCAGTATTAGGTCGCCCTACATGCTCAGTTAAACGGATCGCTCGCATAACAGGTTCGCCCATAAACAAAGGTAACAACCAGTACCAAAAAGGTGTCCAGTTATTAGTTAATATGCATCCAATAAAAATTATCGAATAAATAGTGACCATTATTCGAGCTTCTTTAAAAACAGTTAGATATTCTTGCTTGGGTATAAAATGTTTCTCTTCTTCACTGATCTGACCGCACACATGTCGAAAAATTTCTGAAAACTTGTTTTTCCAGTAAGGTATGGATGAAATATACCAAAGGTATTTATATACTGAAATGGGTAGTTCTATTAGTTCTGGATCTTGACCTTTTAGTTGGGTGTATGTGTGATGATCACAGTGTTCATAACGAAAGTGCTGATTTGGTAATATAATTGATAAGCCACAGATGTGTCCCAAAATATCATTTAGTTTTCTTGTTTTAAAAGCAGTGTAATGGCAACACTCGTGTTGAAGCGAAAAATGATGAACTAAAACGATGCCGTGTATAAACATTGCTGGAAAAACATACCAAGTTTCGTAAGTAAGAAATATTAAATAACTTGTTAAGGAAAGTAAGGTTACCCAAATAAACAATCGTATAAAAGCAGGTTTATCAGACCTTTTCATAAGATCTTTTAACTCTTTACGAGTTATTACACCTTCTTTCATTGCTTGGGTTATAGGTGTTTTTACTTCATAGGTCATTGCATTGATCTACCTTTTTTTATTTTATTATGTGCGTAAATAATAATCTAATATTAATGCTCGAAAGTTTAACAAGCAAGTGATTTAGGGCGTCCTTCTTGTATGAGATGGCAAGAAATCATATTCCTTTAGATAGGATTTTGAAAACGCTCTTCGGGTAGAAAAACCACTAGCGATGGATATATCTAGTATAGACATGGAGGTTTGCTCTATTAGTTGGCGACCGTGAAGCAATCTGATTTTTAAGTAGTATTTCTTGGGAGACAGATTGAGATGCTTAGAGAATAGACGCTCTAACTGTCGTAATGACAAATAAGATAACTTTGAAATCTCTTTTATTGTTAATGGGGTTTCAATATTTTTTGTCATTAGAGATATAGCTTTTTGAAGAGTAAAGGGTACATCTCTTAATCTTTGAGCATTGCTTTTTGGCTGTTCAAGATCACCTCTTCTTGTATAGGAAATCATTAGATGATCGCACACAAGGTTGGCATACTCTGACGAAAATTCTTTTTTTATAAACTCGATAACCATATCTAAGGCCGCAGCTTCACCAGGGCTAGTGGTAACGCAGCTGCTTTCTACATATAATGCATCTACTGTTTTTACATACTGGTTTCTTTCAGAAAAAGCTGCAAGCGTAGACCAATGGACAGTTGCTGATCTGTTTTCCAGTATCCCAGCATCAGCCATTTTCCACCCTGCACAACCTACCCCGAATATAGGAACGTTAAATCTACTGCAGGTTCGTAATAATTTTTTTAGATCAGTCTGTAACTTATACGGCATACGTAACCCACAACATAGAAATAATGCATTAGTTCGATTTTTACTGCTTAGAGAAGTTAGGCATTCGTTTAGTAGTATTGGGCAGTTAACAGAAATTCCTGATGAGGACTCTACAGACCTATCTGAAATACTGATTATTTCAATTTCCAAAAGTATTTCTGAGAATAACTTACTTAATGTTTTTAGTGGTTCTAAAATCGCACCTAACGATAGGTGTGAGAAACCTGGAACTAATACTATTTGTATTTTTTTCTCCATTTGGAGTTATCCCTCAAAAGTATCGTTTCAAAATTAAGGTTAACATTGTATTAGTATCACTTGGAAGCTCGTATTATTACTTATTAAACGTTGTCTGAAATAAGAGTGTTTTTAAACTTTTATAAAAATAAGCTTACATCTTAATTACTAGCTTTTACAATTTTTTAATATAAGCTTTTCATTGTTTGTTTGTTGTGATTTGCTGTTTTTATATTAAACAGTTTTTACTTGGAAATGCTATACTATGAAAACAATACTGGAATTACCGGAGATTGACTTTAGATCCTCTGAGTACCTCAAAGAACCGTTGAAAACTTTAGCTTCTTATGCACAAAAGTTTAAGGTTGGGCGTAGTAAAAGAGGTGTCGAAATACTAGATTATGACCTTTGTCGAGAAACAATTTTAGATCGAAGGTTTGGTACTGGTCACCCAAAGTTAATGAAGGTTCTTGGTATGTCTGATGGTCCCGCATTAAGTTATAAGAAAAACTCTATTTCTTTTCATGACCGAGGAGAAACTAGAAGGCGGTTAAGGATTCCATTAACTCAATTAATGGGACCAAGTGGGTCTGAAAGATTTCGGATAGATATAAAAAATGTGGTAAAAAATACGTTTAATGGTATTCCAAAAAATCAGAATGTTGATCTTATAAAACACCTATGTGACCAAATACCTTCGAAGGTTTACTGCTATTGGGTAAATGCGCCCCAGGAAGATGCGGAGTTTGTATCTCGAACCTCCCATATAGTCCAACAAGTTCACACTAGAGATCCTTCAACAGCGAAAGAGGTATCTGCAGGTTTCGAGGCACTATTAGATTATGTAGATAAAAGAATAGAGTACTCTCGTAAAAATTTAGGAGATGATTTATTGTCAGATCTGATTAAAGCAACTGACGAAGGGTACCTAACTCCTTCTGAATTACGAAATTGGGTTGTTAAGCTTGCGGAGGCAAACACAGACAACTCTTCTCATCAGATTGCAATAGCTATAATCGAGTTATCTTCCAGGCCTGAAATTTGGAAAAAATTAGGTCAAGATAATTCGTTAATTCCACAAGCTTTGCGTGAAGTTATGAGATATCATCCCCGCTCTCTTTCTACCTCTAGAGAAACACTAGAAAATGTAAATTTAGATGGGTATCTAATACCAAAAGGTGAAGCAGTGTTTCCAAATATTGGTGCAGCACACTGGAATCCTAACTATTTTCCAGAACCTGAAAATTTCGATATAAACCGCCCGGATAAACCAACACACTTGAATTTTGGTGGAGGTATTTTTTCATGTATTGGACGTTTTGCAGTAACAATAGAAATTGAGGAAGTAATTGCATTTATGTGCTCACATTTTCCAAATTTTGAAATAACAAAGTCTGCTTTTAGTCATTCCCCCATGTTTACCTCGGCATCAGTTTTGGAGGGAAACCTTAAAACTTTTTAAGAGTACACTAGGTCATCAAAATTTGATTTAAATAAATATCAAGTTAGGAAAAAAATTATATGCCTGATACAGTTTTAGTTATTGCCGATAAAAACTATAGCCTTTGGCCTCTCGCGCCGTGGCTATGTTTGAAGGCCTCAAATATGCCATTCAAAGAGAAATTAATCCGATTTGGGCAGCCGAACACTAGAGAGCAGATGTTGGAGTATTCACCTACAGGTAGAGTGCCAGCATTTCACCATAATGGATTAGAAATTTGGGATTCTTTAGCAATTTGTGAATACATTTCTGAATTAAACCCATTGGCAAAACTGTGGCCATTAAATGTTAAAGCTAGGGCAGTTGCGAGAGCGTTTTCTTGTGAAATGCATGGAACAGGAGGTGCATACCCGGGAGCGCCTAGGCATATTATTTATTCACTTGATACAAATGTTAGAAGACGAACTGAGCGTGTACGCTTAAGTGCGGCTGTTCAAGAAAGTGTTGATTATCTAGTTTTACATTGGAGAAGGTTACGTGAGGCATTTGGGAGTGAAGGGCCTTTTCTGTTTGGTCACTTTACTATTGCAGATGCTATGTCGGCACATCTGGTTAACCGGTTTGTTACATATAATATAAAATTACCTAAAGATATCCAAGAGTATTGTGAAGCAATCCGCTCTTATCCGCCTTTAGTAGACTGGATTAATCAAGCAGAGTTAGAGAAGTGGAAGCTCGAATCTGCAGAAATTGTGATATCAAAAGTATAGATTTACTCGATAAGATAAACCAATTTTACAAAATGCCAGGCTATTTACAATGACTGATGCTAATTTGTTTATATGGTTTATTAAGGACAATTAGACACAGACGGGTAAGGATAGCTTACCTAAATGTTGCTATTTTATAACTTGTGATATATAAAAATAATTTCGCTGTCATAGTTTTGAAATTTTTTGAAGTATTTTTAAATTTACTCAGACAGAAAACAGATGACTATTAGTCGCTGATCCGGAAACGTGCACTAGGTTTTACTCTAGATTAATTATTAGCTTTAGTGAGGAGATAAATGGCTGAGAATAAAAAAATACACAAATCAGCAGCAGCCCCTATAAAAAAAGCTATGAATCTTAATAGTAATAAATCTGGTGGGCTTTATGATCCTAAAAATGAGCATGACGCTTGCGGACTTGGTTTTATTGCAAATATAAATGGGGTTAAGTCTCATAAAATTATTCAAGATGGAATTCGAATTTTAGAGAATCTTGAACATCGTGGTGCGACAGGTGCTGATCCATTGATGGGTGATGGGGCTGGGATGCTGACACAAATCCCTCATGAACTTTTCCATGAAGAATGTGTTAAGTTGGGATTTACTCTTCCTCCGGCTAACCATTACTGCGTCGGGTTCTTTTTTATGCCCCAGACGCAAAGTTTGAGAAATACTATGAAGGACCTTATTGAGAGCATAGCTCTAAAATTTGGGTGTCCGCTGATTGGTTGGAGGTTAGTTCCCACTGATAATAGTTGTCTTTCTAGTGATCCTGACATTATGAAAAGTGAGCCAGTACATTTCCAGGGATTTTTTGAGAGACCAAATGGAATTTCAGATGATCATTATGAGAGAAAAATATATATAATAAGGCGTGAAATATCAAATACCGTTATTGATAAATTTGGTTCTACTGACGGTTTCTACCCAGTATCAATGTCGTCGCAGACAATTGTTTATAAGGGTATGTTTTTGGCAGATCAGTTGGGCCCTTATTATCAAGACTTAACAGACGATAGATTTATTTCTGCAATTTCCTTAGTGCATCAACGCTTTTCTACGAACACTTTCCCTTCATGGAAGTTGGCACATCCATATAGGATGGTGGCTCATAATGGAGAAATAAACACTTTACGTGGGAATGTGAATTGGATGGCAGCAAGGCAGGAAAGTTTATCTTCACCCCTTTTTGGTAGTGACATAGAAAAGATTTGGCCAGTATCTTATGAGGGACAATCAGATACTGCGTGTTTTGATAATGCTTTAGAGCTGCTATATCAGGGTGGTTATTCTTTGGCACACGCAATGATTATGCTTATCCCAGAAGCTTGGGCAGGCAATACATTGATGGGTGAGGATTTGAAGGCTTTTTATGAGTATCATGCAGCCTTGATGGAGCCTTGGGATGGACCTGCAGCAATGGCATTTAGCGATGGAAAAAAAATTGGTGCGACCTTAGATCGAAACGGCTTAAGACCTGCTAGATATTTTGTATTAGACGATGATACTGTAGTCCTTGCATCTGAAGCAGGAACGTTACCTTTTGATCAAAGCCGAGTTGTTAAAAAGTGGCGTCTTCAACCAGGAAAAATGCTACTTATAGATACAGAAAAAGGTAAAATAATTTCAGATGAAGATATTAAAGCAGAGCTTTCCAGCTCTCAACCTTACCAGAAATGGTTAAATGAAACACAGATTATTCTAGAAGATCTTAATGGGATTAAGTCTTCTCCGAGGAGATATGTTGGTCAAGAATTATTGGACGCACAACAGGCTTTTGGATATACTCAAGAAGACATCAAACTTTTAATGCTACCGATGGCTACAACTGGTCAAGAGGCTCTCGGCTCTATGGGCACAGATACGCCAATTTCAGCTATTTCTAGTAAGGCTAAATTACTATATACATACTTTAAACAAAACTTTGCTCAGGTAACAAACCCCCCGATAGACCCAATTCGAGAGGAGTCAGTTATGAGCCTGGTCTCGTTTATTGGGCCTCGATCAAATTTGTTTGATAGAGATCATAAATCTGCAAAGAAAAGGTTGGAAGTAAGGCAACCAATTTTACGAAACTCAGATTTACAAAAAATACGAGATATAAGTGAGATTGGTGATAGTCAGTTTGTCTCGCAAGTTTTGGACATAACTTACAGAGATTCCAATGGGCCAAGTGGAATGGAAGAATGTATTCTAAAGTTTTGTCATAAAGCAGAAACAGCAGTTCTTGGAGGAAGTAATATTATAATTCTTTCTGATCGACAATTTGGTCGAGATCGAATTGCAGTACCTGCATTATTGGCAACAGCTGCTGTTCATCATCATTTGATTAGAAAAGGACTAAGGACGTCTGTTGGGTTAGTTCTTGAATCTGCTGAACCTAGAGAAGTACATCATTTTGCAGTACTAGCAGGTTATGGAGCAGAGGCAATAAACCCATACTTAGCTTTTGAAACAATAGCTGAGATGTATGAAAGTGGAAGTTTCCCGTCAGAAGTTGGTGAGAAAGAAACCATCCAGCGTTATATAAAATCAATTAATAAGGGTTTACTTAAAGTCATGTCAAAAATGGGAATTTCTACATATCAGTCCTATTGTGGTGCACAGATTTTTGATACAGTAGGGTTATCTAGTGACTTTATTTTACGTTACTTTACTGGTACGGCGACACAAATAGAGGGTGTTGGGCTTTATGAGATTTCAAAAGAAACTTTTGAACGCCATAGGGACGCATATAGTGATATTCCTATACTTAGACATGCGCTAGATATTGGTGGAGACTATGCATTACGTCAAAGGGGTGAAAAACATGCTTGGACCTCCGATGAAATTACGCACCTTCAGCATGCGGTACGGGGTAATAGTTTAGAAAATTACCGAAAGTTTGCAAAATCTATAAATGACAATCAAGAGCGTTTACTTACAATAAGAGGGCTTTTTAAATTTAGGAAGGCGAGTGAAGTTGGAAGAAAACCTATAGATATTTCTGATGTCGAACCAGTAACAAAAATTGTTAAGAGATTTTCTAGTGGAGCCATGTCCTATGGTTCTATTTCAGCTGAGGCTCATGAAAATTTAGCAATTGCAATGAATAGAATAGGTGCAAAATCTAATACTGGAGAGGGTGGTGAAGAAGTAGAACGATTCCAGCCAATGAAAAATGGCGACAACAAAAGGTCTGCCATAAAGCAGGTCGCGTCTGGTCGCTTTGGTGTTACTACAGAGTATCTTGTTAATGCAGATATGATTCAAATAAAAATGGCTCAAGGTGCAAAGCCTGGAGAAGGTGGTCAACTTCCCGGGCATAAGGTTGATGCAGTGATTGCAAAAGTTAGGCATTCAACAAAGGGGGTGGGCTTAATATCACCACCACCACATCATGATATATATTCAATAGAAGATTTAGCACAGCTAATTTATGACTTGAAAAATGTTAACCCTAGGGCGGATATTTCAGTTAAGCTTGTGTCTGAAGTTGGAGTAGGGACTGTCGCAGCGGGGGTGGCGAAGGCCCGTGCTGACCATGTAACAATATCTGGTATGGAAGGTGGCACAGGGGCTAGCCCGTTAACTTCTATTAAGCATGCTGGATCTCCATGGGAAATAGGTCTGGCTGAGACTCATCAAACCCTGGTGAAAAATAAATTAAGATCTAGAATTTCTGTGCAAGTTGATGGAGGTTTGAGAACAGGGCGAGACGTAGTGATTGGAGCAATGCTTGGAGCAGATGAGTTTGGTTTTGCTACGGCACCTTTAGTTGCTTCTGGGTGTATAATGATGCGTAAATGTCATCTAAACACCTGCCCTGTTGGTGTTGCTACTCAAGATCCTGTATTACGAAAACGTTTTACAGGACAACCTGAGCACGTAATTAATTACTTCTTTTTTGTTGCTGAAGAAGTAAGAGAGATCATGGCAGAGCTAGGTTTTCATACTTTTGATGAAATGATAGGAAAGATTAATTCTTTAGACAGAGATCCTGCTGTTGAGCATTGGAAAGCAAAAGGTTTAAATTTTTCAAAACTTTTTTATTCTCCTAAGGTGGGAGATCCCGCTATGCTTTATAATAGTGAGCTTCAAAATCATCGTCTTGAGAAAGTTATGGATGTTGAGCTTATTAAACTGGCTCAACCCGCGCTGTTTGATAAAGTTCCTGTAACTATTAAAATGAACATTAGTAATGTGAATAGATCAACAGGAACTATGTTGTCTGGCGAGATTTCAAAAAGGTATGGGCATACGGGTTTACCAGAAGATACTATAAATATAAAATTCAACGGAACTACTGGGCAATCTTTTGCTGCCTGGCTTAGCCATGGAGTGACGATAGAAGTTGAGGGTGAAGGAAATGATTATGTAGGAAAAGGTCTCTCGGGGGGCAAGATTATCATTTATCCACCAAAAAGTGCGACTCAAATAAATCCAGCAGAATCAATAATAGTAGGAAACACAGTCTTATATGGAGCGATTAATGGTGAGTGTTATTTTCAAGGTGTAGCTGGAGAGCGTTTTGCAGTTCGAAACTCAGGTGCAACTGCAGTGGTTGAAGGAGTTGGTGACCATGGCTGCGAGTATATGACTGGAGGAGTTGTTGCAGTCCTAGGTTATACCGGTCGTAACTTTGCTGCAGGAATGTCTGGTGGAATAGCATATGTCTTGGACGAAGATGGAAGCTTTGAAAATAGATGTAATCTTGCAATGGTTGAGCTGGAGCCAGTGCCAAAAGAAGACGATTTAATGGAATCAGAGCATCATCATGGTGGAGATTTGGAGCATCACGGTAGAGTTGACGTGTCAAAAGACATGACTAGGAATGATGAAGATCGTTTATTTAAACTTATAGAGAAACACTTAAAGTATACTGGATCAGGAAAAGCATTAGAAATTATTAAAAACTGGAGTGATTATAGGCCAAAATTTGTTAAGGTTATGCCAACAGAATACAGACGAGCATTGACTGAAATAGAGATGGCTCAAAAAGCATCTGGAATAGCTGCAGAGTAAGTATTTAGTTTTCTAGAATTGGAGTAATTTAAATGGGAAAAGTAACCGGTTTTTTGGAGATAGATCGTCAGGATCGTAAGTACGCTCCTGCTTCAGATCGTGTTCGAAACTACAAGGAGTTTGTAATTCCATTGCCGGAACAAACTCTGCGTGATCAAGCTAGTCGGTGTATGGAGTGTGGTGTTCCTTTTTGTCACGATTTAAAAGGTGCAAAAGGTTGCCCTGTAAATAATCAAATTCCAGATTGGAATGATTTAGTTTATAAAGGTGAATGGGAACAGGCAGCAACAGATTTACATACCACAAATAATTTTCCAGAATTTACAGGTAGAATTTGTCCAGCCCCTTGTGAAGCTTCGTGTACCTTAAATCTTATTGATAGTCCTGTTACTATAAAGTCAATAGAATGTGCAATTGTTGATAAAGCGTGGGAAAATAACTGGATAGTTCCTCAGATTCAAGACGTAAAAACAGGTAAAAGAATAGCAGTTATTGGTTCAGGTCCAGCAGGAATGGCAGCTGCCCAACAATTAGCTAGAGTTGGTCACGAAGTTAATATTTTTGAAAAAAACAAGAAAGCTGGTGGCCTTTTGCGATATGGTATTCCAGATTTTAAAATGGAGAAAATTCATATTGATCGTAGAGTGAACCAGATGGAAAAAGAAGGAGTAAAATTTCTTACTGGAATTAATGTTGGTTTAGATAAGAGTATTTCTAGCATTATCGACGAGTATGACGCTGTTATTTTATCAGGAGGTTCAGAGAAAGCACGAGATTTACCAATAGAAGGAAGGCATTTAGAGGGTGTTCATTTTGCTATGGAGTTTTTACCTCAGCAGAACCGTAGAGTTGGGATGGAATTATTAAACAACTGTAATGATATTCTGGCTACTGAAAAAGATGTTATTGTAATTGGGGGAGGAGATACTGGTTCAGATTGTATTGGAACATCTATTAGACAGGGTGCGGTTTCTGTTACTCAACTCGAAATAATGCCAATACCACCAGAAAGTGAAGAAAAGCTGTTATCTTGGCCAAACTGGCCTTTTAAAATGAGAACCTCCTCAAGCCAAGAAGAGGGAGCAGAAAGAGAGTTTTCTGTAATGACACAGAGCTTTGAAGGTGCGGATGGCAAATTAAAATCTTTAAATTGTATTCGCGTTGACGAGAAATTTCAGCCTATTCTAGGTACGGAGTTTGTATTAAAATGTGATTTAGTTCTTTTGGCTATGGGTTTCACTTCTCCGTTTGGACCCGGTATGATTGAGGATCTTGGCGTTGCACTTGATAATCGTCAAAATGTTCTTGCTGATGATTATAACTATAAAACTAGTCATGAAAAAGTTTGGGTAGCAGGGGATATGAGGAGAGGGCAATCTTTAGTGGTGTGGGCAATAAGGGAAGGCAGACAGTGTGCCTCAGCTGTTGATAAGTCATTAATGAATAGCACAACATTGCCTAGATAAAAACTATTTTTAAAACTTTTTAATTTATTTTGGGTCTGACTTTAGTATACTTTCATTCAGAGCTTTTCCAAAACTTACTTGCGTTCTCTCGAGCCCTAACAAGTTCGGTTATCATCTGATTAATAGGTGTTTTAATATTAAGTTCTTTTGCTCGTTCGACAATAAACCCGTTTAAAGATTCTATCTCCGTTGTACGCTCTAATTGGATATCTTGTAGCATTGAGGGTTTATGGTATCGATGATTTGTACATACAAAATCAATCATTTCATAAATCTTTTTAATTTCGACCTTTATACCATCGTGTTTTGCAACTTCGATTGCTTCAGCCGCTAATTCGTAAACAATATTTTTAACACCAGGGTAATCTCCTATAAGCCCGGGAGAGCCATTTATAAGTGCTGATATAGCATTTAAGGCAATGTTAAAGCATGCTTTTTGCCATATGTGAATATTGGGGTTTTCAACTAAACTTACATCAAAATCACATTTTATAAGATCATGTAAAATAGAGTGGGCTATGTTATGCTCGGCGGACTTATAGCTGCCAAACCAGGTTGTGTTAACGCCTTTGGATTTGACATGACCCGCTTTTAAAAGAGTTGCAGGAAGCATAGTTACTCCATGAAGGATGGAATTGCTATGAGTTATATCTGATAATATTTTACCATTTCCTAGACCATTTTGAAGACTAAGATAGGTAGTTTTAGAGTTCATTTTTGGGAGAACTCCCAATAAAGCATTTCTGGTTTGATAAGTCTTAGTGAAAACCATGACCACGCGAGCAGTCATAGCATCACTAGGTTGTCCCGTTTTTGGGAAGCAATTTATTTTTTTGCCATTTAAATCTAAATGTAAGCCATTTTTTTTGATGCTCTCTACTGTTTTGAGTGAACGGTTTATGATCTGAACGTTATGCCCTGAGTTAGAAAGCAGTCCACCATAAATACAACCAACAGCACCGCCACCAAGTATAAGATAGTCTAAATCACATTCACTCACTATTTTTCCCTTTAATTTCTGTTTACCTTTAAATGATAATAGATCTTTTTTAACTCTATAAACAAACTTCTATAAGATATAATTCTATTCTTGGCATATAAACCCTGTTATATGGAAATTAAGAGTAAATAAATTGTTTTAGGAGAATAAAGTCATGGATGATGCTATTGGTAACCTTAATGGAAAGATAGGTATGGATACAGCTTTGCCTCAAGCTCCGGTTGGAATGGATGAAAACGAGTGGGAAGCACGACTAGATTTAGCAGCATGTTATAGAATGGTTGCACACTATGGTTGGACCAGCGTTGTTTATAATCATATTACACTTCGAATCCCTGGCACGGATAAATTTTTAATTAACCCTTTTGGGTTACGTTATGATGAAATTTCTGCAAGTAATTTAATTACGATCGATATAGATGGAAATAAGCTGTCTGATAGCCCCTGGCCAGTTAATAAGGCAGGTTATTATGTCCATTCTACAGTTCATAAAGCTCGCTCTGATTTACATTGTATAATTCATACGCATGAACCTATATCACAAAGTTTATGTGCGACTGACAGTCTAGCAATTCCACTTACGCAAGAGGGCTGTCAGTTTTATGAAAGGGTCGGTTACCATAATTTTAAGGGTATCGTGCTAGATGGTACTGAGGGGCCTTTAATTGTTGAGGCTCTAGGAGAAAAAAATCATACCTTGGTAATGAGAAATCACGGAATGATAACAGCAGGACCTAATTGTGCTTGGGCATTTGTTAGACACCTTGCATTTATTAGGAACACAGAAGTTCAATTGATGGCTATGGCTTCTGGTTCCATGAATCTTATTAGTCCAGAAGTAATGGAGAGAACTAGGGAGCAATTTGAGGGTGGTAGTGCCAGCGCTAATGCTTTGGTCCGACACCCAGAATGGCCAGCCTTGATTAGGTTAGTTGATAAATTAGACCCAACTTGGAAGGATTAAATTTTTGAGGCTATTTTTGTGTTAATTAATTTTTTATTATTACATAAATAAAACACTAAAATTAATATCGAGTGGTTATTAGTAAGCCTTTAATTTAATTTTGATACCACTGACTACTGGTATCAATAAGAGTATCCAAAATAACTGGCTCAATAATCTAAGCTATAATTGAATAATTCGTTCGAATGCACATTAAGCTTGATACCACTTTCATACTGCATGGTATGCTTTTAAAACATTACAGAAGGAAGAAATAACGCTAACCCAGGAACTAATGTTAGTATTAGTAACCTAATTATATCTGCCACCCAAAAAGGTGTTACTCCTTTAAATATAGTACTAACGGAAACATCTTTTATAACACCCTTAAGTACAAAGACATTTAAACCAATTGGAGGAGTAATTAAGCTAATTTCTGTTACGACAACAACCAAGATACCAAACCATATTAAATCAAAGCCAAGTCCTTGTACTAGTGGCGCAAATATTGGGACTGTTAAAAGTATCATTGACATTGATTCAAAAACACACCCCAAAAGAAGGTAAATTAATAAAATAATAAAAATTACAGCAATGCCTGATAACTCAAATGAGTCTATTACACCAATTAGTGCATCAGGTAACCCTGCTCGATTGAGAAAATTGGAGAACATCGATGCACCAAAAAGTAGTGAAAATAATTTAGCAGTCAATAATGAAGAATCTCGACCAACATCAAGTAAAACTTGTCGGTTTAACGCCCCTTTAAAAAAGGTGATTAAAAGAGCTCCTGCCGCCCCCATACCAGCCGCCTCAGTAGCTGAAAATAATCCTATATAAATTCCACCAATTATAAAAATGAATAATGCTAATGTTGTCCACACATTTTTTAGAGCAATTGCTCGCTCTTTCCAATTCGTTCTTTCCCCGGCGGGACCTAAAGAAGCATTTCTTGTTACAACGAACTTTACTGCAAGGGTGTAAAATAAAATACCAATAAACCCTGGGATAAACCCTGCCATAAATAACTTTCCAATGGACTGTTCAGTAAGTAATCCATAAATTACTAGAATTACACTAGGTGGAATTAAAATTCCTAAAGTTCCTCCTGCAGCGATTGACGCAGTAGCCAGTGAATCAGCGTATTTATAGCGTCGCATCTCTGGCATAGCTACTTTTGACATTGTGGCTGCAGTGGCAATGGATGAACCTGAGATTGCAGAGAACATTCCACAAGCCACAACAGTTGACATTGCCAGGCCACCTTTTTTGTGCCCAAGAAAGGCATATGCAGCTCGGTAAAGTTGCTTTGCCATACCTCCTTTTTCTACTAACAAACCCATTAATATAAATAAAGGTAATACCGAAAGAGAGTAAGATTGACCTAAATCCATAACAAGCCTACCCAAGTTTGAAATCGCTGCCCTATATCCTGTTAATTCTCCAAATCCTACTACACCGACTAAACCCATAGCGAGGGCAAGTGGAAATCTTAAAAAAGCTAATACTAAAATAGCTCCAAAACCTATTAGAGAAATTGTTAATGCTTCCATTATTACGCCTCTTCGTTAATTTCTGCGCTAGACCCTGGTTTTGAGGCTACGATTATTAGACGCAAACAGACTAGTAGTGAGGTAAAAAATACAGAGATTGCTATAAAATAATCTACAATATATTTGGGTACGAACTGATTTTCTTCTGATGACAAAAACGATGGTACTAAAATATATTCGTAAGTATCCTTATCTTCCCAAGATCTATTAGCATAAAACATCGTTTTATCAGCAATGATCCATAGGCAGTAAGCGGCTATTCCTAGAAACACTAGGCTTAGTATCCAACCTAAATAACCCCTTTGAAACACTGGAAATAAATCCACTACAATATGCTCATTTCTAAAAAATAATGCAGGCAGTGATAAAAAAATTACACCTGCCATGCTTACTTTGACTAACTCTTCACCGGCATACAGGGGGGCATTAAAAAAGTATCTTCCAATAACATTAATACATGTAATTGCTACAATCCAAAATAATACTATAGCAGCCATGCTAGAGATAAAACGGCTAACTCCGAGAGCTAGCCGTTCTATTATGTTAAGAAATAAAGTCATTATCTAATCCAAAAAAGACTCTTACTTTCCGGCCTCTATGGCAACTTGCTCTTTGAAGTAAGCTAAGGCGGCTGCCCCATCAACTCCTGTTGCGGAAACTTTAGCAACTATATCAGTTGAAACACTAGAGGTTGCCTCAGTAAAGTAAGCTCTTTCTTCATCGCTTGCTACAGTAAGTTCATGTCCGTAACCAGCAGCGGCAGAAGCACCGGCTTTATCTGCATCGTCCCAAAACCAACCTATAGTGCGTGACAATGATACGCCTCTCATAGAATCAATACATCCTCGCTGAGTTGCATCAAGACCTTCATATGCGTCATTATTCATAACTATGCCAAATGCCGTCGTATACATTCCATCCGGGTTATCAAGTGAGTATTTAGCAAGTTCTGCAATTTTAAATGCATGCATAGTTTCAAATGGAAAGAAGACACCATCAGCAACACCGCCTGAAATTAATTCATAGACCTTTGGCGCTGGTGCACCAATACCTGCAACACCTAATGCCTTACCAATTGCATTAGCAACACCGCCGCCAATACGCATTTTAACACCTTCAAGCTCCTTATAAGAAGTAACTTTTTTTACAGTATTAACCATACCTGGACCATGAGTGTAGTTTGCTAATATTTGTACGCCTTTAGCCTCACCAACTGATGCAAAATATTTTTCATGAGTTTTTTGAAAAGCTACAGATTTTTGTCTAGCATTTCCTGGGATTCCTGGAAGCTCAGCAGTCATAGTAGTTACGAACTTTCCTGGGGTATAACCATATACAATCCAAGACATATCCGCAACGCCGTCTCGAACAGTGTCGTACATAGCAGGAGGGGGCGCCATACCGTACTCTACTTTCAAGCTTAGACTTCCACTCGTACAGCTTTTAAGTTGACTACTCATCCATGGAAATACATTTTCATTCATTGTATGAAACGGTGCTGCCCATGATGCTACTGTTAATACTTTATCTGCAGCTAAAGACATTGTGCCTAATAGAGCAGTTGAAAGTACTGCACCCAATCCTATTGTTAATTTTTTCATTCTATCCTCCACTAATGTTTATTATTATAATTTTAGTTTAGTTCAAATTTGATTATTATGTAAGTATTTTTTAAAGCTTTTTTAACATCCCATAACGCCCTATCGTGCGTGATTCTTGAGTGAAATGTCAATGTTTATAGTGCACAAATGAGATGAAGAAAGTTAATATTAAGAAGGTCTAGTAGTTTAACTTAAAAAATATATCGGATTAGTTAACATCTAAACGTTAGAAGTTACCTTACATATCAGTTAAAATAAAAAATATATTAGGTAATAAGTTAAATAATATCTAACTATTTGAATAATAGTTAATCTTTTTTTAAGCTATGTTTTTTAGTATTGTCGTGTATGTTCTATTTAAAAATAGATCAGAATTAAAAAAATTATTTTGGAGGTGATAGCTAATGGCTATCAATGCGCTTGGATACATAGGAATTAGATCTGACAAAGAAGATGACTGGAGTGAATTTGCAGGAAAATTGCTTGGTATGCAAAAAATAGACCAAGCAGGAAAAAGCATGGCTTTTCGAATGGATGATCTAAAACAAAGGCTAATTATCTCGGACGAACCTGGTGAGACCTTAGCATTCATCGGGTGGGAAGTTGATTTAGCTGGTGATCTTAATAAATATGGGGCTCGACTAGAACAGGCAGGATATCCAGTAAAATTTGGAGACCGAAATTTAGCCGCAAGGCGTTTTGTAGAAGATTTGATTTTTTTTTATGATCCTGATGGCAATAGAGTTGAGTTATTTTTTAATCCAATGAAGAGTGATAGTCCTTTTCTTCCAGGAAGACCCATTTCAGGATTTAAGACTGGACCACAGGGAATGGGCCACGCTGTTTTACATGTAAAACAAATTGAGAAACTTTTGCCATTTTATCAAGATATTTTAGATTTTAAATTAAGTGATTATGGGCTAACCCCCTACCCTTTATATTTCTTTCATGTGAATGGAAGGCACCATAGTTTTGCTATGGTTGGTTCTGGAAATATGGGCTTCCATCATTTCATGGTAGAATACACAAATCTGGATGATGTTGGGCAGGGTTATGATTTGGCACAATTACAGAAAGATAGGATAGCATATACATTGGGTAGGCACACAAATGATTATATGACTAGCTTTTATGCAAATACGCCGTCTGGATTTTTTGTAGAAAGTGGTTGGGGAGGAAGAGTTATTGACCCAGCCACATGGGTGCCTGAGGAAACAAGTGTTGGTCCTAGTTTTTGGGGTCATGAAAGATTAAACTTAACTGTTGAAGAACGAACAAAACTTCGAGATATGAGATTGAAGGCTGCTTCTGATGGAAAGCAAGCCCCTTTGGTAATAGATTGCCCTTGGCTTTATGGGGAACTTAAGTAAAAATGAGTAGCTCTTTTAGTTAGAAGTTTGAATGCAATATGAAAAATGCTGATTTTGATACCGATGTGGTCGTTGTGGGTTGTGGGCCGACTGGCGCAACATTAGCTAACTTACTAGCTTTGGGTGGGGTGCGAGTACTTATATTAGAGAGAGAAGATGAAATTTATCCGTTACCGCGAGCCGTACACTTTGACGATGAAATAATGCGAGTATTTCAGACAATAGGTATTAGCGAAAAACTCAAAGAAATGGTCCAAATAAACTCAGGGATGAGGTTTGTAGATGAAGAAAATAATATTCTTTTAGACTGGCCTCGACCAAAAGAAATTGGACGACATGGTTGGTATCCTAGTTATAGGTTTCATCAACCTGACTTAGAAACACTTTTACGTGAAAAACTTCATACTATAGATACTGTTGATATGAAATTTGGTATGGAAGTTTTGTCTGTAACATCTAATAAAATTTATACAGAGGTTTTTTTTAATGATAGGAGTTCTGGACTATCAACCTCTGTTAGATCAAAATATGTAGTTGGTTGTGACGGGGCAAACTCCGTAATTCGTAGTATAATAGGAGAAGAAAAATACGATTGTGGTTTTCAGGAGCGGTGGCTTGTAGCAGACGTACTTTTAAAGGAGGAGCTTCCAGAATTAGGTGATCGAACGATTCAGCATTGTAGTAACATACGACCGATTACATACTGTGGTCAGCCAAAAAACCGCAGACGTTGGGAAATAAGGCTGCTTGATGAAGAGAGTGAGCTAGAGTTTACTAAACCTTCTAAGGTGTGGTCGATTTTAAAAAAATGGATAAACCCAAAAGTTGCTGAGCTTGAGCGTACAGCTGTTTATACATTTCGATCTATGGTTTCAAAAAAGTGGATGAAAGGGCGNCTTTTTATTGCTGGGGATGCGGCTCACTTAATGCCTCCTTTTATGGGACAGGGGATGTGTGCAGGTATACGGGATGTTGCTAANCTNGCCTGGAAGCTAGTAGCTGAAATAAAAAATCAAGCGGAAGCAGGGCTTTTGGCTACTTATGAGAGTGAGCGAGTGCCTCACGTCCAGAAATATATTGATACGGCTATAAAACTAGGTGGTTTGATTAACGCTACTGATCCTACAAATGCTTTTGAGAGTTCTAAGAAGAACACTAAAAATGGGACTACTATGAAATCTTTATACCCAGAGTTAGGCATAGGACTTGGTTCTTTTCTTGGAAGCAACCTTAAGAAACATCGTGGGTTAATTGCAAGTCAACCCAGACTGTCAAAAAATCAACTAATGGATGATCTATCTGGATATAAGTCTGTATTTATTTCCCGCAGCCCTATTAAGGGGTTGTTAGCTAATATTAGTGAGTTACCATTTTTATGTATTGATACAATAGCTGAACCAGGATTAAATCAATTTCTTGATGATTTAAGTGTTGAGGCAGTTTTAATTAGACCTGATAGGTATATTTTAGGAACAGCTAAAAGTTTTGATGAACAAGAAGCATTAATTTCTATTAGATATTAAAACTTTCTGAACCTTTGCAGAACAAATCCTTTATTTTACAATATACTTCTACACACTGAATCATAAGAATGGCGAGTTTTGATTAAGTTATTATATTCAAATATGTCTAGGGTAGACTCAAAGGCAGAGTGAGTTATATTTATGTGAGGAGTCCAGCAACCAAGTTTTTGATATGTTTCAATACAATTAGATAATACTTCTAAATCTACAGATGGAAACAATTCTGCTTCGGCAGCTGCAATTTCAGACGCTGGGGTTTCAATAAGGTATAAGCGAGTTTTTTTGTATGCCCTTAAAAAAGCGGTGGCCATATCCGTTTCTAACCAATCTGAAGTTGCAGCTAGACTGGAAAAACCACAGGGCCCAATAATACCGCCTAACTGAGCTACAATATACCCAACACCCTCAAATTGAAGTTGTTGTGGGGCTGGTCCTTGTTGATGAATATACATGCCCTGGCCATTACGAAAAGCTATATCCATTTCAGAGGCATTACCTGCGTTAATAATATTTATAGCACTAATATCAATATTTTCTTTATGGCATGCATATTTAAACATCGCCATTGGCTGTTCACCGTGATGAACTAAAACGTCAGCACCTTTAAGGTTGTCCCAATTAAAATCAGAGCATGGTTCTCGACCAGTAAGAAAAAACCCATCCATCTCATTTACTTGGGCAAAATGTACGCAAAAGGGTTCTTTCCCTTCTTCTAAAGTTTTAAAACCTTGACTAAGTGCTGACTGTACGACGTGAGCAGAACCATTTTCTAGTTGCCCTAAAGCTGAGACACCAGCCTTAGCAATGGACCAATTATACTCTAGGCCCTCGTCCTTTAAAAACCCCCCCGTCATCGCTGATATCAACGGGGAATAAAAAGCAGAGAATAGTGTAAATTGAATGTTTATTTGATCCATTTAATATCCTATCTTGAGGTTTGTATTTTAATTCTTCTAACTGTGTTCAAGTTTTTCTTCATAGACCTTAAGCATAGCACTTTTTGATTCTTTTCCAAAACCCATTTCAATAGCTTCCATATATGTTTTGACCATAGAACTAAACATTGGTGTATCAATATTAAGCTTTTCAGTCGTGTTTTTAACATTTTCAATGTCCTTTAAGGCAGCCACCATTTTGTAGTCCCCAGTAAAGACTCTATTTACCATTTTTGGTACAAAATACTCAGAAGCAAAACTTTTACATGAACCAGAAACTAAAAGTTGTTGTACGGCATTTTGGTCAAGTCCAGATTTTACCGCAATTGAAAAAATTTCCGAAAGACCAGCAATGTTTATATTATATAATACATTGTTAAAAGCTTTCATCATTTGGCCTGAACCAACTGGTCCACAATGTAAAACAAAATCTCCTATAATTTTAAGGTATGGGTTAAATAACTGAAACTCTTCCTTTGAACCACCAAACATTGTGGTCAATGTTCCATCATTTGCTTTATGTGGAAGGCCAGAAACGGGGCAATCGTTGTAAGAAATTCCATATTTTTTTAACTCTAGTTGAAATTTAATTGAGTCCTGCGAGTAGAGTGTTGATGTATCTAGTACCATTAAACCTGAATTGTTACTTGTCATAATCCCATCTGAACCAAGGAGTACAGACTCAACTTCCTGACCAAAGGGAAGACATAAAAACAATCTATTCACCTTACTTGCGATGATTGCTGGGCTATCCTCAAAAACCGCTCCAAGTTGGGCGTACTCTTCTCTAACGTTTGTTGAGATATCATATGCAAAAACAGGTAAATTTTCCTTAAGAAAATTTTTTACCATTCCCCCTCCCATTGCGCCAAGCCCAATAAAACCTATAGGTTTATTACTGAGCACATCAGGATTTAAGTTACCGTGTAACATCTTCTAATTTTCCTTTTCTTTAAGTGTTTAAGGTAAATAAACTTATTTACCTTAAACACTTAACTGATGCCCCAATATTAAATTTCGGTGTGTGCCTATTAAGCACCTAGGCAAAATTTACAGGAGTAGTTAGTTATTTACCATTCTTATTTATAGCTTGTTGCTGATTCAGTTTATTCTTTATAGGGTGTCAGCACTCTATAACAAATGAGAGATATCTTAAAGTGAAACAGGAAGTTGATTTTGATGCAATAATCATAGGTGCTGGATTTTCTGGTCTATACCAGCTCTATAAACTTCGAGATGAGTTAGGAATATCGGCTCATATTTTTGAGGCTGCAGAAGATGTGGGAGGCACATGGTATTGGAATAGATACCCAGGTGCTAGATGCGATTCTGAAAGTCATACCTACTGTTACTATTTTTCAGATGAATTATTACAAAACTGGGAATGGAGTGAGCGCTATCCTGGCCAAGTTGAAATTTTAAAATATTTAAATTTTGCCACTGATCATCTTAAACTCAGGAGCGATATTAGCTTTAATAATAAAATAACAAATATGGATTTTCTAGAAGATGAAAATATTTGGCTGGTACGCTCTGATAGTGGTAAGACTTATAAAACTCGATATGTCATAAATGCGGTTGGTTGTTTGTCCTCTGCCAATAAGCCCAACATACCAGGAATAGTTAATTTTAACGGAGATATTTACCATACTGGGGAATGGCCTCATGAAGAAGTAGTGTTTAAAAATAAAAAGGTTGGGGTTATCGGAACAGGCTCCTCTGGAATTCAGGCTATCCCAGTTATAGCGGAGTCAGCGGAAAAAGTAACAGTTTTTCAGCGGACACCTAACTATAGTATCCCAGCCCGAAATCAGAAATTAACTGATGAGTTTGTAAAAAATTTCAAGACAAAAACCTCTGAGTGGTTAGAGAAAATGCTTTTGAGTCGTGGAGGGCATGCTTGGCCGCCACCCTCAGAACATTGCTTTGATACACCAGAAAAAGAGCGATTAGAGATCTTGAATGCAGCTTGGGTGGCGGGGGGTCTTGGTTTCCGAGAATGCTTTGATGATATTCTTACAAATATTAAATCTAATGATGTAATGTCAGATTTTATAAAGGATAAGATAAGGTCGACTGTTAAAGATCCTTTAAAAGCGGATATCCTTTCAAATATAGATCATCCTTTTTCTACTAAGAGACCTCCAATAGATACCAATTATTTTGAAACATTTAATAAAAAATCGGTAGAACTTATAGATATTCGGGCAGATCCAATAAAGGATATTTATGATAACGGTATTAGAACTAAATCTGCTAGTTTTCCGCTGGATATAATTGTTTTTGCTACTGGATTTGATGCAATGACAGGTTCACTTTTAAAAATAGATATTAAGGGTCGGAGTAAATTAAACCTCAGAGATATTTGGAGCGGCGGACCTCAAACCTATCTTGGATTGCAGGTAGCAGGTTTCCCTAACATGTTTATGTTGACTGGTCCGGGTAGTCCTTCGGTTTTAACAAATATGCCACGCGCAATTGAGCAACACGTTGAGTGGGTGGCAGAGTGCATCACTCATCTAGAGAAAAATAATTTAAAAACTATTGAGGCAAGCTCTCACGCAATGAAAGACTGGGTTGAGCATGTTAATCAAACAGCTAATAAAACACTATTACCTAAAACGAAGCATTCATGGTACTTGGGTGCAAATATTCCCGGAAAACCTCAGGTCTTTATGCCTTATACTGGTGGATTAAATAACTATAGAGATATCTGTAATAGTATTGCAGAAGAGGGATATACTGGATTTATTCTTTCTTAAATTCCTAGATAAGTTAAAGCTAAAAGACTGCTTTTGAGAGGGCCTTTGTGAATATAAAATTCTATCTGACTACAGGGTTTTTATTACCGGTTGGGGCTGTTGGTGGATTACTTGCCGAGACAATTGGGTTACCTATGCCCTGGATGCTCGGAAGCCTTTTATTTGTGGCTCTAACTGTAAGTTTGAGGAAAAGTGCCTTACCAGAAAATTACGAATTTCCAGCAAACTTCAGGAAATTTTTTATGGCTTTTATAGGCATTATGATTGGATCCCAAGTAAATTGGGCGCTTATTAATCAAGCGCCCCAAATGTTACCATCTTTGATTGCTATCTCATTTTTTGTCATTTTGGCACACGCATCGAATTTTTTTATATTTTACAAAATTGGTCATTACGACAAATCAACAGCTTTTTTCTGTGGGGCCCCTGGGGGTTTGATGGAGAGTATTTCCATGGGTGAAGAAGCAGGATGTGATATTAGAGTACTTACCGTTCAACAGTTTCTTCGAATAATATTTGTTATAATTCTAGTACCAGTTTTTATGTCTATCTGGATTGGTGAGCCAGTAGGGAGTGCAAGTGGGATAAAGCTGCCGGAGGTAACTACAAAGTTAGACTTTTCAAGTAATTATGCATTAGTACTCTTATTAGCAGTGCTAGGATTATATATTGGTCCTAAGATAAGACTTCCTGCTGGACATTTGATGGGACCTCTATTGCTAACTGCCGCTGTAAACTTAACGGGTATAGGTCCAATTTATTTACCAGATTTTATGCTAGTAATTTCTCAAATAGTAGTTGGCGCAGGCTTGGGTTGTAGGTTTCTTGGTATAGATAAGTTAATATTATACAGAGCAGTTGGTCTGAGCTTGATCTCTGTTATCTCGATGTTAGCTATTGGACTTTTACTATGTTTTATTATTTTACCAATTACTTTAATCCCCGTGAATGTCCTTTTGATATGTTTTGCACCTGGTGGTGTTACAGAAATGTCTCTAATTGCTTTAAGCCTTTCGGCTAATCCAGCAACTGTTACACTGCATCATTTATATCGGATTATTTTGACAGTTTTTGGCCTTACCTTATTGAGAAAGAGATTAGGTTTGATAAAAGTGTGAAGAAGAGTTTGTTTAAAGAGAAAGTGGATTATATTTATGAGTACTGAGTTAGGACCTTCAATTTCACAAATCAATTTGGCGCGCTCTGTAATAAAACAGAATCTCATAAAAACCCCAGTTATACCGTTAAAGTCGGATCGCTGGATGGAAGTGTTACCCAGAGATACCAATGTGTCTGTTAAGTTAGAACTCTTTCAACAAGCGGGATCTTTTAAAGCAAGAGGTGCTTACTTAGGTATTCAAAATTTATCAAGTGAACAAAAAAAGCAGGGGGTTGTCGCAGCGAGTGGTGGGAACCATGCTCTAGCAGTTTCGTGGGCTGCTGCTGCTGCTGGTGTTACAGCTAAGATTACAATGCCAAAAACAACTGACCCATATCGAATAGAGGGTTGCCGTTCTGTTGGGGCTGAAGTCATTTTATGTGAGGACATTGGTGATTCTTTCAAAGTCATGAGTTCTCTGGCTGACAGTGACCGAAGAGTGATGATGCATCCGTTTGAGGGAGAAAATATGACACTGGGTTCAGCTACATGTGCGGCTGAATACATTGAACAAAGCCCTGAAATTGATCTATTTGTAATTCCAGTAGGAGGTGGTGGCTTAATTAGTGGGATGGCATGCATGATTAAAAAATCTAACCCAAGGGCTATAGTAGTTGGTGTGGAGCCTTTTGGCGCAGCAGGTCTATTTGAAAGTTTTAAGGTTGGGAAGCCAGTATCATTAGGAACGGTTAATACTATAGCAGATAGCCTAGGGTCTCCAGTAACTTTGCCACATTCATTTTCGATAGCAAAAAAGTTTGTTGATAAAATTGTGAGAGTGTCTGATCATGAATTATTAGAAAGTATGAACTATTATCAAGATATTTTAAGTATTACAGCGGAACCCGCTTGTGCAGCTTCTTTAGCAGCTATTCTTGGTCCTTTGAAGAATGAGATTTTAGGTCGATCAGTTGGGATAATAGCTTGTGGATCTAATATCAGTTTGACTAGATATAACGTACTGCTAGAACAACTATAATTAAACTGGGTAGCCTTTATGTAGGAGAAGTTTTTGCCTTCAGTAGTTAAAAAACCCCATTCTGGGTTGGATTTTAGAGGCCAGGTAGCTCTTATAACGGGTGGTGCAAGTGGTATTGGTTTTGCCGTAGCCAAACAATTATACGAATTGGGAGCGAAAGTAGTTATAGCTGATTTGAATGAAAAAAGAGCTCAGGATAGTGTTAAATCCATGAAGAGTACAAAATCTTTTGCTATAAAAGTTGATGTACAAAGTCCTACTGATGCAAATAGGATGGTAGAGAAAGTAATAAATAAGTGGGGAAAAATTGATATTTTAGTCCACAGTGCTGGTGTTGGAATTGAGCGTAGTTTTTTGGAAACCACTCCGGAAGAGTGGAAGCAATTAATTGATATTGATCTATCTGGAACTTTTTATTGTTGCCAAGCTGCTGCTAAAGAAATGAAAAGGCTTGGATACGGCAGGATTGTTAACTTGGCGTCTACTGCGGGTTTAAGAGGTGGAACTGGTAGAGCCGCCTATGGTGCAGCTAAGGGAGGTGTAATAGCGCTTACAAAAGTGATGGCTGTTGAGTTGGCTGAATTTGGAATTACTGTGAATGCTCTTGCGCCAGGTGCAATAGATACTGAATTGGTTGCTGAGATGCATTCAAATGAAACAAGACAAACTTACCAATCGGCTATCCCTATGAACCGTTATGGTACGCCGGATGAAACTGCTTTTGCTGCAATTTTTCTGGCGAGTGAACAGGCACGCTATATAAATGGTCATATTTTAGGAGTCGATGGAGGGTTTTTGTCAGCAGGAATAATTAATCGCGATAAATCATAAATAGGAAAAGTAATAAGTTGGGTATTAAAGTAGTATGAGCACTGATTTCATTTCACACATAAAATCTGAATTAAGTAATATTCACTCTGAGGGTTTGTTTAAAACAGAAAGAATTATTACTACGCCACAATCTAGAATTGTGGCGCTTGAGGATGGTTCTAAGGTAATTAACTTATGTGCAAACAATTATCTGGGTCTATCTAATAACCCGTCTTTAATAGCTGCTGGAAAAAATGCTTTAGAAGACTTTGGTTATGGAATGTCTTCTGTAAGGTTTATTTGTGGCACTCAGAAAATACATAAAAACCTAGAGCAGAGGCTTTCAAAATTTTTAGGTTTTGAAGATACAATTTTGTATTCAAGTTGTTATGATGCTAATACTGGCCTATTTGAGACACTCTTAGGTTCAGAAGACGCTATTATTTCTGATTCCCTAAACCATGCATCAATCATTGATGGTGTACGTTTAAGTAAGGCTCAGCGCTTTCGATATAAAAATTCAGATATGCAGGAACTAGAAGATCAGTTGCGTGCATCTTCTAAATGTAGATTTCGGTTAATAGCAACTGACGGTGTTTTTTCAATGGATGGGTATATTGCGAACTTAAAAGAGATTTGTGATCTTGCAGAAAAATATAAGGCAATGGTGATGGTTGATGATAGTCACGCAGTCGGGTTTATTGGAAAGACCGGGCGAGGAACTCATGAGTATTGCAATGTTATTGGTCGCGTGGATATTATGTCTGGTACATTAGGAAAAGCTCTGGGGGGTGCATCTGGTGGGTACATTTCAGCTAATAGCAAGGTTGTCGAACTATTAAGACAACGGTCCCGTCCTTATCTTTTCTCCAACACTTTAGCCCCAGTTATTGCTGCAACATCTATTGCTGTGCTTGACATGCTGGAGAGTTCGAATGAAAGAATTCAAAAACTCCGTCAGAATACTATTTATTTTAGACATAATATGCAAAAAGCTGGTTTTGATATTTTAAGTGGAGAACATCCAATCGTCCCAGTGATGCTAAGAGACCCAAAACTATCTCAGAAAATGTCAGAAATGCTGTCTTTAAAGGGTATATATGTTGCTCCATTTAGTTTTCCTGTAGTGCCAAGAGGGACAGATAGGATAAGAACCCAAATGTCAGCTGCTCTAGAAATAGAAGATTTAGAATTTGCCATTAAGGCTTTTAGAGACGTGGGAGAACATTTAAAGATAATTTAACTTATATAATCTTTCTTAAGGATTTTAAAATTGATTGAAAAAAACCAAAGCCCTAATCGCTGGCTTATGCTAACAGTTCTTTTCCTTGCGCGTGTTACTATGGGGTTTCAATATCAAGCAGTTGCTGCACTTTCACCCTTATTTGCAGATAGTTTTGCAATTGGGTTAACAGACCTTGGGATCCTTGTTGGGCTATACATGTCACCAGGTGTAGTAGTTGCCTTACCTGGTGCTGCAATAGGAAAATTATTTGGTGATAAGAGGGTAGTTTCTTTTGGTATGATATTGATGATTTTTGGTGGCTTGATCATGGCCTTTGGCTGGAACTATCCCCTCCAACTAACGGGTCGCGTCGTTGCAGGTGCTGGCGGGGTTATATTAAATGTCTTAATGGCTAAGATGGTAACTGATTACTTTTCAGGTCGTGAAATTTCACTTTCAATGGGAATTTTTGCTAACTCTTGGCCAGTTGGAATTGGAGCAGCACTTTTAATTTTACCATTGGTAGGTAATACTGCAGGCTTGATTTGGGCTATGCTTACTGTAGTTATTTTGATTTTTATTGGGTTATTACTTTTCTATAGTATGTATGTAGAAGTTAATGTTGATCAGGTTGCAGCTAAGAGTACTGATAAATTTAAAATAAGTGGGACTGCACTTTTAGCTCTTTTGTGTGCAGGAATAATTTGGGCTTTTTATAATGCAGGGCTTGCTATGATATTTGCATTTGCCCCTATTTTCCTATTGGAAAAAGGTTGGTCGTTATTGTCAGCTAACTCTACAACTAGTATTGTTTTATGGTTAGCAGTAATTTCTATTCCTATAGGTGGTTATTTAGCAGATAGAACAGGTAAAAAAGATTTTATAATCTTAGGTAGTTTGATCACATTTTCAATTTTACTATCATTGTCAGCCCACACTGATTTTGTGATATCAATTTATATTTTAATTGGATTGTTTGCTGGGCTGGCTGCTGGACCTATTATGGGACTACCTTCTGAGGTTTTGACTCCAGAAAATAGAGGCATTGGTATAGGTATCTTCTTAAGTTTGTTTTATGTAGGAGTTGTTTTGGCACCAATACTTGCAGGAGCACTCCTAGAAACGACTGAAAATCCAGGAGCAGCCTTTTATTTGGGATCGGTACTGTTAATGCTCGG
>NZVE01000067.1 GCA_002697345.1 Paracoccaceae bacterium | reverse complement strand
CCCCAAATCCAACTTCAGGTTTTTTATTATTTATTCCCAAGTCAGACATCAAATATTTAGATATGACTATCGAAGAGGCAGTGAAATTAGTTATATCTGCGGGTTTAGTTTATCCTAAAGAGAAAAAGTAATTATTTTATGTTATAATTTTTGGGTTTAAAGTTTTGATTAATTAAGTTTATTTGCGTTTTAGTATAATTTTTGTAATTTTTACTACTTAATTAAGCAGGTTTTAATAAATATGAAAAATGTGATAAATATTAGAAAAGCAAACAGGGAAGATAGTACCAATCTTGCTCTATGCATGGATATGGCCGCTCGAGGGTTATCAGCATGGGGATGGGGACAATTTGCTCAAAAGGGGCAATCACCTTTTGAATTTGGTAGAGAGAGGATTAGGACCGATGATAGCAGTAATCTATATTTTGAAAACTGGTTCGTAGCTGAAAAAAATAATAAATTTATTGGTGCTTTTCTTGGATTTGTTGTCGAAGATCCCTACCCAGTCAAAGACTTCGATGCCATACCAAAATACTTTCATCCAATAATTGAGCTAGAAAAATGTGCAAGTGGGTGTTGGCTTTTACAAGCGATTTCTATTTTACCAGAATTTAGAGGTAAGGATTATGCAAAGCATTTATTAAAAAAAGTAGAAGAAGTAGCAAAAAATACCGGTATTGATAAAATAGCTTTGCAGGTTGAAAATGAAAATACTGTTGCCTTTAATTTCTATGAGAAAAGTAATTATCGTGAAGTTGATCGTAGACCATCAATTCCTTTTCCAGGCTCTCAAGACAGTGGTGACTATATCTTAATGTCTAAGTGTTTGGACTAACCTAACGATAATTTATCAATGTGTTGATTGATAATTACCCTCCTCATTTAAAATTTTCAGCTTTCAAACCACCAAACATCTGGTAAAAAATTTATCCAATCGCCATAAGCTGGCAGATAATCTGGGTATTTTAAATTTGAATCATGGGCAAGCATTGAATAGGGTGAGTACCAAATTGGCACTACATACCTACCTGAAATTAATATTCGATCTAACGCCCTTACGGCTGATATATAGTCTTCTCTGTCCGGAGAGTTCAACATAAGTCTTACCATCTCCTCTGCTGCCATAGAATTGATACCCATCCAATTTCTAGAACCTGGGTTATTAACACCATTTGATCCCCAATATAAAAGCTGTTCATTTCCAGGACTTAATGACAAACCTCGCCTATAGTACGTCATATCAAAGTCATATAGGTTGGTACGCTCTTTATATTGAGCGCTATCAATAATTGTTACTGAAGGAAATATTCCCAGTCGCTTTAGCGCCTCTGAATAAATATTAGTAATAGCTTTTAACTCAGAGCTACCTTGTCTAAGAAGAATCTCAAATGAGAATGGTTTGTTGTTACTATCTTTCAGAATTCCATTAACCACTCTGTAACCTGCCTCATCGAGTAGTTTAGAGGCATTGATTATGCCAGTCCTATTTCGTTCAGAACCATTTGAAACCGGTAGATCATAACCCTCCAGTGCTCCAGGTAATAACTCACTAGAAAATGGTAGTAAAAAATCTTTAACTTTTCCAACAGCTGGCCCCTTCTCTTTACCCAGCACTGAATTTGAAAAATAAGAAGTAACCCTTGGCATTTTTCCATTATTTAATTTTTTATTTATAAACTCGAAATTAAAAGCTTGAATTAATGCTTCTCGCACACGCCAGTCTTTAAATAAGGGTTTTCTGGTATTCATCACAAAACCTGATATTCCTGATGGTCTCTTATGTGGGATTATTGACTTTGTAATTTCTCCATTTTTTATCTTAGGAAAATCGTATTGTTGATCCCATTTTGCACCATTAGATTCACGTAAAGAGCTTAATTTTCCAATCTTGAACGCTTCTTTAAGAGCATTACCATCTGCAAAAAATTCTATTCTAATCTCATCAACATTGTTAGTGCCTCGACGAAATGGAAGATCCCTGCCCCAATAATTTTTATTTCGTGAAAGTCTTATGAATTTCCCAGCCTCAAAATCACTAACTACGTAGGGTGCTGTCGAGATGGGTACCACATTCAACCCACTTTCTTTAAAACTATGCTCTTGCCATTGCGCCTTTTTCAATATCGGCCTTAAGCCCATTATTAGAGCTAACTCTCTGTCAGGTTCATTAAATATAAATTTAACCTTTTGGTTTGAAATTTTCTCATATTTACTGATTTTTTTCCAAGTATTGGCGTAGCGAGGGTGCCCAATTGTTCCAAGTGTTTCGTACGACCACAATACATCATCAGCGGTAACAGGAGATCCATCAGAAAACTTAGCACCTTTTCTAATGGTAAACTCCACCCATAGACCTTTGGGATCAACTTCGATCGATTCGGCAAGTAAACCATAAAGAGTAAAAGGTTCGTCCCAACTTCTACCCATAAGGCTTTCGTAGGCTAAAAACCGAAGTTGCCAAGGTACCCTTCCCTTTCTGATGTGAGGATTAAGAGAATCAAAGCTTCCTACTTCCCCCGTAACATAAATTCCTCCTTTTGGAGCATTTATGTTTACGTAAGGAAGGGATACAAAATCTTGTGGTAAAGCAGGCTTTCCATACATAGATATTCCATGCTGGCTTTCAGCGATAACATTTAAAGAACAAAAAAAACTAAAATAAAGAAGTGCTAAAACTGATATTATATTATATTTAGTTTTCATTACTTGGACCTCATAAATTGTTGTAATAATACTAGTTAACTAAAAATTTATAATATTAAAACTTTTAACTTTGACTTACTTCTTAAATTCTTTATAACCGGCTTACTGCTCGATAGGTTTCTGCCTGTATGAAACCTGCCTCAATAACTCAGCGCCAGCTTCGGCTGGCGTTTTTTTTTGAGAATCGAAGTTTTTATATCCTCTATATGCAAGTATTTTAAAAGTAATGAGTTTATTTCATTATTAACTAAAAATAATTTTATTTACTTCAAAAAGAATAACTGATCACTAGATAAATTATCATATATTGGTACAGGTGATTTTACTAAATTAAAGATATCAAAAAATAACTTTATTGAATTATTTAATTTAAATATATTTTATTTTAAGTAAAATGTTACAAAAGTTGAGTATAAATTCTCACTTTATGATACCAATTAACAAATTTAAATTTGAAACTCTCATTAATTGATACTCTTATAGTTTTAGCTAAATTATGGCTATTATATTCTCATATGTTGACTCTAATTAACAGTGTTTAGGTAATAAATCTCATATATTGATTCAATTTAACAAATTTGGGTTGCAAATCTCATTAGTTGAGACCATCATCGGTTAGGCTTGATTAAAAACTGATCATTAGCTGTCAAATGAAACTAAGGAGGAATGTTAATATGGAACGTCGTAAATTTATTACAGGAGCCGCATTAGCTGGTACTGGAGCTGTATTAGCAGCACCGGCAATCGCTCAGGGTGTTAAAACCATCACAGTTGTATCTACTTGGCCTAGGGATTTTCCAGGACTAGGTATTTCAGCACAACGTCTTTGTGCTCGCATTGATGCAATTTCAGGTGGAGCTCTTAAAACAGAGTATTTTGCTGCAGGAGAAAAAGTTGGAGCTTTTGATAGCTTTGATGAAGTTGCCGCAGGAAATTCTCACGCATATATCGCTGCTGAGTATTACTGGGGTGGAAAGCATGCAGCGTACAACTACTTCACATCAGTACCTTTCGGGATGACTACTCCTGAGTGGAACGCATGGATCAAATTCAAGGGCGGTCAAGAGTTATGGGATGAGCTTGCTGCTGGATTTAACTTGAAAGCTCTTACTTGTGGCGGCACAGGCGCTCAGTGTGGCGGTTGGTTTAATAAAGAAATTAATTCTCCTGAGGATTTACAAGGTCTTAAAATGAGAATTCCTGGACTTGGAGGAACTGTTCTTTCAAAACTAGGCGTTTCAACTGTATCACTTCCAGGTGGGCAAATCTATGAAAACCTTGTTTCTGGATCTATTGATGCTACTGAGTGGGTGGGCCCATACAATGACTACTTCATGAAGTTTTATGAAGCTGCCCAGTACTACTACACAGGTGGAATGCACGAACCAGGTGGTGGTCTTGGCTTTGGAATGAACCTAGATTTCTGGAATAATCTTACAGATCACGAAAGAGCTGTAATTGAAGCCGCATGTATGGAAGAAAATGCTGCTCAGCCAGAAGAAGCGATGGCAAACAATGGAACTTATCTTAAAAAGTTAGTTGATGATCATGGAACAAAACTTCGTTCCTTCAATGATGACGTTTGGGATGCTTTTGGTGATGCCGCTGCTGAAGTTTTTGAGGAAACTCGTCAACACTCAGATCTAGCTGCAAGAGTTAACGATTCTTACCAAGCTGCTCTTAGGGATATTGGTGGTTTCCGTGCGATTGCTGAGATCGAGTTTTCTAGCCAACGTAATAGAGTTTTGGGTTTAACTTAAAATCCTTTAAATCAAAAAAATAGGGAGCTGCATTTAACTGTGGCTCCCTTAAAAAATAATAAAGTAGATTTGACTGTTTTTTCTTCTGGAGTAACTCGATGGTTTCATCAACCCCTACTTCTCAAATTACATTAGATGGCCGGCCGGCTGTACTAGTTCGAACGATTGGCTGGTTGACTTTAGCATTTTTAGTAGCCTTTCTAATAAATAATATCTTATTATTAGGATTTGGAGTTCCTTCAGGGCGAGAATTCTTTTCAGACCCATCTATTAAAAACCTAATACAGCCCCTTGTTTATGTTATTAGCTTTCTAAGTATAATTTACTGGGTAAATAGAACACCAAATAGAACTTTACGTAGTGACGCAATTCAAATTACAAACTTCAATACTTACTTTATTCGTGCCTGCTTTTTCTCAGTATTATTTGTCGGGGTTGTGGATGCATCCATTGCTTGGCTAAGAGTAGAAAGTTTACTACCAGTATTATTTAATGAGACTGTAGCTTCGGCCCTACTACGTTCTAGTTTTATAGGAACAATGATCCATATCCCTCTTATAATTTTGGGTTTTATTATTGCATTATTCTCACGTACTTTAGGATTTTTTTGGCTTGCATTAATGATTGTTGGAGCAGAACTTCTGATTGTTATCTCAAGATTTGTTTTCTCTTATGAGCAATCTCTGATGGGAGATTTAGTGAGGTACTGGTATGCCGCACTCTTCTTATTTGCTTCAGCCTATACGCTACTTCAGGAAGGGCATGTTAGAGTTGATATACTATACTCTGGATTCAACTCCAGAAAAAAAGGAAAAGTGAATGCTTACGGTTCGGTATTTCTTGGGATGATGACAGCTATAACAATATTTTTAATTTGTCTCTGGTCCAAGCAAGCGATTGTTAATTCCCCAGTAATGAATTTTGAAGTCACACAAACTGGAACTGCAGGTATGTATACAAAATATCAAATGGCTGCATTCTTATTGATTTTTGCTATCACAATGCAAATACAATTCGTAAGTTCTTTTTTAGAATCCGTAGCCGATATTAGAAATGAGCCAGGTAAGCGAGAAGTCGCCCCTATTTCACACTAAGGAAAAATCAATGGAATTATTTTTTCTAGCAGTACTTGTAATAATAATGGCTACAGCACTCGGCTCTGGTTACCCTGTGGCTTTTGCTTTGCCTGGTGCCGCTATAATAACAATTATTCTTGCCGGAGTATCTGGTCTAATTTTTTCAGGAGATCCATCTGCCTACTTTCATCAAGGAGGACCATCTCAATGGTTATCCTCAGGTGTGACAAACCTCAGAGGAGTCTATTGGGAAGTTGAAAGAGATACCTTGATAGCAATCCCACTATTTATTTTTATGGGTATAATGCTTCAAAAATCTAAAATTGCTGAAGATCTTTTAGTAACTATGGCTAACCTTTTTGGCCCTGTCCCTGGTGGGCTTGGAATATCAGTTGTTTTTGTGGGGGCACTGTTAGCTGCAACCACTGGAATAGTTGGGGCTACTGTTGTGGCTATGGGCCTCATATCCCTACCTGCTATGCTAAGAAACAATTATTCCAAACCACTTGCATCTGGCACAATTGCTGCATCCGGAACTTTAGGTCAAATAATACCACCATCTATTGTTCTTATTATACTGGCAGATCAACTAGCATCAGCCGCTGATCAAGCTGGTACAGCTCGTAAACTGCTTCACAAAGAGGCAACCGGTGAGCTTTCGATGCCTAGTATGTTTGATGTTGGATCTACAAGTGCTGGAGAAATGTTTTTAGGGGCTCTGGTTCCTGGAATTGTTTTAGTCGCTGTATATATGCTATTTATTTTAGTTTTTGCTACATTCTTTCCAAAGGCAGCACCTGCAGTAAGATATAAAGGTGTAATGGATCTAAAGTTTTGGGGTGGTTGTGTATTAACTATAGTTCCTCCACTAGGACTTATTTTCTTAGTTCTTGGGTCGATTATTACTGGAATAGCCACAGTAAACCAAGCAGGAGCAATCGGCGCCTCTGGTGCACTAATAATGGCGGGTTATCGTTTAATAGAAGGGACCAAGGCAAGATATTACCCTGCAATTCTTGCAATGCTATCAATACTTTTGATTGCTTTTTGTTTATCAAATTACACCATGAATGTTAAAGCTATTATCGTGAATGGCGGCAATAGTACAGGTATCTGGTTGGGTCTATTAGCGACATTAGGTCTAATTACCTCACTGGTTTGGAGTGGACTTAGAGTATTAAAACTGAACAATACACTCCATGAAGTAATGATTGAAACAGCGAAAACAACATCACTGGTATTTATTATTCTACTCGGTGCAGCAATGTTAACAGCTGCGTTTAGAGCCTTTGGCGGTGAGGACCTTGTTAGAGATTTCTTAAATTCACTACCAGGCGGTTTTTGGGCGAAGTTCGTTATAGTTATGGCCGTTATCTTCGTGCTAGGTTTCTTTTTAGACTTTATCGAAATTGCTGTTGTCGTAGTACCAATCGTAGCACCCATTCTTCTTGCAGATCCATCTGCTAATATAACTGCAGTATGGTTAGGGGTAATGATTGGACTAAATATTCAGACCTCCTTTCTAACTCCACCATTTGGTTTTGCACTATTTTACCTTAGGGGAGTGGCTCCATCATCTGTTAGAACTGTCGATATATATAAAGGTGTAATCGCATTTATCTGCTTACAATTAATTGCACTAGGAATTGTTGGATACTACCCTCAACTTGTTAATTATTTACCAAATAGAATGAGCCTATTAGGAGACTCCTCTCCACCACCAAGAAACCCCAAACTTCAAATTTGTTTAGAGGAATATTCTAACGTCGAAGTAAATAAAAACAAAGATCAAATAGTAGGCACCATAGCTAAAGCTAAAGCGCTAGATTTAACATTTCTACCAAAGAAAATTTCATCAAATCTAACAGGGGCATTTAACTCCGCAGAGACCGCCCTTGCCCAATTGGATCAAATATTTGTTGCAGAAAAATTAGTCAAAGATAATACATCTAGTTATCGACCATTATTAACTGTTGTTCGTGGTATTGAAAGCTCTATCAGGAGCGCAGAAAATGAGTCAAAAGAGTTAAAAAGTTCTTTAGCATATTTGAAATCTGAAGATGATGTTGAAAAAAGAGAGCAAGTAATTGCTAAAATGAAATCTTTAGAAAAAGAAATCGTACATCTTAAGTCTGAAATCCCTGACGAGTGGAAGACTACTTACAAAACTTTTAGTAAACTCACTAAAGCTGAAAACAGCGCTAGAATGAAATATCGAAGAGCGGCAGACAAATCTTATGAACCAGTGTCTGAGCTAGTCCTGATAATTGAAGAAAATGATAAGCTTTTAGGCCTTGAGTCAGAACTTGTATCCCTTAGGGTCTTGATAAACAACGATACTGATGGAGACTCTTTATTAGAAGTTAAAAAATTAGCTAAGAAGTTTGGAAGAGTTAAAGGAGCATCCTCCATAAAATCCTCTCTTGGAAAGGTAGCCAGACAGCTTAAGCCAGGTAAGGTTAAACTTGAAAAAGCATTAAAGGAGTATGAAAAATCTCTGAAGATATTTGCTACTAATAAATCTTGGAGAGTAGCATTAAAGACTAATACTCATAAAGATTTAAAAGAGTACTTAAGTGGTATTTCTGAGAGCATTGGAGCAAGAAAACAATCTAAATTAACTCGAAAACAGGGACTTTATTTAGCAAAATGTAGTGCAATTCATAGGGATATTTCTCTAAATTTCTAAGTTTACCTAATTTAGCTTTTAGAGTAATCTAACATAATGGAATTGTCAGGAAAAACTGCACTAATTACAGGCTCCACTTCTGGAATAGGCTACTCAATTGCAAGTAAACTTGCGATTAAAGGAGTCAATATATTCTTGAATTCCTTCACGGACACCCCAGAAGATCATAAATTAGCAGATGATCTTTCAAAAAAATATTCAGTTTCTGCAAAATATATTTGTGCTGACCTAAGAATTGGGTCGCAAGCACGAAGTCTTGTGGCACAAACTAAGCATACTGACATACTTGTGAATAATGCAGGAATTCAACACGTTAGTTCGATAGAGGCTCTACCATCCGAAAAATGGGATGATATGATAGCGATAATGCTAAGTGCGGTTTTCCATACAACAGCGATTGCTTTACCCATGATGAGAAAAGCGAAATGGGGCCGTATAATAAATATATCATCTGCGCATGGTTTGGTCGCATCACCACAAAAAGCGGCGTACGTAGCTGCAAAACACGGTGTAATTGGACTTTCTAAAGTGGCTGCACTAGAAACTGCAGAAGAACCGATAACTGTAAACGCAATTTGTCCTGGGTTTACTGAGACACCACTTTTAGAAAAACAAATACCCAACTTAATGAAACAATATTCGATGACTGAAAAAGAGCTCGTAAATAATGTTCTTATGCAGCGGCAACCCTCTAAAAAATTTGTAACCTCAGAACAAATTAGTGGTTTAGTCCAGTTTCTCTGTTCAAAAGATGCAGACCAAGTTACTGGATCAGCAATTAGTATTGATGGCGGTTGGACCGCAATGTAACTTAGCAATAATATCTTTAAAAATTAAAAGAGTAGACATTGATGATCTTCACAAAAAATATTTTTTGGACAAATAAATGACGTCAGTGTTTCAATCGGGGATCCACCCACCCTGCCCGTCAAATTTTAATCTTACTCAATACGTACTTTCTCATTCCCTTAAGCATAGCACTAAAAATGCTTTAGAGTTAGTTACATCTCAGGGTTTAAGTACTTGGACATACCTAGAGTTATCAAATGCGATAATAGGTACTGCTGCAATGCTTCAATCTATCGGTCTTAAAAAAAATGATAAAGTACTTCTAAGGTTAGGGAATACAGTAAATTTTCCAATTACTTTTTTAGGATGTATATGGGCTGGCATTGTCCCAGTTCCTACATCTGCTCAGTTAACAAAAAATGAAATAAATAGAATATATAAAATTATAAATCCAAAGTTAATTATAGCTGGTGACAAAATATCATTACCAGATACAACAATAAAAATACTTTTTGAGCAGGAGCTTAGGCCTGAAACCTACATTGATAAACTCCCTGCTGAATTGGGAAGTCCAGATAGATTGGCTTATATAGTTTTTACTTCAGGAACATCTGGAGATCCAAAAGGAGTGGCTCACGCACATCGTGCCATATGGGCACGGCAAATGATGTTTAAAGACTGGTATGACATGGGGTCAGAGGATCGGGTATTACATTCGGGCGCATTTAACTGGACTTATACGCTTGGCACAGGGCTCCTCGATCCATGGACCTTGGGAGCAACGTCAATAATATTTAAAGATACCTTTAATCCGGCTAAATTTAATAAATTAATTGAGAATAATAAAATTACAATTTTTGCCTCGTCACCAAGTACATATAGACAAATTATAAAATACTCTAAGCTCGAAAAGACAAAACTATTACGGCATTGTTTATCTGCGGGTGAAAAATTACCTAAAAATATAAAAAACGACTGGTACAAAAAAACTAACTCTAAAGTTTATGAATCTTTTGGTATGTCTGAGTGCTCGACCTTTATTTCGGAAGTTCCAGGAGCGATTAACTCCAAAAGTAAAAACAGTATTGGAAAACCTCAAAGAGGACGAAAAGTTGCAGTTTTAAATGAGTTATTAGCACCAGTGCCATTTAACCAATCAGGACGGTTGGCCATAGCCACTAGTGATCCAGGATGCTTGATAAACTACGTTGGAGAAAAAAAGCTTGATGGAGATTGGCTCGTTACTAATGACACAGTGAAAATGTCAAAGCTTGGTGAAATTACCTTTTTAGGACGAGCGGACGATATTATTAATGCTGGTGGGTATAGAGTTTCCCCAATTGAATTAGAGAACCTTTTCAGCTTAATTGAGGGCATAGAATATGTAGCAGCTATTGAAGTGACTATAAAGGCCAACACATCGATAACTGCAATATTTTACAAGTCAAATAGTTATATAGATGAAAGGGTGTTTAAAGAAATCTCGTGCAATAATTTAGCGCGCTATAAACAGCCTAGATTATTTGTCCGAGTCCATAGTTTTCCACTTTCAGGGAATGGAAAGTTAAATCGAAAAAAACTAAAATCTGATTATGAAAAAAAAATAAAAAACAAAAGCTAGATTAAAACTCTATCTCACCCCACATACCATCCCCTACTGGATCTGCTCCACCATCCATGCCCGTTTCCCCTACTCTTATGGCGTGAACTCTAGGGTTGATGTAACTCGCTGGATTCCTATAAGTTGGGTAACCAGAAGTTTGTAATTGACGTTCTACTGAGCGAAATATCCTATTGGAAAGTTCAATTCTATTCGAAGTGACACAAAATCGAGGTGCAGATACGGCCTCACTGGCTGACATTCCAAAATCTACGACATTTAAAATACCTTGTAATACTCCCATTGTAATTGTTGTTCCCCCTGGAGCGCCAAGTGCAAGTTTAACACAGCCATCTTTCAAAAGCATAGTGGGGCACATCGCTGTAAAACGCGCCTTACCGGGAACTAATGACCCTCTCCTACCCCTCCGAGGATCAAACACCATCATACAATTATTATACATAAAACCTAACCCTTCAGTAATAACTCCAGAGCTAGATCCGAGAGAATGCGTAAGATTAACTACATTGCCATCACTATCAGCTACAACTAAGTGGGTAGTATCTTTGCTCTCTAAAATTTCTCCAGTTTCCCTCACAACATCGGCTTTATGCCCACTAAGAATTAATCGAGCTTTTCCTTTAGCATACTCTTTACTAGATAATTCTTTAATTGGTACAGAGATAAAATCTGGATCCCCCATAAGTCTATCTTTATCAATTGTTGCCAGTTTCATAGCTTCAGAGACAGTTGCTATATATTCAGCAGAATTATGCCCCATTTTTTTTAAATCAAAATTTTCTAAAATATTCAGCATTTCTAAAATCATTAAACCACCACCAGGTAACTGATTAGTCGTGACATCGAAGCCATTATAACTTCCACAAAGAGGAGAAGATGTTACAATCTTACATTTAGTTAAGTCCTCTTGAGTTAAGAGCCCACCATTCTTTTGCATATCTTCAGAAATTAATTTGGCTATCTCTCCAGTATAAAAAACTTCTATTCCTTCATTCGCTATACGCTTATAAAGTTTACCCATATCTGGGTTTTTTATAACATCTCCGATAGCAGGAATATTTCCAGAACTTGTTAAGTAAATTTTTGATGTTGCAGGAAATTCATTAATTACAGAAATTCTAGCCATTCGACCTGCTTGTTCAGGAGCATTCCAAAAAGCATGTAGCTTTGGTCTAACTAAAAAACCATCTAAACAATAGTTAATAGCAGCTTGCATATTTTCACCTAGAGACTTTTTACCAAATTTTTGTTGTGCTAAGTGTAAGGCTTTTAAAGTTAAAGGTGTTGTTAATGATTTGTAACCAAACTCATTAAGCCGACCTTTTAATACGTAACCAAACCCATCTTCACATTCCTTTTCTATTAAATGTTCCCACATTCCTTCAGTTGCAGCAAATGGTGCGCGTCCATGAAAGTCGATAGCAGTATGTCCACCATGGTCTGGCATATAAATTTGCATTGATCCAAAGCCCGCAATTCCACACATTTGAGGGTCAACAGCGGTTTGTACAAAGGCAGCACTTATGGCGGCATCGATCACATTGCCACCATTTTTCAGAGTCTCAAGCCCAGCTTCTACAGCTTCAGGCTGGGGAGCTACTACCATTCCTTTTGTCATGATTTTTTCCAAACTTTTAATCGTTTTATAAAATATTTTTAGCTAAGTAAGATTTAAGATTAATTTTCGTAATAAATTCATTCTGGGCTGAAGAGACGAAATCTTTAAATACTCAGTTAGTGTATGAGGACCAACGCCATCGACACCAAGCCCATCTAAAGTAGGTATTTTTTCGGCAAGAAAGCTACCATCACTCCCTCCCCCTGTATGCATTCCAACCAAATCAAAGCCAACTTCAGCAGCAATTGCACTCGCCATATCAAACAAATCTCGACTTTCTTTTGTTTGGGAAAAAGGAGGTCTATTCATATTACCTTCAATTAAAACCTGTGTGTTTTCTTGAATAGGTTTTAAATCCCTTAACTTACCATCAATTTCATTTGCTAATTGTGTACTCTCTACTCTTAAATCTACCGTAGCTTCACAATAATCTGAAATGGTGTTATCCGCTGTGCCGCCACTAATCTTACCAACATTGAGTGTAACTCCTTGCTCATAATCTGTCATATCTTCAATTCTTAGAATCTGACCTGCCATTTCTCGAATAGCACTACTTCCATCCTTGTGATTGACTCCAGCATGGGCTGCTACCCCACGAGTTATAATTTTGTAACGGCCAACACCCCGTCGGCTTATAACAATTTTTCCTCCATCTCTAGCAGGCTCGGTTACAAGTATATACTTTGCTGATTTTCCAGCATCCTCGATTAAAGATCTTGAAGTTGGACTTCCCACTTCTTCATCTGAGGTACAAAGAATATGAATAGGGAGTAACGGTTTATCTGTACTATTCACGATTGATTTTAGTGCTTGGTAAGCTATGTACGCTCCCCCCTTCATATCGAGAATTCCAGGTCCCGTCACCCTATCGCCATCTATAACAAATTTATTATCACCAAAGCTGCCATGCGGATGAACAGTATCCAGGTGAGTTAAAATTAATATCCCTGTGTTACTTAAACTGCTCTCCTTACCCCAGTTCGATTTTATGGATAGATGATCTCCAAATCCATCCCTGCCTGGAATCCGTACGACATCAAAGCCAATACCACTCCAATCAGTCTCAGCTAGTGTCATCATACGGTTCACAGCTTCAGCGTCTGAAGTTGGGCTTTCACATTCAACCCAAGATCTCAAACCATCAAGAATATTTTGATCAATTTTATCCACACTTAACCTCACTATTTAAATATATTAATAATATATTGATTAATCTAACTAATTTATGCAAGCTTTGATATAGAAATACAAAGAACTACTGATTTAAAAAATGGTAATTTACGTTCACGAAACTCACTATCTGTAAATTTAAATGAAAATGGAAAAAAATGACAAGAGAAGAAACAATAAAACACTCCTTAGATTACTTTGACAATGGTAGCTTTAAAAAGGATCTTAGTAAGTTAATCGAAATACCGACTGAAAGTCAGGTTAAAACAGGTATTAAACACTGTTTAAGATATTTAAATTCTTCCATGATACCTGCCTTTGAGGCAATGGGGTTTAAGACAAAAATTTATGAAAACCCTATTCCAAATGCTGGCCCTATTTTACTAGCAACGCGGATAGAAGATCCAGACTTACCAACAGTTTTAGGGTATGGACATGGTGATGTAATATTAGGCTTTGACGAATCTTGGACAAAGGGAAGTGGACCTTGGAAAGCAACACAAGTTGGTGATCTTCTTTATGGTCGTGGAACAGCTGATAACAAAAGCCAACACTGGATAAATATGTCTGCTCTTCGTTCACTTTTATCTATTAGAGGTAATTTAGGGTTTAACGCAAAATTTATAATAGAAACCTCTGAAGAAAATGGTTCTAAAGGTTTACGGGAAGTTATATCATCTGATCTTTCTGCATTTTCTGCCGATGTATTTATTGCTTCAGATGGACCCAGAGTGCGTCAAGATTGGCCAACTATTTCACTGGGCGCAAGAGGTGCAATAAATTTTGATCTCACTTGTAACTTGCGAGAAGGAGGACATCATTCAGGAAATTGGGGCGGTGCACTTCCAGACCCAGGAATTATATTATCTCAAGCGATATCGTGTATAACGACCTCGACAGGAGAACTTAAAATTCGTGAATGGCGACCAGAAATGCCGTCTACTGAAGTTCGAGATCTACTTAGAGATATAAGACTTGATGCTGGGAAAGATGGCCCAATCCCTGACTCTAACTGGGGAGAACCTTCGTTTAGCTCTGCTGAGAATGTCTTTGCCTGGAACTCTTTTACCGTTTTAGCAATGACAGCTGGAAACCCTCAAAACCCTATAAATGCAATAGCACCAAATTCTCGTGCACACTGCCAACTTAGGTATATTGCTGGAACAAAACTAGACCAAATACTTCCTTCCCTTAGGCGCCACTTAGATGAAATGGGCTTCTCTAATGTCAAAATAGAACAACCTCCTCTAGAAAACCAGGGAGGTTTTTTGGCAAGTAGAACCGAAATCTCTAATCCCTGGGTTTCAGTAGTTCGGCAGTCATTAAAAGAGACCTGTGGAGTTGACCCAGCCATCATTCCGCAGATGGGCGGATCGATCTGCAACGATCTCTTTACTGACTTATTAGGCCTTCCAGCAATTTGGGTGCCTCATTCGTACTCAGGGTGCTCACAACACGCCCCAGACGAACACATTATCCTCCCAGTATGTAGGCAAGCACTTAGCCTTATGGCTGGGCTCTACTGGGATCTTGGGAAGCCAAAAGTGTGACTAGTTGTAAAGCTAATTTAGAAGACGCATTACTTGCAGCAACCAACGACTATGAGTCACCAGATGGATATTTTACAAAACTTTCAAAATTAGTGTCTTTTAAAACTGAAAGCCAAATACCTGAAAGTACTTCAATCTTATATGATTATCTTTCTGAAGGCGTAGGCCCTTTATTTAAAGAGTTAGGCTACTCATTGGAAGTATTTGAAAATCCAATCACAGGGCTTGGTCCAATATTGTTAGCAGAACGTAACGAAGAATCTGCTCTCACTGTTTTAGGCTATGGCCATGGAGATGTTATCCATGGACAAGATTCTCAATGGAATAACAATAGAAGCCCTTGGGAGTTAAGCTTTGAGGGTGACAAAATCTATGGGCGTGGAACAGCGGATAATAAAGGCCAACACCTTGCACATATCAGTGCCATTAAGGCCATTCTTAATACTCGTGGAAAGTTAGGCTTTAACCACCGTTTTATAATTGAAATGGGAGAAGAGAATGGGTCACTTGGTTTTAGAACTCTAGTTCAGAAAAATTTAGGAAAATTTTATGCGGATGTTTTTTTTGCCTCAGATGGGCCCAGAACCGAATACGATCGTCCAAACATAACGCTTGGAAATCGAGGTGTTATAAATTTTGATTTAATTTGTGATTTAAGGCAAGGTGGTCATCACTCGGGGAATTGGGGTGGATTATTAGCTAACCCCGCAATAGTTTTAGCTAATGCAATAGCAAGTATTATTGATGGCAAAGGTGTGCTAAAAGTAGATCCTCTTATTCAAAAAAATATTCCTAAATCGGTCAGAAATGCTCTAAAAGGTATTTCGAGGGATGGTGGTCCAAATTCTCCTATAATTAATAAAGATTGGGGCCCAATAAACAGGACAATTATTGAAAAAGTAACAGCTAGTAATACTTTTGAAGTATTAAGCTTTAGTGCTGGAAGTGCACTTAGTCCAGTAAATGCCGTACCACCAAAAGCCATAGCGGCATGCCAAGTACGTTTTGTTATGGGAACAAAACTGAACGATATAATACCTATTATTCGAGAGCATCTAGATAACAATAACTTTGAACAGGTAAAGATTTGTAAACCATTAGAGTGTAACAGCATTTCTTTTGAAGCTACTAGAACAGACCCAGATAACTTATTTGCGCAATGGGTCCGATCCATAGTGTCAAAGTCTACTAACTTAAAATGCGGAATACTTCCAAATTCAGCTGGGTCTAATATGACTGAAGTAATCCAATACGATTTAAAGATTCCAATTGTGTGGTTGCCGTTAAGCTATGCAGGATGCTGCCAACATGCGCCGAATGAACACATAATTAAGCCATTAATGCGTGAAGGTATAAGAACTGTAACTGAGGTTTATTGGCATATGGGTGAAGAACACACTAATGTGAAAAACATTTCCAAGTATTAAGAAAAACGTTCGGCCCTTTGATACTGAGGTGGTATAGAGGAAGAAGCATTGAGGGTTTTTGCTGCCTTCCAAGTCCAGCGTGGATCTCTAAGGAACTCCCTTGCAAGTGCAACCATATCAGCTTGACCAGTTCTAATTATGGAATCAGCCTGAATCGGTTCAGTAATCATACCAACAGCAATAACTTGGGCACCAGTTTCTTTTCGAATATGAGCTGCCATGCTAGTTTGATATGCGTTCCCAAGAGGTATTTTTTGTTTAGTAGAAATTCCTCCGCTTGAAACATGAATAGAGTCGCAACCACTCTGGATTAATAACTTACTAAATTCAGTGGTTTGATCAAGGTCCCAACCTCCATCTACCCAGTCCGTGGCTGACACTCTCATAATAAGTGGGATTTCATTAGGTAAAACCTCTTTTACGGCTTCCAAAATTTCTAATGGATACCTAATACGATTATCAAAGGATCCTCCATATGAGTCTGTTCTTTCATTACATATAGGAGATAAAAATTGATGCAGTAGATATCCATGTGCAGAATGTAATTCAACAGCATCTACCCCCATCCTCACAGATCTAAGTGTTGCTTCAACAAACTTATCTTTTACCCGTTTTAAGCCTAGATCATCTAATTCTACTGGAGTATGCCACCCTTCAGAAAATGCATTTGGTGAGGAACTATAGGTTAACCAGCTATCCTCTTTGTTTAAGGAGTTTCCCCCTTCCCAGGGTCGTTGAGAAGAAGCTTTTCTTCCTGCGTGCCCAAGTTGAATTGCAACTTTACTATGGCCTACACTTTTGCAAAACTTTATGACCCTCTGCATTTCTTTTTCGTTTTCATCTGAATAAAGACCAGTACACCCATGGGTTATTCTACCCGCCGCTTCCACAGCGGTCGCTTCAATTGTAATCAGGCCTGGCCCACCAATTGCAATTTGTCCTAAATTTACTAAATGCCAATCGTTCATTGTTCCTGAAACTGCTGAGTACTGACACATCGGAGCAACATTTACCCGATTTTCCAGTGTTAAACTACCCACCGTGATTTTATCAAAAAGACCTACTGACATAAAAAAATCCTTATATATATATTTCGTGTATATTTTCCTGTTAAACTAAAGGAAAGTAAATTAATAGCTGAATAAAATATTTAAATGGCTATGGCAAAGCTTAAATAGCCATTATATTATTTTGCTGTAATCTTGGAGACAAAAAATTGGGAATTGATAACAAAAGCAATATTAAAAATCATGAAAAGTTAGTAAAAAAAGATTTTGAAAAATTAAACTATCCAATCAAAAACTGGGTCCCAACCACTCTAGGACCAGACAAACTACCTTTAATCGACGTTCTTGTAATTGGTGGTGGTATGAATGGTTTAGCAGCGTCATTTGCCTTACGTGCACAGGGTATTCAAAATATCAGACAAGTTGATCAACAACCATTAGGGCAGACTGGTCCATGGTTAACCTTTGCTAGGATGGAATATTTACGATCACCAAAACACTTAACTGGACCAAGTCTAAATATTCCAAATCTAACTTACAGAGCCTGGTGGGAAGCCGTAAATAGCGAATATAGGTGGGAGGATGTGGGATTCATAAAACGTAAGGACTGGGCAGCTTACCTTAGATGGTTCGAAAAGGTAACTGAATCTAAGATTGAACATAACACCAAGGTTACTAACATTGAAATTGGAGCTAATAAAGAAAATACAAATTCTAACCTTATTAACTATTACAGTGTTGACTTAATTAATACTCACCACTCACAGAAAAATATTGCTAAAACTTCTGCTAATAGAATTTATACTCGCTATATAGTCCTCGCAAATGGTAGAGAGGGATTGGCACAACCGAGGGTGCCAAAACTACTAAAGAAATTAGAATCAAAAAAAGTTTTTCACTCATCTTCAAAAATTAACTTCTCATCATTCAAAGGTAAGAGTGTTGTCGTAGTTGGAGTTGCAGCATCTGCACTTGATAATGCTGCGTGTGCGGCTGAAGCTGGAGCTTCTGTTACCGTCGTAGCAAGATCACCAAAAATGCCATTACTAAACAAAATGAAGCAAACAGTATATCCTGGGTTTGCAGAAGGCTTTTATTCACTACGCGATACAGAAAAACTGGACTGGATAACTCACATTCAAAATCAGCGGATAGCTCCTCCAAAGCATACCGTAGAAAGAGTTAGTAAATTAGATATAAAGCTAATGCTCGGAAGTGAAATAGAAAGTGCTAGAGAAACAAAATCAAATTTAAAATTAACAATCTCTACTGGAAAAGTTAAGACAGATACTTATGCCGATTTCGTCATTTTGGGGACAGGCTTCGTAATCGATCTAAATGAAGTACCAGAGTTGAAAAAACTTTCAAAAGATATCTTGTTATGGCGGGATGTCGTCAAAGGGGTGTCAAATGAAAATCCCGCGACTAACGAATTATTAAGTTTCCCTTATCTAGGTAAGAACTTTCAACTAAAATCAATCGACCCCTCAAAAAACACAAAATTAGGCAATATACGATGCTTTAATCATTCAGCTCAATTGTCATTAGGGAACTTAGCTAATGACATTCCACATAGTTCAGAAGGTGCTCAAAGGTTAGCAAAAAGTATTGCAGCTGACCTTTTCAAGGAGGATAAAAAAGCTCACTTCGAGAGATTAAAAAAATATACTGAAGTAGAAATTAATGGTTCTGAATGGTCTGAGATCCCAGATTAGGTTTTATAAGTATCTTCGCGGTCTTCAGTGGCATCATAAAAATCTCTTCGATGGAACATTTTTTTTGATTTAGAAGCAGCCTTTCTTTTCTTTGCAGTTTCGAGCACGTTAACCTGTCTTTGATCTTTTGTAAGAACAACACCATAATCTTCTATGGCACTTTTTGGTGAGACTTTACCATCCAGGACGTCATTTAAGACGTCTGATGCTTTCCGATCAAAAGGGGATCCCCAACCCCCGCCACCAGGTGTGATAATTCGAACAAGATCACCATACTTTAATTTATTACCATCACTAAGGGGCTTCAATTCATCAGATTTTGAAGTATCTGGGTTTATTATAACTTTACCCTCCCCACCAGATAAGCCTCCGTTGACGCCAAATGCTGGATATTTGCAGTTATCAATCCTAATTCCTAGGGTCATTTCATCAAGTAAGACTCTCACGTCCCGTACTATTCCGCATCCCCCACGAAACTGACCAGGCCCACCAGAGTCCTTATGGAAAGAGAAGCTTTCGATCTCTACCCCAAACTCCATTTCAGCAAACTCAATCGGATAATTCTCTTGCGCCACATAATAGACTGCGTCTAAGCCATCTGCAAAACTTCGCGCACCGTATCCAACTGACAGTCCTTCAATGCAAAGTTCTTCTCCCCCGATAGAAGACTTTCCTCGCAGGTAATACAAGACATAAACAGGTGAGGCAGCAGAAGATTTGCCACCGGTAGCTTGAGCCAACGCTCCAAACAAACAAGAGTTAACACGAAACATTGAATGCGATCTCAATCCCAGTGGTGCAGGAGAAGTAGGGCTTAAAAGACTTCCAGGACGCGTCTTCACATTACTTATTGCGCGCTGAAAACCAGCATTCATTCCAACGTTTGGGTCGAGTTGTGTTAAGAATAAACCAAGCATAAATTTAGGGACGCTGTCGTGCATCACAAAATTAATTGGACCTGTTGCTTGTTTCTCTGTTTGAGAAAAATCTAAACTAAGATGACCACTTTTATGAGTCATTGCTAAATCTATGAAATAACTATCATCCGTAACTGCATCACTATCAATACGGTCTCTGAAAAACCATTCTCCTTCAGGGATTCTGTTTGAAATCTCTGATTCGATTGCGAATTGTGTCTGTTGAATAATTTCCTCAAAAGCTTGTTCTAAAGCAGTCGACCCATGTCGTTTAATAATTGCTTCAACCCTGTGCTTACCAAGATCACAGGCTGCCATTATACTGTTTAAATCTCCCTCTAACAAATCTGGAAATCTTGTATTTTGAATAAAAATTCGAAAGACTTCTTCATTTCGGATCCCATTTCGAATAATTCTTACTGGTGGGATCATTATTCCCTCTTGGAATACAGAGGTTGCTGTTGGGCTTATAGATCCTGGAACCGCGCCACCAATGTCCCATAAATGACCCCAACACTCAACAAAAGCTACAAGTCTCTCATCAGAAAAAACTGGTGTAATGAAAACCATATCTGGTAGGTGACTTACAGCTCCATTTGTGAAATATGGATCATTATACCAGTAAACATCCCCATCAATCATAGTATCAATCGGATAAACTTTAAGCACAGAGTCTAATAGGTTGCCGGCCAATGTTAAGCTCGTAGAAACTACTAATTCACCATCACGATTAAGAATCGCTGTGAAGAAATCTTTCTTCTCTCTTATAAAAGGTGACATAGAGGTGCGAGTTATAACAGCTTCCATCTCCCTTCGTGCTGCTGTTAGCCCTCCTTTTATAAGCTCGAAGACTATCCTGTCACTTGCCTTTACAGTTGGTGTTTGGGCACCCAACTTACTCATTTGCACACTCCCTAATTAGTAAGTTTCCAAACTTATCTACTTTAAGTTTCTGATCTCTAAGTATCAAAGTCGTTGAGTCCAGTTGATCAATTATTGCAGGTCCCAAAATTTCATGACCATTTAAAAGAGATTCCCTATCAAACACACTTACATCTTCATACCCAGTTTGATCTATTACAACTCGTCTGACTGATTTAGTTTTTGGCTCAATGCTCTCTGACTTCATAATTAACGGTGGGCCAATATGGTCTGATTTCCCTAAGGCTTGAACTCGTAAATTTATGATCTCAACTGGAGAGTTGTCATCTGAAAACGTGTACAATTGCTTATGTAAGTCATGAAACTTTTTTACTGCTACCTGAGTGGTTTCTTTAGTAACCAAACCTTGAGGAAAGCTAACAGTTAGTTCTGTTCCCTGCCCTGCATATCTTAAATCAACTGCGCGATTTATTACTCTTCGATCTAATGAAACACGATCTTCCGATAGACGAAGTTGAGCACTTTTTTCTAAGTCTTCAAAGACTAAATTCATTGCATTGTAATCATATTTGTTAGCTCTTTGAAGCTTTGTTAATGCAAAATCATATTTCAAATCAGTCGTAAGTAGTCCATTTGCACATAAGATCCCTGGATACCTTGGGATCAATAAACCACTAGCAGAAAGCAATCTCATCAAATCGCCACCGTGTACTGGGCCTGCTCCACCAAAGGCTGTCAATATAAAGTCTGCTGGGTCTAATCCACGCTCAACAGACATAAGTTTTAACGCGCCGTGCATAGTTTCATTAACAATTTTAATTATTCCTAAGCTAGCCTCAATTACGTTTGTGCCCAGTGGTTTAGCTACAAACTCATCAATCGCTTGGTAAGCAGCATTTTTGTCTAAAAGCACAGTTCCACCTAAGAGGTGGGGAGGAATTCTGCCTAGTATTAAATTAGCGTCTGTTACCGTTGGACGAGTGCCACCCAGATTGTATGCAGCTGGACCCGGTGTGGCTCCTGCACTCTCTGGTCCAACTAAAATAGCACCATTTTTGGCAACAGATGCAATAGATCCACCTCCTGCTCCAATTGTATGAATGTCGATTATAGGTAGGGCTAAAGGTTGATGATTAATCCGAGCTCCAGTGCTTGTCTGCAACATGCCACCTTTAACCAAAGCTACGTCTGCACTAGTCCCGCCCATATCAATCGTAATCAGGTTTTTGTACCCTGCTATTGAACCTGTATATGCAGCACCACTCATACCTGCAGCAGGTCCAGATAACGCCATATGAACTCCATATTTAGCAGCTTCCTTTGGAGTAAAAATACCTCCATTTGATTTCATAATAAATAAAGGTGCATTAATCTTTAAGCACGCTAGTTCAGATGTTAACTCCTTCATATAAGAGCTAACAATCGGTTGGACAGATGCATTTATAACCGTTGCCATTGCTCTCTCATACTCCCTAAAGATAGGAAGAACCTCAAAGGAAAGCGAAATTTCAATATTTGGTAATAGCTTACTTAACTCTCTTCCTAACTGCTTTTCATGTGTAGGGTTTGCGTATGAATGTATGAGTGAAATCGCAACAGCATCATAATTTTCTTCTTTTAAAACTTTAACTATACTATTTAAGTTACTGATATCTAATGGTAAAAAAATAGTTCCATCATAACGGATTCTCTCTGAGACTTCAAAGATATCACGTGGTTTTATAGGGCGATTTGGTTTAATCCATCCATAAAGGTTTGACTCTCTTGGAATTTCTGCTCTTCCAATTTCTAAAACGTGTCGAAACCCCTTCGTTGTAATTAGTGCAGTTTTTGCACCTTTATTTTCCAATATTGCATTTGTAACGACAGTTGACCCGTGTAAAACAACTTCCACTGAGCTTGGATCAACATCTGCCAACTTTAAAACCTTAGTGACACTCTTGATAAAACCTTGTGAAGGATTGCTAGGAGTGGATGCTGTTTTAGCAACCTTGAAAACTTTACCCTTTTTGTTTGCAATCACTGAATCGGTAAAAGTACCACCGATATCAATTGCTATCGAAAAGTCTTTACCCCCCAAGCTAAGGCCCCCCTGTAACCGCTAAAGTTTGACCTGTAACCCACTCAGCTAAGTCTGAAGCAAAAAACATTGTGGCATTCGCAATATCCTCAGGTTTTCCAACTCTTCGCATTGCAATAGATTTTACTAATGCTTCTTGTCCAGATTTTCCATAAGAGTTCCACTGTTTTATGTAGTCCGGGCTTGTAGGCATAAAGCCAGGCGCAACTGAATTAACAGTAATTCCAAATTGACCAAGTTCAGCTGCAAGCTGTTTAACTAAACCAATCTGAGCCGCTTTTGCAGTTCCATAACTTTGTATTCCTGTTAACGAAACACCAATCCCAGCTCGACTGGAAATAACAATAATCCTACCTTTTCCAACCTTTTTCATTCCTGGCACTACAGCTCTAGCAATGTTAAAACTACCGTCTAAGTTAACAGATTGAATTATACGCCAATCCTCATCTGTAACATCCTCAATTGGCGTTTTGACCCTTGAACGTACTCCTCCAGCAGAGTGAACTGCAACATCTACTGATCCTGAGATCGATACAGCTTCAATATCTGTGACTACTTTTTTTACAGCAATAGGATTGGTTATGTCACAGTGAACACAAGAAATTCTTGACGAAATTTTGTCTGGTAATCCTTTGGTTATTTCACCAAGCAAACCCTCTTCAATATCCAACGCCCACACTTTGGCCCCATTTGTAGCGAATTCTCTAACAATCGAACGCCCAATCCCCCTAACACCGCCAGTTACTAGTACTGTGGATCCCTCAAAATTAATTTTCATTTGATTATCTCCATTAAATTTCAACCAAAAACTATGTGCTTTTTTTTCTTTCTAAATCTGGAAACTCCTTTAACATTTTGTTGTAAGTTGCTTTGATTGCAACACCATTCAATCGTTTTGAGTCCAACGGATCCCATTTTTCAATTTCTGCAAAAATTCGGTGTTTTGCATAGAACCTCCATGTAACCGGCAAATTCGCCAGACATTTTGTTAAAACATCATAATTTGTCTTGGTCCAAACTTTCTCATATTCAATTCGAGAGTCACAGAGACTGTAAAATGATTGGTTTGGTGTTTCTGAGATCCTCATAGTACTCCTTAGTTTTTTAGTCTCATTAACATCTACAATTGGTAAATTGTATTCTCCAGAAACAATAACAACTCCATAATCTAATCGCGCTTTGTTAACTGAAACCCAGTTTCGTTTCACATCAAGTAAAACACTTTCGGGATCTCGATTTAAGGCATTCCCCCATCCACCAGCTCCACCACAAGTTACATGGATTTTATCTCCTGGATCGAGGGATAAAATATCAGTATTTCGCAGATTAAACTCTTTGTCTGTATTAGGGTTTCGTATAAATTTTGAGGCGCCACCAGCCTTTCCTTCAGAAATACCCCACCCAGAAAAACGAGTTCTATCCCGATTCCTCGCAGTTACTTTTGTATTTGGAGAAAGTGCCTCAAAAATAAAATCAGTTCCAAGACCACCTCTATGTTCGCCAGGTCCAGCAGAGTCCTTACTCAATCCGTAACTGTGGACTTTTATACCTGCCTCGACTTCATTTACCTCAACAGGTGAGTTTTTAAGGAATCCAGAGTTGGCTCCTGAACCGTCTGTTCCATCAGCAAGTTTTGTGCCACCTGATCCGCCTGTCATTGGATTAACAGCCGCCATAATTCTCCGTCCAGTGAGAGTGTCCGTAGTATTAACATTTAGGATTGGCCCTCCACTAGCGGGCGCTCCCATTAGTCGATCTGGTATAGCTTTTGCAAAGGCACCAAAGGTCAAACCATGTAGTCTATTGCACGACAATGTACGCATACCTACCGCAGCAGGAAAACTTGGGTTCACTATAGTACCAGAAGGTAATATACATTTACATGCTCGCGTAATTCCTGAATTTAGGTATAAACGTGGGTCTAGAGAATATAGAACATATACCACTCCAACCATCATCAAAACATGCCTTGGATCCCCTCCAGTGGGCATATTCATAGAACTCTCTAGCTGAGGATCTGAGCCAGTAAAGTCAAGAATTAACTCGTCACCTTTGATAATTAACAATAATCGCAGCCGACAAGGCCAACCGTTAACAGAATCCTCATCGATATATTCTGAAAAATCATACTCTCCATCTGGTAAATCAGAAATAATTGCTCTGGCTTGCTGTTCGGCATAATCTAATAAGTCACCAACACCATTTCTAAATGTATCAACTCCAAAACGATCAATCATCTCATGAACTTTACGTTCTCCAGTATTACATGCAGCAATTTGAGCCTTTAAGTCACCCCAATTCTGTTCTGGTGCTCGAACATTAGTAAGGAAAACGTCTAGCATTTTTTGATTTAATTTACCCTCTTCTAAAATTTTCATTGGAGGCATGCGAACCCCTTCCTGATGAACCTCAGAGAGAGAGCGTGATAAAGAAGCTGGGACAGCTCCACCCACGTCAGTATTATGAATATGGCCAACAGAAAACGCCACGAGTTCTTCTTTATGGAATATCGGCTTCCAGATATGCATGTCCGGGGGATGAGTACAAACAAACCCAGAATATGGGTCATTCGTCATGCATATATCACCTGGCTTATAATCGTCTATTAACTTTATGGCACCGGAATAGTTAAGGCCCACAAACCAAGTCGCTCCCAATTCTGTTGGGGTGGCAAAAGTTTCTCCTGTAGGAGTAGTCAATCCAGTTGTAAAATCCTCAGTTTCTTTAACAAATGTTGAATGAGCTGTGCGATAAAGAGTAAATGCCATACTTTCTGCAGCTGCTCTGGTATGATTTTTCAATATTTCCAGGGTAATTTTATCAATCGCCATTGCTTGTTGTCCTTTTACTAATAATCAAGTTCTTAAATTGATCAACTTTTACGTCAAAATCAGGTAAGACTACCGTTGTCGTATCATTTTGACTTATAATTGCTGGGCCAGTAAAATAATGACCTGGTTCCAACGTGTCTCTTTCAAATAAAGATGCATTAAATTCAGCTCCACCTAAGTAAATAGTGTGCGACATCAAGGGTTTGGCGAGCTGTTTATGTTCAGGGTGCGTCAAAAACTTCGGTTTTGGCACTTCACCAGAAATAACTAGCCTAAGATTAACTATTTGAATTTCAGCACTTGGATCGGAATGCTCATAAATAGAGTGATGTGCATCATGAAATAGTTTAGCCAATCCTTCAATGTCTGATGAGCTTAAATCATCTTTTTCGAAAGCAGTTTCTATTTCATACGACTGACCACGATAACGCATATCAGCCGACCAATCAAGCTTTGACTCACCATCAAAACCTTGCTCTTTACGCAACCAATTAGTTGCCTCCTTTTCCAAAAATTTTGCTGTCTCACGAAGTTTTAAAAGACCAACTTGATCCAAATCAATCATTACAGTTCTAATAAAGTCATTTCGTATGTCCGCAATTAATCCACCATAGGCAGACAAAACGCCAGGTGTCGGAGGCACAATGACTTCTCTTAACCCCAACTCTCTGGCAAGAAAACATCCAATCATTGGACCTGCTCCACCAAAGGGTAGTAAGCTGAAGCTTCGAGGGTCTGCACCAAATCTTGATAATAACTTAGTCGTTTCCAAAAACATTCCAGATACAGAAACATCGATAATACTTTGAGCTGTTTTCTCAATATCCATAGATAAAGCTTCAGCTAACGGCTGTAATGCCTCCCTTGCCGCTGATATGTTCAGCTCAACTTTACCATAACCTAGTTTTCCTTCACCCAACAAACCCAACACAGAGAAAGCATCAGTAATTGTTGGTTTTTTTCCTCCTTGCCCATAACAAGCTGGTCCGGGGTTTGAACCCGCACTTTCAGGACCAACTTTTAAGACTCCAAAATCGTCAACCCATGCAATTGAGCCTCCACCTTCTCCAATGGACGTAACCGAAACGGTAGGTACGTATATTGGAAAATCACCAACCATCTCGCCACTACTGTAAGCTGGTTCGCCGTTACTTATAACAGCAACATCAGCACTAGTGCCTCCTACATCGAAACTTAGGATACTATTAACGCCAACTTTTTTTGCAATCTCTGCAGCACCAATCACACCAGTCGCTGTTCCAGATAATAACATAGAAATTGGATCAGCTTTCCCTAGCTCCGCCGTCATAACTCCCCCATTTGACTTACCAATCATCGGGATCGCTGGAATTCCAGCTGTTTTAAGAGCGTTTTGAAATGCTGTTAAATAGTTAGCAACACGACGCTGCACATAGCCTGCTACGGTTGTTGTTACTGTGCGCTCGTATTCTCTTATAACTGGCCAAACATCAGATGATAAAGTAACTGCCATCTCCGGTTCGATTGAGTTTATTATTTCTCTAATACGTCGCTCATCCTTATTGTTGGCATAGCTATGCAGTAAAGCTATTACTATTGTATCACTACCCATATCTTTAGCAGATTTAATAGCTTTCTTTACTGTTTCTTCATTTAATTCAGAATCAACACTTCCATCTTTTAACGTTCGTTGACAAATTCCAAAAACTCTTTCTCTGGGAACTAAAGGGTCAGCTCTCCTAGAAAATATATTGTAAGGGTCTGGGACTTTAAGTCTTGCAACTTCCAAGACGTCTTCAAAACCACTTGTAACAAATAAAGCAAGTTCTGCACCTGACCTTTGAATAACCGTATTAATTCCAACAGTTGTTCCATGACTAAACCAAGAAACCTCAGTGGGAACTAACACTCCCTTTTCCTCAAGTTCAGTCACACCCAAAACTATTTCTGATCCTGGTTTGTTGGGGGTTGAAAGAACTTTATGTGTACTCAAAGACGAGTTCTCTTCATTGAAAACACAAAAATCCGTAAACGTTCCACCGATATCTACTGCTATTCTATATGCCATTTTATTACCTTACACTAAGCTGTCTAATGTTATTGTTGTCATGTTTTTTAAATAATACATTTTCTATCGTTTTTACTGATTTCTTAACTTCTTGAATGATAATATCTTTACGCTTAAAAAAACGTGGGGTTAACATCACCATATTAAGTGCAGCTCTTGGCAAACCGGACTCATCAAGAATTGGAACAGCTACTCCACTTGCTCCTTCAAATCTTTCATCAATACTTAATGAATACCCCCTATGACGACAAACTCGCAAACGATTCATTATAGCAATTGTTGAAGTTAAGGTCTTTGGAGTTAGCGAAACTTTGGAGACATTATCAATGTATTTATAGCTTTCGTCTTCAGGTAGAAAGGAAAGAATTGCATGCCCAAGTGAGGTACACCAACCGGGAATAATAGGAGATTTTAAAAGTGAATAACTCATTAATTGAGAAGATTGCCGAAACCCTGTAATTTTTACATCGTATTTATCATTTGGAACCCCTAGTACTACGCTTTCTTCAAAAAGAACTAGAAGACGATCCATCTCCTTTGCCGCAGCACGCCTGATCACTCCGTCCATACCGCCAACCCAACCAACCGACCTCTTTATATTTGAATTTAATTCAAAAGAGTTATGAGACACTTTTTGTAAGTACCCCTCCTCAATCAAGGTATACACCAAGTTGTGCGCAGAGCTCTTAGGTAGACATAGATTCGAACTGAGGTCACCTAATGAGACTGGTACCGTTGCAGACTCAAAGAATTCCAATATTCTAAGAGTGCGTACAGCTGATTTAACACCATTGTTTGTCATTTTACCTTCAGTGTTCATATATGTGAACCAATATTCACAATTAAAAATTAACTATTGACTTATATTCAATTTATTTGTCAAGTTTTATATATACAAAATATATTTATAAAAAAATAAATAGGGACAATTTTTAGTAATGTCGATATCAGAAAATAGAGTTTCAGTAGTAACCGGTGGTGCTAGAGGGATAGGTAGAGGATGCGCACTTAAATTGGCAAGCCTAGGGTCATCCATTGTTTTGGTCGATCTCCTCGAAAAAGAAATGGCAGATACTAAAAAAGAAATTGAGGCACTAGGAGTTTCCTGCATAACCTTTGTTGCGGATGTCTCAGATCATAAGAGAGCAAAAGAAATAGCTTCTGATGCATTTTTAAAGTTTGGCAGAATTGATGTCCTCGTTAATAATGCAGGAAAGGCAAATCCAAAGGGCATTTTAGAGATTACTGAAGATGAATACGACACAACATTGAACATTAACCTAAAAAGCTGTTTCAACTATATTCAAGCAGTTGCACCATATATGCTTAAAGCAAAATGGGGAAGAATTGTCTCAATGTCATCGCTGAATGCACATAGTGGCGGGGTAACCGCCGCAGTATCAAAGTTCTCTTATACTTCTGCAAAAGCAGGGATACTTGGAATGACGAGAGCATTGGCCAAGGAATTAGGTCCAGACATACTAGTAAATGCGGTATGCCCAGGTCTAATAAAGACTGAAATCACTAAGAATGCTGTTATCGCAGAACGCGAACCTGAATTAGTAAAAGGTATTGCTCTAAAACGTGTTGGAACCCCAACAGATGTTGCGGAGCTAGTAAGTTTTCTCGCCTTATCTGAGCCTAACTTCATTACCGGGCAAGATATTACCATTGATGGATTTCAGTGGAATCGTTAACTAAAATTAACACTAAAGAAAGGAAAAACATAATGTTTAAGCTTAATATTATAAAAAGCATGACTCTTGTTATGGCTTTAATACTGGGGGGAGCAATGATCACTCCAACGGGTTTGGAGGCAAAAAATAAGTTTATTTTTGCGAACTCTTCACCTTATGATACTATGGACCCACACGCGTTATACGACGTTGGCCGTGTTGCTTATCGTATTAATCTCTATGATGGGTTGCTGAGATGGTTAGACAATCCACCAAAGCTATCTCCATGGTTAGCTGACAGTTATGATATTTCGGAAGACGGAACTTCATACACTTTTCATTTAAATAAAGGTGCTACTTTTCATGATGGATCACCAGTAGAAGCAAGCGATGTTGTATATTCGATTGAACGTATACTGGCTCTAAAAAAGGGTGCTTACTCACTTTTTACTAAATCAGTTTTACCAGGATCTACAAAAGTTATTGATAAGCACACAGTGCAGTTTAACCTAGTAGAAGCGTCCTCTATTTTTCTAGCAACAGTACCTGCAATCCATGTTTTAAACTCATCTCTCGTACAATCACATGAGGTTGATGGAGACTTAGGAGCTAAATGGCTTTCTCAAAATGACGCAGGGTCTGGTTCTTTTGAGCTTGACAGATATGATCCAGCAATAGGTTTCTCGGCGAAACGCTTTAAAAATCACTTCAAGGGTTGGGGTGACAAGTATCTTGATGAAATCGAATTTAGAACCGTAATCGAGATTAATTCTCGAGTACTCGGGTTAATGAATGGGGATTTTCATGGAACAGATGGATACCTTCCACAAGATCAAGTTAAGCGCTTAGAAGCCTCTGATAATGTAAATGTACAAGTAGAAGAATCTATGCGCATTTTTTATGTTATTTTAAATCACAATCGAGAAATAATGCAGGACATTAATTTCCGAAAAGCTCTTTCATATGCCTTTGACTACGATTCATTTATAAATGACATATTAGGTGGTTCTGTAGCACGAAACCCTGCTCCAATGCCTAATAATATCTGGGGAAATCCTACAGATGAAAAAGGCTACACTTACGATATGGATAAGGCGCGTGAATACCTTGCAAAGGTAAAGAAGCCTATTCCTGAATTCGTTCTTGGTGCACTAGCTGGCTACGGGCAAACTGGACAAGCTGCCGCTTTATTCCAAAACAGCCTAACAAAACTTGGTCTAAAAACTAGAATTGTTGAAGAGCCATGGTCAGTAGTTTCTAAGAAAATGAGAGACGAACAGCAAATGTACGACTCACTATTTATTTGGAAATCTACATATTATGCAGATCCAAATAATTGGATTGGTGAGCTTTACTCTTGTGATCAAATCGGTGCCAGAAACAATTCATGGTACTGTAATCCTGAAGTAGATGCGCTATTAAATGAAGCGCGTGTCGAACCAGATCAAGCCAAAAGAGCTGTAAACTATAAGAAAGCAGCGAAGATGGTGATGGATGATGCTGGCGGTATTTTTGTTTATAATACTGTTTGGTTCGGACCTTATAACAAAAATGTTAAAGGTGTTCGCTTTTCACCGATCGGAAACGCCCAAGAAATGCGTTGGGTTTACTTCGAAGACTAAATACTTCCTAGGAGCAGCTGATAGTTGGCTGCTCCTTACACAAACTTAAAATTTATACTAAAAAATTAATAAAATTATTTACAGATTAGACAAAATTATGCGAATTTTATACTTAATATTTAATAGGCTAGTTTGGTTCTTTCCGACGGTATTTGGTCTATTGTTGTTAGTTTTCACCATTAGCCATATTATTCCTGCTGACCCAGTAGCGTTTCTAGCTGGAGATAATGCAACAAATGAGCAAATTGCAGATCTTAGAGCACAATATGGTTTTGACAAACCGCTATATATTCAATTTATAAATTATGTGTTGGGCACATTTCAAGGCGACTTAGGAATTAGTCTATACACTCAACGGCCAATTTCGGATGATTTGTTGGGGCGATTACCTGCTACATTGGAGCTGACTTTTGTTTCTGTTTTAATTTCTGCTCTACTAGGTGTCCCGTTGGGCGTAATCGCAGCAGTTTACAGAAATTCAATTGCAGACCATATTCTTCGATTAATAACGGTATCTGGTCTTGCAATTGCTAGTTTTTGGTTAGCTATATTATTTCAACTATTCTTTGCAATGGAACTTCAGTGGACTCCACTTCAAGGAAGAATTGATGGTTGGGGCCCAGATCATATTACCGGATTTTTTTTAATAGACAGTTTGCTAGTGGGCGACTGGGAATCTTTTGGGAGCGCATTTAGTCATCTAGTCCTGCCTGTTGCAACTCTAGCTTTCCCTGCGATGGCAACTATAATGAGATTTACGCGAGCCGGCGTACTCGATGCAATTAACTCGAACTACGTTTTATATGAGCAGGCTATGGGTTTCCCAGAGCGAATTATTATTTGGAAGTACATCCTTAGGAATGCGTTAATTGGTACAGTCACACAAATAGGGCTTATATTTGGCCTTTTACTTGCTGGTACCGTGGTGGTTGAAGCTGTTTTTGACTGGCCAGGTCTTGGTCTTTATGCTGTTCAATCAATAATGAACTCAGATTATAATGCAATTATGGGATTCACATTAATTACTGGCACTATGTTTATTCTTATCAATCTATTGGTAGATGTTCTTCAAGGTGTAATGGACCCTAGGAGTGAGCTTTAATGTTTGAAACAGTCCAATTTTTAATTAAAAAAATATTCCAAGACCGTACAGCGGCGATAGGAGTTTTTCTTATCTTAGGTTTGATTTTGGTTGCAATTTTTGCACCAATTCTTGCAACCCACCCCGCAGACATTACTGAATTTCATCCACCAGAAAGGTTACAGGGACCAAGTTCAGAACATTTTTTTGGAACTGATAGAATGGGATCTGACATATATTCAAGGCTTTTATATGGAGCGCGCATCACAATAGCGATTGCATTAATTGCTATTAGTGTATCTGTAATCATCGGTGTGCCAATAGGCTTGCTAGCAGGTTATTATCGGAATTGGGTTTCCGACGCATTAATGCGTGTATCAGATATCTTTCTTGCAGTTCCGCAGATTATTCTAGCAATCGCTATTGCTCAAACACTGGGGCCATCCATTCAAAATGTTATTTTAGCACTTTCTGCAACATATTGGCCGTTTTGGACAAGGCTAGTTTATGCAGAAACACGATCCGCTTTAAATGAGCCTTATGTTGAAGCATCAATCGCACTTGGTGCATCTCCAAGTAGGGTAATGATTTTACACGTTCTTCCTAATATTTCGTCTTCTATTATCGTACGAACAACTATCGGTATGGGAGGCACTATTTTAACAGCTGCAGCACTTGGCTTTTTAGGATTAGGCCCCCCTCCTCCAAGTCCAGAGTGGGGAAGAACAATCGCTGAGAGCCGAGAGTTTCTACCTGAAGCATGGTGGTATGCCGCAGCACCTGGGATTGCGATTTTCCTTGTTGTTATGGGGTTCAACCTGCTTGGAGATGGATTGCGTGACATACTTGATCCTCGGACTCGGAGGAGTAAAGGTGGATAACACATTATTGTCGGTTAAGGGCTTGGAGGTCGGATTTGACACAGAGCAGGGTTTAGCAAAAGTCTTAGATAAAGTTAATTTTGAAATAATGTCTGGAGAAATTGTCGGTCTGGTAGGTGAGTCTGGATGTGGAAAAACAACCTTGGCTAGAGCTATTTTGGGTGTATTACCAAAAAATTCAGCTAGGATTTCTTCTGGAAAAATAAGTTTTGATAATAATGAATTGCTTAAACTCTCATCAAAAGACCTTGCCGATAATATTCGCGGTAAACTTATAACTTTTATACCTCAAGATCCCCTTACATCATTTAACCCAGTATTTACTATTGGCGCTCAAATGATGGATTTAATGAAGTGGAAATCACCTGACAGTGTTAAAGGAAAATACTTCACGAGGTACAAAAAATCACGGAAAATAACAGATAGAAAACGGATTATTGATCTTCTCCATACTGTACAACTTCCTGACCCAGAGGGAATTTTACGAAAATATCCTCACGAAGTGTCAGGAGGTCAAAGACAACGCCTTATGATAGCAATGGCGCTACTGCCCGAACCAAGGATGATTATAGCTGACGAACCTACGACAGCCCTTGATGTAACCATTCAAGCGCAAATCTTAAAGTTACTTCGGAGCGTAGCTGTAGATAGAGGTGTCTCAGTCTTGTTTACCACACATGATTTAGGTGCTGCCTACGAGATATGTGATAGGATAACTGTGATGTACGCAGGGCAAGAGGTGGAAACAGCTATTTCAAAAGATTTTTTCTCTCAGCCACGTCATCCTTATACACAAAAACTCTTACAAAGTTTACCAAATAACTCTCAAGATTTAAAGGGAATACCTGGTCAAATCCCTGCACTAATAAATCCACCATCAGGATGTCGTTTTCACCCTCGTTGTGAGGTGGCTAAGAGTGAATGTGCTAAACTAAGACCAGAGGTTACGTGGCCAAAAAAAGGACATATGCTAAGATGCTTTAATAGCAAATCAGCATCGGCTAAGGAAACAAAAAATGTCATCAAATAATATAAATGATAATTTAGGTGAAGTAGAAATTCCAACAGGGGAGCCTATTTTAGGTGTAAAGAATTTTTCCAAATGGTTTCCAATAAACAACTCATGGAACCGACAAACTGGCTGGTTGAAAGCTTTAGATAATGTCTCTCTAACAGTTAATAAGGGAGAAATCGTAGGGGTTGTCGGGGAATCTGGTTGTGGAAAATCAACCCTTGGTAAAACCATTATGGGAATACATAAGCTAACAGAAGGATCAGTTAACTTTGAGGGGAGTGAAATTGGTCATCTTAATCCCTCTGAATCTAGACAATTAAGACGTAGGCTCCAATATACATACCAAGATCCTGGCGCTTCACTTGATCCAAGGTGGAAAATTGGGAAATCATTACATGAACCGCTGGAGATTCACACAACTCTTACAAAAGATGAGCGTGAGGAGCGCGTAAAAGCAATTTTAAAAGCTGTCAATCTTCCAGAAGCACACCTCGATCTCTACCCACACGAAATATCTGGAGGTCAACAGCGCCGAATAGGCCTTGCAAGGATTTTAACTCTACATCCTAGCCTTATAGTACTGGATGAGCCAACTTCAGGGCTGGATGTATCTGTGCAAGCAACAATCTTGAATTTATTTCTTGATCTTCAAAAGCAGTTTAATCTTACCTATATATTTATTAGCCATGATTTATCAGTTGTGCGGATGATTTGTGATCGTGTAGCTGTTATGTATCTTGGAAAAATTGTTGAAATCAATGAAACGGAGAAGCTTTTTTCTGATCCAAGGCATCCTTACACTCAGTCATTATTATCAGCTATTCCTGTCATTGGCGGTAAAAAGGTAACAGAAAACTTTTGGCTTGAAGGTGAGCCACCAGACCCAAGTAATCTTCCATCAGGGTGTAGCTTTAGAACACGATGCCCGAAAAAAACAGATCAATGCTTACAATCGCCACCACCCTTAATTAATACAGATGGAGAGCACTCTGTAGCATGTTATAATACATAGTACCTCCAAACCATAAATATAACCAATCACCCAGAGGAGATCCCCATGAGTAAGGACACAGGGCACATAATCCCAGAACAACCAGAAAGCTGGCGGTGGCCGGAAGAAAAATGGAGAGGTGTCGTTAACAAAATCCGTGCTGGAAAAAGTATGAAGCCTGCTCAATGGCCAAATGGGGCCAAAGTAGCTGTTGCACTTTCTTTTGACTCTGACCATGAAACCCAAACTCTAAGGTGGGGCCATCACTCACCAGGAAAATTAAGTCAAGGTGAGTACGGTAATCGTGTTGGGGTGCCAAGAGTATTAGATGTCCTGAAAAAATATCATGCTCAAGCAACATTTTTTGTTCCAGCTGTAATTGCAATGCTTTATCCGGATGAACAAAAGCGGGTTATTGCAGAGGGTCACGAAGTAGCCATTCACTCCTGGATCCACGAACTTAACAGTGCATTAGCGCCCGAGGATGAACGAGAGCTACAAATGCGTTCTGCCGATAAGTTAGAGGAAATAACAGGTGTGCGGCCAGTTGGCATTCGAACACCCTCTTGGGATTTCTCGCAACATACGATGGAAATTACTCGTGAAATGGGCCTTATCTATGATAGCTCTCTTATGGCTGATGATGATCCATACGAGATTTTAGAGAACGGTGAACCTACCGGAGTAGTTGAGTTACCTGTTGAATGGATACGAGACGATGCCCCTTACTGGGCAATGGATCGTTTTACAGGACTTAGGCCTTACACTCCTCCATCTGGTGTGCTCGAAGTATTCAAACGTGAGTTTGATGGTGCTTATGCTGACAATGGGTTATTTCTTTTAACTATGCATCCTCACTTTATAGGTCATAGATCCAGAATTCAGGTCTTAGAGGAACTCTTACAGCACATTAGCTCTCATCCGGACGTATGGCTTGCTACACATGCAGATATAGCTAGATATTGTNACGAACACGCACCTGGATAATTACTCCAGTATGTTAGAGAGCNATAGGATTTAAACTAAATGGGTAAAGTATGGCTGCCATTTCTGTGTGTNTTATTTCCACAAATGGCACTAGCCATAATAAACCACGGAAAATTAGTTCTAGCACCACTTTATATCTCAGAAGCAGGTTTATCCCCTGAAACAGTTGGTATAATCGGAGGCTTAAGTGGACTTGGGTCTGTTTGGTTTTTTTCTGCAAATAATGTTATTTTACCTAGTTTTGGTCCAGTTAGAGCCTTAATATTTGGTTGTTTCTTAGCTCCGTTTGGCGCCATGTTACTATTCTTTCATCAGCCTTTTCTTATATTTGCCGCGGCCGTAATAATGGGTTTTGGATATGCTATTACAGCACCCGCAGGAAGTCAGATTTTAGCTGCTCATACGCCCAAAAGATTATGGGGAACACTTTTTTCTATTCGCATGGCAGGTGTTCCAGTAGGTGGAGCGTTAGCTGGACTGGCTGGAGGTAGCATTGCAAGTTTATATGGTTGGGAAATTGCTCTCCTAGTAATTGTATTGCCGGCAGTAGCAACCGGATTGTTTCTTACAATAGTAAAAGGGAGGGTTAACGATTCAAAAGAGAGGGTTAAGTTCAAATTTTTTAATTTATTTAATCCCTTAAACCTACTAAGTCCTTTTAAAGTCTTAAATAAAATTCCTGGTTTACCACTAATTACGTTTGTGAGTATAGGCTATGCGTCAATCCAGGGTGGGGTTTTTACCTTTCTGACTACATATTTAATGACCGAATTAAAGATGCCTTTGGTTCTCGTTGGCGGACTTTACGCTACCATGCAAGTTGCTAGTTTTGCGGGTCGAATTTCTGTTGGCGTATTAGCTGATCGATTTTTTTCACCTCGCTCTGTCTTAATAGTATTAGGCTTAATGGGACCATTTGGAATTTATATTCTAACAATTTTAAATAATGATTTTTCTCCATTTTTCTTATTCCCAGCGATGGCGTTGATTGGAGTGTCTATTGCTAGCTGGAATGGGTTATTTATGACAGAAGTTACTAACGTAGCTCATAACCATGACGTTAGTGAGGCCACATCAGCGTCTACTTTCTTTACATTCATAACGTATATGCTGGCTCCTCTCCTGTTTGGCCTCATAGCAATATCTTATGGCTACAAATATGCATTTTACTCAGTTGGGATATGCGGTTTGGCATCAGTGGTAGCTCTATTGATTAAAGCATTTAAGGAGAGAACTTAATGAAAGCCGCATATTATAAAAAAACGGGTACAGCGAGAGACGTCTTAATTAACGATGAATTAGAAACTCCAAAGCCTACCGCCAATGAAGTACTGATCTCAGTTAAAGCATCTGGAATAAATCCATCAGATGTAAAACGTCGTGCCGGATGGCAAAATAAAAACTTACCATTTCCATTGATTATTCCCCATTCAGACGGAGCAGGAAAAATTGTAAAGGTTGGAAGAAATATGTCTACAGACTTAATTGGAAGCGATGTATGGGTTTGGAATGCACAAGGTGGTTATGCAGGACCTGGAAGGGCTTTTGGAACTGCGGCAGAATTTATTGCGGTACCAGCAACCCAAGTGTCCAAATTGCCAGATAATGTTACATTTGAGGAAGGTGCATGCTTAGGGGTGCCATTAAGAACTTCACACAGAGCTGTTTTTGCAGATGGACCTATTGATAATAAGTTAATTCTGGTTCAAGGGGCGGGTGGTGTAGTTGGGAATTTTGCTGTCCAGTTAGCTTCTCAGTTTGGTGCCACAGTTATTGCGACAGCAGGATCAAAAGAACGGATGTCACATGCATTAGATGCTGGTGCTCATCACGTGGTTAACCGCCATGATCTTAGCTTTAAAAAAGAAATTATGGATATCACCAAAGGTTTGGGCGTCGACCGTATTATCGAGATTGAATTTGGAGGCAATATAGAAACCGACATAGATCTACTTAAACCCAATGGTATAATTGCTGCATACTCATCAACAACAGTACCTAATCCAACCTTTCCATATTATAAATTAGCCGCAAAAGGCGGTCAAATTAACTTAATACAAAGCTTCAATTTACCCTTAGAAGCGGAAAAGCAATGCCAAAGGGATCTTCAAGAGTTATGTGAGGCTGGAAAGTTTAAAGTTGCTATAGGAAAAGTTTTACCAATAAGTGAGATTTCCACTGCTCACGAGATGGTAGAAGCAAAAACAATTATTGGAAATGTTGTTCTAAAAGTATAATGTCAATTAATTTGTAAGAGTAAACTTATAGATAAATTTTTATTTTGCTACATCATTAAAAGTAATAGTTAAAATAAGAATTAAAGATTTTTGAAATTCAAGATACAGTCTACCTCTTTGAAAGTTTTCCACGGTAGGTCGCCATGTTTCTCACTATAACTTCCATTGGCCTTTATTAGGATTTCAACATGCTCAGTACTGCTAACTAAGTTAAATTGAACCATGTCTTTACTGGCACGTATTAATGAGAATTTATTGCCATATAGTAAAATAGTTTTGTTTGAGTCATCCCAAACCCCAACCATTTTCTCTACCCCTCTCCAGCAACCAAATGAAAATTCTGTGGCAAAACAACCATACGGAAACAATGAAAGACTAATGACTAATGGTAATAAACTCTTCAAGTAACACACCCTAAAAAAAGTAATTTAAATATTTAATAATCGCCAACTGACTACTTGCCCTACAAACTAAACCTAATGAAGTAACCTAGTATGTTCGTTAATACTCCGACCAACTAAACTTGACTACAAAATTCTACTCTTCTTACTAGTCATTGTCCGCTGTCCTTGATAACAACACTTAGAATTAATTCCCCTTTTAAAAATCTAACATTAGTATGTAGTGGAGAAATTAAATGAAAAATACTCTATTGGCCCCTTGGGACTCTCCGTACGGAGTTCCGCTGTTCTCAATGATTAATGATGCCGATTTTGAAGAGGCTTTTAAGCAAGCCATGGAAAATGCCGAAACTAATTTTACAAAAATTTCAAATAATCTAGAGGCCCCGACCTTTGAAAATACGATAGAGGAAATGGAAAGAGGTGATCGAGAACTTGATCAAGTTTCAAGAATTTTTTTTAATTTAGTAGGGACAGACAGCAATCCAAAAAGAAATAGTATTCAAACAAAAATATCTCCAATGCTTGCAGCTTTTAACTCAAAGGTTTTAACAAATAATAAACTGTGGGAACGTGTCTCTTTAGTTTATGAAAAACGGAATGAATCTAATTTAACTAAAGAGCAAATCAGAGTAAGTGAGCTTTACTATGAGATGTTTAAGCGTGCTGGCGCAGTCTTAAGCGAAAAACAGAAAAAACGGTATACTGACATAATGCAAAATCTTGCTGAGTTAGGAACTGAATTTTCTCAAAACCTTCTTTCAGATGAAAGTAGCTGGTGTCTTAGTTTAGATGAGAGTGATCTGGAGGGGTTGCCAGAGTTCGTAATAAACTCAATGTCCCAAGCGGCATTAGACCGTGACGTTAAGGGGTATGCACTTACGTTAAGCCGATCCATACTTGAACCATTCCTTCAATTTTCTTCAAGTCGAAAACTTAGAGAAAAAGCATACCTAGCCTGGAGTAGTCGGGGGATGAACGGTGGTGACACCGATAATATCAATATTGCAAAAGAAACGCTCACATTAAGAACTGAGCGGGCTAATATACTAGGATATAATTCTTTTGCTGACTTTAAGCTTGAAAATCAGATGGCTAAAAATCCAAAAAGGGTCCGTGATCTTTTAATGGCTGTATGGGAGCCAGCAAAAAAGAAAGCTAACATTGACGCAAAAAATTTACAAAAAATTATGCTTAAAGATGGAAATACTGAAGCACTTGAAGCTTGGGATTGGCGGTATTATGCTGAAAAATATAAGCAAACTGAGTACTCCTTAAACGAAACTGAAATAAAGCCGTACTTCCAGCTAGAAAAAATGATTGACGCAAGTTTTCACTGTGCAAATAAATTATTCAATCTTGAGTTTAAACCAATCAAATTGGATCTTTACCACCCAGATGTAAAAGCTTGGGAGGTCACCAGGTCTGGAAAGCATGTCGCAATCTTTATTGGAGATTACTACGCGCGATCGTCCAAAAGATCTGGAGCTTGGTGCTCATCTCTGAGAGGTCAATCAAAGTTTGATGGCTTAGAACATCCCGTAGCAATAAATGTCTGTAACTTCACAAAACCAAAAGTTAATCAAGCATGTCTTTTAAGCTTTCAAGATGCTGCAACCCTTTTTCACGAATTTGGTCACGCACTGCATGTCATGCTTTCAGATGTTACATACCCATTTATTTCATGTACTTCAGTGTCTCGCGATTTCGTGGAGCTACCCAGCCAGTTATTTGAACATTGGCTCGAAGTTCCTGAGGTCTTAAACATGTTTGCTTTACACTTTGAGACAGGGGAACCAATGCCACCTTCCCTAGTCCAAAAACTCCTCAAGGCACGAAATGCTGACCAGGGGTTTTCAACAGTCGAATACATATCATCTGCTTTAGTGGATTTGACCTTCCACGAACAGAGAAGTGAAATTGATCCTATAAAATTACAAGACAGAGTTTTAAAAGAACTTAATATGCCCGAAGCGATAGGAATGAGACACGCAACTCCAAACTTTTCTCATATTTTCTCTGGTGATGGTTACTCTTCGGGGTACTATTCATATATGTGGTCAGAGGTTATGGATTCTGACGCATTTATGGCCTTTACTGAGGTTGGAGATCCTTTTGATAGTACAACGGCGCAATTACTTCATGACTGTATTTACTCATCTGGTGGATCAAGCCCTGCGGAAGATTTATATATAAAGTTTCGCGGCGCTATGCCTGGGGTGAGTGCAATCTTAGAGCAAAGAGGTCTTAACACTAAATAAGGTTTTATCTAAAATAAATTTGTTTTCAAAAAAGATATAATTTAAATTTTTTTAAAAATAATTTACCTTTAATTTACTATATTGTTGTATCGTTATAATTATATACTGATAGTGCCAAGTGCAAAAAGTTCTGAAGGAATAAATATGTTAAGTGATCGTATAGAATTGCATTGGATAGATAGTTTTGAAAGTATCTTTAAATCTTGCAAGTTAAACCCATCTGAAACAGCTATAATCTTATCAGAAACACAAAGCAGAGAACTTAATTGCAATCTTGCAGAGCTAGCATTGAGTAGAATGGGCGTACCCTTTTACTCAATTAAGGTAACAAGTCCCAGAACAATCTCAGAGGCGATAATCAGGTCTAGTGGCGCCTCTTTAGCCCTAAATGAACAAGATAAAGCAGTGACTGCCTTATGCGATGCTGACTTTGTTGTTGATTTAACTCTTGAGGGACTTATGCACTCTGCTCAGACGCATAAAATTCTTAAATCTGGCACCAGAATTATGACTATATCCAATGAACACCCAGATATTTTAACGAGACTAATGCCAACTGAAGATCTAAAACAGAAAACTTTAGAAGCATCTAGGCTTTGCCGGAAATCAAAAGAAATGAGGGTTACTAGTAGCCGAGGAACCAACTTAAGTGTCGACATGAAAGGAAACAATACGGTTGGTGTCTGGGGGTTTACAGATAAACCTGGGACATTAGCTCATTGGCCTGGAGGATTAGTCGTGTCCTTTCCAGCAGCAGGAAGTGTAAATGGAACATTAGTTCTACAGCATGGTGACATTAACCTTACTTTTAAGAAATACTTTGAATCTGAGGTGAAACTAATGATAGAAAGTGACTATGTTGTTTCCATTGATGGCACAGGGTCAGATGCGAAACTAATGTCAAACTACCTTTCATCTTTTGGAGATAAGAATTGTTATGCTACTAGTCACGTGGGTTGGGGACTGAACAAACTATCTCGCTACGAGTCACTAACTATGTACGATAAGAAAGACTTAAACGGTACAGAATTAAGGTCTTTAGCCGGGAATTTTCTTTATTCTACCGGAGCAAATGAATTTGCTAATAGATTTACAGATGGTCACTTTGATCTGCCAATGATGGGGTGCACCATCAGTATTGATGGGAAAAAGGTTGTGGTTGATGGGGCCCTTGTGGAATGAAAGAAGTCTGTGGAATAACCTATCAAGATTATGGAAATTCTGAAATCCCAATTATTTTTCTTCATGGGATAGGTGGCAATTCTGACAGTTTTAAACCACAACTTGAGAAGCTCAGCGGATCTCATAGAGTTATCTCGTTAAATCTACCTGGTTACGGTAACTCTAAGAGCCTATCCAACTTAAGTTTTAAAAATTTTGCTGATAAACTTGTCGAGTTTATGGAGGCACTACATATATCAAAAGTACATCTGTGTGGGCAATCTATTGGGGGAATGATCGCTTTAGAAACTACCATCAGAAACCCAAATTGTGTAAAATCCTTAACATTAATTGCTACCACATCGGCATTTGGAGGAAAAGATAAGACCTTCCAAGATGATTTTATAAAGGCTCGATTGAAACCATTAGATATGGGAATGACACTTAAAGAACTCGCTGTGAAGTTTATTCCTGATATTATGGGCTCAAGCGCTACAGACACAGTAAAGCAAGAAGCAATAAATTCGATGTCGGCTGTCTCTTCGAGTACGTATCGTGATATTATTCAGTGTTTGGTGACATTTAACCGAAGAAATGACATAAAGACACTTAAAGTACCCTGCTGTTTAATAGCGGGTGAGGAAGATACAAATGCCCCACCTAAGACAATGAAAAAAATGGCTGAGGTAATTCCATATGCGGAGTATCATCAAATACCTGGTGCAGGCCATCTTACAAATCTTGAAGATGGTAAAAGCACCAATAAAATCTTAAGTAATTTTTATCAGGGTTTACAATAATGTCAGAAGATCATCCAATATTTGAAGAAAAAGCTTGGGGTTTAAACAGTAAGCAAATTAAACTGACAAGGCTTGCCAGGAAACTTGGTCAAGAGAAATTTTCCTTAAGAGCTGCTCACTACGACCGGACGGCAACATTTCCAACGGAAAACTATAAGGATCTCTTTGAGAGTGGCTTAATAGGTGTCTGTATCCCTGAACCTAGTGGAGGCCACGGTGCAGATTTTAAGACATATATGCTTACCGCTGCAGAAATTGGTAGGTATTGCGGTGCTACAGCACTTACATTCAACATGCATGTCTCATCATGCCTTTGGAGCGGCCATTTAATTGATACTCTTGATATTGATGGAGCTGATAGAGAGAAGCATAATGTCTCGAGAGAAATTCACTATAAAAGAATTTTAAATGAAGGTGCTATTTATGCACAACCTTTTTCTGAGGGCGGCTCAGCTGCTGCGGGCTCTAGTACCTTTCAAACCATAGCGTTAAAAGTAGACAATGGTTGGATTGTAAATGGAAAGAAAATTTTTGCGTCACTTTCTGGCCATGCAAATTACTATGGAACACTTTGCACCGAAATATCAGAAGTTGCTGGAACTCAAGATAGAATGAATACGACTTATTTAGCAATTCCAGCTAACTCTGAAGGTGTCTCGGTAGAGGGCGAGTGGGATCCACTTGGTATGAGGGGAACTGTTTCGAGAAACTTAATCTTTAAGGATGTTTTCGTTCCAGATAATGCAAAACTTATGCCCTCAGGCGTGTACCACAAGGCTGCTAAGAGATGGCCTCATATGTTCATGACCCTGACGCCAGCCTATATGGGAATATCGCAGGCAGCCTATGACTTTACTATCAAATACCTTCGAGGTGAAATGCCAGGGACTCCCCCCGTAAAACGAAGAATGCATCCCACCAAACAAATTGCGGTTGCCGAAATGCGCATAATATTAGAGCAGACAAAAGGTATTTGGTTCCAAGCAATTACTGAGGCAGGCCCCTACCCTTCACGAGAAAGTTTATTGCGAGCTTGGGCGGCACAGTACACGGTAATGGAAAACTCAAATAAAATCGCTCAATTGGCAATTAGAACATGTGGTGGGCAGTCGATGTTAAAGAGTTTACACTTAGAACGTCTCTACAGAGACAGTAGGTGCGGCTCATTGATGTTACCTTGGACGAGTGAGCTGTGCCTTGACATGTTAGGAAAAGCGACACTTTACGAGTCTGGAGAGCGAGATGAGTAAGTCTTGAGTGAAAGTTTTTCGACACTGGACAACTGGTTTACGGAGCACGCCGCACAGCAACCTAAAAAACTAGCCTTAAGTTTTAATGACGAGCACTGGACGTATTTAGAGTTTAGTAATTTTATTACAAAAGTAACAGCAAAGTTATGTTTAGACTTTAATCTTAAGCATGGCGACAGAATTGCCTATTACGGCACCAACAGCACTTTAGAGGTGGCACTTTTCTTTGCCTGTGCAAAGCTTGGCTTAATAGTGGTGCCCTTGAACTGGAGGTTAAGTTCTGGTGAATTAAATGAGATTATTAAGGACTGCAGTCCGATAGTAGTCTTTTACGAAGATCGATTTCAGGAAAACATGCCGTCAATTCTTAGAGCTTTGAACTGTGAGACAGTTGGTACGGAGTTATTTCGAGAAGAGTTAAAAAATGAAGAGCAAAAGCAATTTAATATAAACTATATAAGTAGCCTAAATGACCCGTTACTCATTGTTTATACATCTGGAACAACCGGGTTCCCAAAGGGAGCAGTCTTAACTCAAAATGCAATCCTCTCTAACGCTATAATTAGTGTAAATGCCCATAATATGACAGATAATGATCATATCTTAAACCTACTACCGCTTTTTCACGTGGGTGGTATTAATATTCAAATGTTTCCTGCTTTTTATGTTGGTGCCCACGTAACCTTATTACCCATATTTGATCCTGATGTAGCAATTGGAAAATTAAGGAATGCGGGGATTACGACAATGGTTTGTGTGCCAACTATAATTTCGGCAATTTCTAAAAAAATTAACTGGGATAACAAAGTGTTCCCTGACCTCAGGGTAATAGCAATCGGCTCTACCGATGTTCCACTTAGTTTTATAAAAGATAGTCACAGCCGAGGTATTCCAATGATACAAATCTACGGTGCCACAGAAACAGGTCCAGTGACTATTTACCAAAAACCAGATGAAGCTTTCGATACAGAAGGATCAATCGGAAGATCTGGTTTAAATACAGAAATAAAGCTCATGTTAAGCGACGGGTCCGAAGCTCCCCTAAATGTAACTGGAGAAATCTGGGTAAAGGCACCTAATAACTTTTCATACTACTGGAACAACCCAGATGAGACAGAAAAAGCAATTCATGACGGATGGTTTAAAACAGGCGATCTTGCAATTAAAGATAAGGACGGTCTTTATTGGTTCACCGACAGATTGAAGCATGTCATAATTTCGGGGGGTGAAAACATATATCCAGCCGAACTTGAACGCGTCTTAAATAATGCTGCGGAGGTTAAGGAATGTGCTGTTGTAGGCCGCCATGATGCAAAATGGGGTGAAATACCAATTGCTATAGTCGTGCTCAATGACGCAAGTAAAAAACCAGGTGATATTTTAAATATATTTAAGGACAAGGTTGCTAGCTTTAAGCGTCCAAAAGAAATATTACTTCTTAATGAACTACCAAGGAATGCAATGGGAAAGGTTCAAGTTGAACACTTAAAAAAGCTTAGCTCTTCATTATAGTTTAGGCTGAGTGCCACCACCTCCCGTTTAATACGACACCGTCGAGCTCGATTTTCTTATCACCGACAACTGTCTCACCCTTAACGTCAATATAGTTATACGCACCACTATCAATTCTTAAAAGTGTAACATCCCCAACAGAGCCAACTTTGAAAGTCCCAAGTTCTGGCCTATTAAGAGCCTTTGCAGCGTTCACAGTTGACTGTTCAATCACATTATAAAAGGGAACACCTAAGATTAAAAACTTCGATAATGTGGTAAGTTGATCAAACGCAGGCCCATTAATACACAACTTATGAACATCCGAAGAAATAACATCTGGCTGGAAGTTATTCTCAAGCATTAATCTGGCTACTTTAAAAGAGAACGAACCCTTACCGTGGCCAATATCAAATACTACACCTCTTTCTCGAGCTTCGAGAACTTCTGGTAGAACCTTCCCATTAGCCATAATCGGTGTATTTGGGAACGGTCTAAAGCAGTGTGTCAGGATATCTCCTTTCCGAAGTCTAGAAATAATGTGAGCATATGAGGGTGGAGGCTCATCAATGTGGACCATAATTGGTAATCCTGTTTCCTCTGCAACTTGTAATGCATACTCGTAGGGAATAGTGCCGTGAACCCCTGACGCAATCCTGCCAAGCCTTACTTTAATTCCGACAATTACGTCTCTATTTTCATTTACTACTTCGATTGCCGTAATTGGATCCATCAAGTCAAGGTTTTTACTCTCACCTACCATCACCCTATCTGAAAAGGCATATACACCAGCGTGAGACACGTGCAGATATGCTAGAATTCTTGCGTCTGACTTATCGATGACATGCTTGCGAAATCCAGCAAAGTTACCAGGGCCTGCTGATCCGGTATCGACTGCGGTTGTGACGCCGTTGTGCCTGCAAAAATCGTCTGCATCGATACCTAAAGAAGTGCCACCCCAATAGACGTGTGTATGTAGATCGATCAAGCCAGGAACAACATACGATTTACTGACGTCCCTAACATCATTTCCATCACTTCCAGATATATCATCGCTAATCTTGGCAACTTTTCCATCTGTGAATGCAATATCTTGGACTTTATCAATACCTTGAGACGGATCAACGACGTGACCGCCTTTTAATACTAAATCATATTGGCTCATTTACCTTACCCTCTTCATCTTTGCTGGCCCATTTTTGTACTCAATTAGCTTATAACATAATATAAAATTAAAGATATATAACTTATATATAAAATTTCAAATACCCGACTAATTTATGCTAATTATGCGGATTTTCAACTTTTGGCCAGTAATTTCCATCACGTTTCTTATAGGGGATAGTAGCACTATCAAAACTCATCGCCCCCGGCCCTGAGACGTGAATTATTTCTTCGGCAACTACATCAAAACTATTAAAGAAGTGGTTAGATGATTTGACAATAATCGTACCTAACTTTTCTAACTCTATCCCTATCTCTAGAAATGGAAGACGGCTGAGAGCCTGGTTACGTATATCATTGACGAGTATATTGATATTATTTTCCATCTTTAGCCAAATCAAGTTGCCAAGTGGCATCATCACATCACCATCGCCCATAGCTTGCTCTTGGTTGCTTGTAATATTCATGATTTCTGCTGTTATATTTAAAGGCAAACCAGAAACTGGCCCATGTTTTCCACCCAAACAGAGATCTAATACGGCACCTTTTCCTGCAGCCTTGCAAATTCTAACAACACCTGGATCCCAAAAAATACCCACAGCAACGTCATTCATATCTTTTTCTAGCACGGCCCTTAGCATAACAGTTGAGTCAGATGGTGCGCCACCTCCCGCATTATCAGATATATCCGCTAATACTATTGGATGTTTATTGCTTTCATGTGAATAAGTAAGGGCTGTATCTATTGAGGGGAAGTCAACCCTGAAATCCTCCCGTAACTCCCAAATCTTTTGTCCAAATTCCTCAGCTAAACTACTGGCAAGATCTGGATCATTATCTGTAATAGCCATCATTCTTGTGCCAACGTCAGGCATGTCCCCAGTTGGAAACCCGTGACATAGAGATAATGAGAGAACACCAGGCTCCTTTTCTCTTTCTTTCATCTCCGCCACGAAACTTGCCATGGGTTCAATTGGAGTTCGGTAAAATGCAATCATCTTACAATCCCAAAAACGCATTACAGGCGTGATTTTCTTTTCTGCAGACGATATGGCTAAATCATATAATTCATCAGCTCTCTCATCGATATCGTCATGTGGGTAATGCTTGAAGAATACTAATAAATTTGCGCTATCCATCATTTTATCTGTTAGGTGACCGTGGAGATCTAATTCAGTACCAACGATTACTTTGTCGCCAACAATTTTCCTAATTTCTGCCATAAGGTCACCCTCACAGTCGTCATAACCTTGCGCAATCATCGCGCCGTGTTGGGACAAAAGGACTATATCTACTGGCCCTGCGGCCCTTAAATCCTCGAGGACCATATCTCTGAGTTCTTCATAAACATGCCGAACCGTAATACCGGCAGGCATTGCAAATGTGGACAATGAGCAAATAACCTCATGACCATCTTCTTTAGCCCGTTTATTCCAAAGATGCATAGGTGAGTTGAACAATTTTGAAGGCTGAGACAGCGTATCATGCCTATAAAAATAACATTCCTCAAAATCTTCCCAGCCTGTTGGCATAGGCGCGAATACGTTTGTCTCAGTCCCAAATGAGGCCATAAAGATTTTCATAGTATACTCCTAAAATTATGTATTTATATTCGATTTAAATTAAATATTACTTACCTGAGTGGTACTGGGATGCCTCTTCTTCCATCTCTAACTGCATGACATCATTAAATTTATTAAAGAATGTGCACAAAGTTATTCGAAAGGTTAGCTCAACCATCTGCTCTTCAGTGAAGTGTTCTCTTAGTTCATTGAACTGAGTGTCTCGAACTCTGTTATGATCTCTGGTTACTTGAACAGCATAGTCTCGCACTAGTAACTCTAATGGGCTTAACCCAGGACAATTTTGATTTAATATATTGTCCACTGTGTCACGGGGTAGACCTGAAGCCTCCAGTTTAGGGCCGTGATGGGCAACGCAGTATTCACAGCTATTTATTGCAGACACAGCGACAATAGCAATTTCTAAGTGTCGCCTCTCAAGTATTGGGTTATCCGCCATTTCTAGTAACATTCCCATTATATACTTTAATGCGATAGGACGGTGCGCAAATACTTTAGCTTGATTTGCAAATGGACCATATTCTTCTACATAGCGTTTATATATGGGCTGAACATCGTCTGGTACTTCCTCAATTTCAACATCACGAACTCTTGCCACTTTACTCTCCTATGCTAACTATTTTTAAACGCTAAAGCGTACTTACTAAGACAGTACCTCACTTAAAATCAATTTATCGCAAGCACTAGTAAGGTCAATACGAAATATATTTTAAATATACTTACTAGCCTATTCACTATAAATTCTATCTAGAACTTTATCTTGTACTGAAGGTTAAAGCTTGGAAGACTATTAGTATTACTAAAGACTGTTCCAATATTAAGTTGATCCAGCCCAAAAGTTTCATAAGATTCTGTCTTTTTTTCGTCGTAATTCAGAAAAAGTATTATACAAAACAGCAGACATAACTATTACTCCACCTAATATTGTCCACTGTGTGGGGATTTCATTTATAAAAATCCAAACCCAGATAGGTCCTAGCGAAAACTCTAACAACATAAAAAAAGTTAATTCGGCCGCAAGTAAATGCCGAGATGAAATTATAAATAACGCATTACTAAACCCAGCCACTACTCCACCAAGAGCAAAACATAACAACATATCATAAATTGGTATTCGAATATCTCCAGAGCTTACTGTTGCTACGATTGCCATCACTATCACACTCGAGACTACGAACGTTGGCAACATGTCAACAGAGCGCTTTTTGCGAATAATAGTGGCGTACCCAGAAAACCCTAATGCACATAAAAATGCCATCAAGTTTCCAAATGCCGTACCGAAAGCAAAACCCTCAACCACCATTATTAATATACCAAATGCCGCAACAATCATCGCAAAAAATGTCGCTTTTTTTATCCGCTCAGTTAGAAAAAACCAGGCTAGTGTTGCAGTTAGAAAGGGGATTGAACTAAGTGTAAAAAGGGTGGCCGCAACTGTTGTATTCGTAATTGCTTGCAAAAAAGCTATACCAGCAAAAGCCAATAGAAAAGCTGCAAACACGCCAAACCATCCTATGCCAAAAAACTGAGTTGGTGTAGATTTTCCATAACGAAATAATAATACCAAACCTATTGCTAGTCCAAATGCTATCGATCGATAAAAGTTAATCTGCCAGGTATCTGCTGTTTCTATGTTTCTTATAATTAAGCCACCAAAACTAATTACTGTAGAACTCGTAATCATTAACAACATAGCGTATAAACGCCGAGGTGCCGGTTGTATATAATTCCTAACGTGAGCCATAAAATTTAAGGTATAAGCTAAGCAAAAAATCTAATTGCCTAAACGCGACTTATATTACTCCAGCCTTTCTTAAATTGTCGTAAACAGGCCAGGTTAGTAAGCCTTACCAGAAAGGTGATAAACAATTAAATTTTATCTCTCAATTTTTTATATATTAATTTTTTTTAAACACCTTTTAAAAAGATTTGAACAGCAAAACGGGCATATTCACGTCTACCCTCAGTGCCACGTCTTCCATTCCAAGTATAATACCAGTTTAACATACCAAAAAGTGACATTGTCGCCATTCTTAGATTTTTCGGTCCCTGAGAAGTAAGACTAGGGCGGGCCTCGCTTATAACTTCGGAGACGTAAGACACGAGTTCCCTCATATGACTTCTTAATATGTGTTGTTCATTTTTGTCTAACTGCCCTAAAGCATGTATTTGTAACTCATGCACTGGGTCGTTACCCTGATATTGGAGTAGTATTTCTTCAACGATATGGGCCAAAAATTCTTCGGCTGACCGGTTTAGACGCTCAAGTTTCAAAATATGCTCAGTAAGTTGAGATAGATGCCGCTCGAGAATTGCAAATAATAATGCATTTTTACTAGGGAAATAGTGATAAAGTGCTGCCTTTGAAAAACTACACGCCTTGGCAACCTGAGCCATTGAAGCCCTATCAAAGCCGACGTCTGTGAAGACTTTACTAGAGGCTGTTAAGATTGCATGCCTCTTGTCACCATGATCTTTTGCTATTGTACGGGCCACGTTTTTTACCTTTTAACTCGGTTGTCCACTATTCGCACAGCCTTACCTTCTGATCGAGGAATTTCTCCAATTTTTTTAACTTCAACTTTTGCAGTTACACCAATAATATCTTTTATTTTTGAAGTTAGTAATAGTCCAAGATCCGCCTCATTGTACCCCTCCAACTTCTCCACATGAACTGTCATCTCATCCAGCCTACCTGATTTAGTTAACTCTAGTTGAAAATGCGGCGCCAATCCATTTACCGAGAGAATTTGTTCTTCGATCTGGGTTGGAAACACGTTAACACCGCGTAGAATAATCATGTCATCTGATCGTCCAGTGACTTTATCCATACGGCGCATAGATCGTGCGGTGCCAGGGCGCAACGTAGTTAGATCGCGAGTTCGGTATCGAATTAACGGAAAGGCTTCTTTTGTTAATGAGGTAAATAATAATTCACCACTCTGACCATCAGGTAAGCTATTTCCACTACTTGGATCAACAACTTCTGGATAAAAATGGTCTTCCCAAATATGTAATCCATCTTTCGTTTCTACACACTCATTGGCGACACCTGGCCCCATTACTTCTGACAGCCCATAAATGTCTACCGCGTGCATATCAAAAGCATCCTCTATTTCGCGTCGCATAGCATTTGTCCACGGCTCAGCACCAAAGATACCTACATCTAAAGAACACTCTCTTGGATCTAAGCCTCTTTTTCTAAACTCATCTAATATATTTAAAACATAAGATGGAGTGACCATAATTGTACTTGGTTTAAAATCCTCGATTAAAGTCACTTGCCTCGCAGTCATTCCACCTGAAACTGGAACTACTGTACACCCCAGTTCTTCAGCTCCATAGTGAGCCCCGAGCCCACCAGTAAAAAGACCATAACCATAAGCAATATGAACTAAATCACCTTTTTTTGTACCAGAGGCTCGCATTGATCTAGCCATAACTTTTGCCCATACGTCCAAATCATTTTTAGTGTATCCAACTACTGTCGGCTTTCCGGTGGTCCCCGAGCTAGCATGAACACGCGAGACCTCACTCCTAGGGACGGCAAACATTCCAAATGGATAGTTATCTCTTAAATCTTGTTTGGTTGTCAGTGGAAATTTTTTAATATCTTCTAATCCAACCAAATGATCAGGATGTACACCAACGGAGTCAAATTTCTGTTTGTAAAAAGGAACATTATTGTAGGCGTGTCGCACTGACCACTTCATCCTCTGGAGCTGTAATGATGATATCTCATCTCGAGAAGCGAGCTCAATGGGGTCAAGGGTCTTAGGATCAGCTGTTAAATCTTTCATTGTTTCCTCATTGACAGTTTAAACTAAAATAAACTTCCCTCTACTCTACGGGAGAATCCACGCATTTCAACACACACTTTACCCTCTTGGTTCGTAACGCATACGTCGTATATCCCTGAATTCCGACTTCTGCTAACTTCACGCGCTTCAGCATTCAAAACATCGCCAGACAGAATAGGTCTTAGGTAAGTAATCATGTTATGTTGGGCGACACATCTTTCGTTATAACTGTTACACGCGAACGCAAAGGCACTGTCGGCAAGCGCAAAACTTACTGCTCCATGACAATTACCATGGCCATTGCAGTGTTGTTTTTCAACAGGCAGAGTTAATTGCGCATATCCCGGTGCAACACTCTCGATTTTCATACCAAACCACTTGGACGCAGCATCACTTTCCCACATGATTTCCGATGATTTTTCTGCAATTTCTTGTGAATCCATTTTAGTTTCCTCCGAAATTTGGTTTTCGCTTTCCTAAAAATGCTCGAACGCCTTCTTTGTAATCATTACTACGACCACAAATTCCCTGAAATTTAGCCTCTTGAACCAAATGAGAATTGTAACTTTGATTTATAGAATTTTGAATGACTATTTTAGTAAGCCCAAGTCCAATCGTGGGTCCATTTGCCAAATCAACTCCCAACTGCCTCGCTTCGTCTAAAAGTTCACTTTCTGCAACAGCCTTCCAGATCATGCCCCATTCAACTGCCTGCCTTGCTGGCAAGGGGTAAGCTGTCATTGATAGTGCCTTGGCACGAGCTTCTCCTATTAATCTAGGCAACATCCAACTTCCTCCTGCATCAGGAATTAAACCGACTTTTGAGAAACTTTGTATAAACTTAGCCTTGTCATTTGCTAAGACAATATCACATGCAATTGCAATATTTACTCCCGCACCTGCCGCCACACCATTAACAGCACAAATGACAGGCTTTGGCATTTCCCTTATTAATCTTACCAAGGGGTTATAAAGCTCTGAGATAGTCTTTTCCAAGTCAGGCGCCTCACTCATGGTGTCAGGGTTTCGGTTTCCTAAGTCTTGTCCAGAACAGAAACCACGACCTCGACCAGTCAGCAAAATAGCGCGAGTACCCTCATCGTCCCTTGCTTGCTCTAAAGAGCTAATAAACGCCCTACTCATCTCTTCATTAAATGCATTTAATTGATCAGGTCTATTGAGATGTATCTCAAGTAATGGACCGTTCTTAATCTCAATAATAGTTTCACTTTTTTTCATAATGAATATTCTCTTTCACAAGACACTTATTTCGTGCCATAGGAGCACATGGTCAAAAGCTCATACTGTGCAACTCTTTCATCACTCTGATTACTGATTTCAACTAACCACCTTACCTCACCATATTCGTTCGTACGACGCGTTTTTTTCATAACCGTTAATGTTGCATAGATCTCATCCTCTGGAGAAACAGGTTTCAAAAATATAAGGTTATCAAGTCCAGTATTTGCAAGTACAGGTCCAGGGTTTGGCTCTACGAAAAGACCTGCTGCAAATGCTATTAAGAGATAACCGTGTGCCACACGACCAGGAAAAAATGGATTTGCCTTTGCAGCTATTTCATCCATATGCGCATAAAATAAATCTCCAGTGAAATTAGCAAAAAGCTCGATATCCTCTAAAGTAACTTTTCGTTTTTTAGTTGTTATCATCTCACTGATTTTTAATTCTTCAAAAACTCGTTTGAATGGATGTGACGGAGATATACTCCTCTCGGCACCTGATATATAACTCCCACTAATCGCTGTGAGTAAACTAGGGTGCCCTTGAACAGCCGTTCGCTGCATGTACTGCATAACCCCGCGAATACCGCCTAATTCCTCTCCTCCGCCAGCCCTTCCAGGCCCGCCATGTATCATGTGAGGCAATGGGGCTCCGTGACCAGTTGCAGACTTGGATGACTTCAAATTATTAAAATATAATCTTCCATGCCAGGGTCCGCACTGATAAGATATTTCATGTGCGAATTCTCCCGAATTTGTGAACACTGAGGCGACAAGTGATCCTCCACCCTTATTTAGCAAGCGCGCCACATGCTCCAAATCTTTATAACCCATAATTGTAGCCACTGGACCGAAGGCCTCTACACTGTGAACATATTCAGAGTGGTCAGGATCTTTGCAATGAAATACTAGTGGGTTAAAAAAAGCTGTTTTTGTTAGTGCTATTTCCGGAATTTTCCCTATTACGACTTCAGCTTCTTGAGCTAAAATATTTACCTTTTCTAGAACATCGTCGTATTGAGTAGTGGATACTAATGGGCCCATACGCGTATCTTCATTTCTAGGGTCGCCTATAATAGTCTTAGAGAGCTTTAGATCTAAGGCTGCGATAACTGGAGCAACCATTTTAAATGGAACAAAAATACGTCTAATTGCAGTACATTTTTGTCCAGCTTTCACAGTTAGTTCTCGTAGAACTTCTTTAATAAATACTCCAAAATCTTGGTCTTCGTGAGTTATATCAGAACCTAAAATTGTTCCATTTAAACTATCTTGTTCACTTACGAACCGAATAGAGTTTTTTAGGATATTAGGGTTAGAGCGTATTTTGTTTGCCGTTGCTTCAGATCCAGTAAAACTAACTACATCTTGCGCAGTTAAATGATCAAATAAATCACCAACATCGCCGCCTATCATCTGTATTGCCCCTTTGGGTACGATACCACTCTGGTCAATCAACTTAACTACAGCTTCAGTTAGATAAGCAGTCTGCGAAGCAGGTTTAACAATTACTGGAACCCCTGCTAACCAAGAAGGTGCAAGTTTTTCTAACATTCCCCACACAGGGAAGTTAAAGGCATTTATTTGCACTGCCACCCCGAGTAATGGAGTGGCAATATGAATACCTTTAAATGTTCCATCCCTAGAGAGTCCTTCTACTGAACCGTCGACGTATATCTTGCCGTCCGGCATTTCTCGCCGTCCCTTTGAAGCAAAAACAAGCATTGTAGTAATGCCACCATCAATGTCGGTCATACTATCAGATTTAGTTGCTCCAGTATGATAGGAAATATCATACAATTCATTTTTATTTTGTTCCAAATAAACTGCGACTGCTTTTATTAATTTTGCGCGTTCGTGAAATCCCATCTCACGAAGGGAGCGCCCACCATTCTCACGACCAAATTCAAGCATTTCCTTAAAAGGAAGCTTCTCATGACCAACACGCCCAATCCGCTCTCCTGTCGAGGCGTCATAAAACGGCCTGGCTGAAATGTCAGGATCTAACCAACTACCCTTCACTAGGCTTTGAACGTTATACATAAGTTTTCCCTAATTTTTTCTTTGCATTACTTTTTATTTTATCTACAGACCTTAGCAACCGTTGAAGAAAAATTTTTATTATAAAATATTTCCTTAATGACCTTCATCATAGGTAATTGTTATTTTATTGGTAGTTGGACGCAATTGACAACTCAGTGCATACCCATCTTGAACCTCGTAATCCTCTAAGGCATGATTGACCTCCATCTCCCCACTGCCCTCCATAATTTTACACCTACAGGAGGAACAGATCCCACCTTGGCATGAGAAAGGTGCATCCAAACTATTCTCTAGGGCTGCTGATAAAATAGTATCACCACCATTCATCTCAAGTTTATGGGTGACTCCATCTAAGATAATTGTTACTGCAACCTCACTAAGTGTAGTTAACTTACCCTTGACTGGCTGCATGTTCTTTCGCTTTTCAGTTGAAAAAAGTTCATAAAGAATTTTTTCATGAGTCACCCCCAATTCAAAGAACTCATCTCTTAAGCTATGAACCATATCTTCGGGACCGCACAGTAACACATTATCTATCGACTTATTTTGTCCCCATGAAGTAACAATTCCTCTTAGTTTATCTGCATTTATTCTTCCCGAGAATAGTTCAATATCTTGAGGTGTCGAAGATAATACATGAACAACTGAAAAACGTTTTAAATAGAGGTTTTTAAGATCTTCAATTCGTTCTCGAAACATAATACTAGAGGGTGTTTTGTTCGCGTAAATCAGCGTCACATTAGAATTTAATTCCTCTAATAGGATCCGCTCAATATGACTAATAATTGGCGTGATCCCACTTCCAGCCGCAACCGCCAGAACATGTCTCGCAACACTAGTCGACTTAAGGGTAAATTTTCCTGAAGGTGGCATTACCTCTAGTCTGTCTCCAACTTTTAATTTTTCGTTTGCAAAACTAGAAAAAGCTCCCCCCTCAACTTTTTTAATTCCAATCTGAAGAGATGGTCCACCTTCGATAGAGCATATTGAATAACAGCGCCTAAGGTCTTCGCCCTCTGAGTGATGACGCACGGTTAGATATTGTCCAGCACGAAAAGAGAACTTCTTAGCAAGTTTAGCCTCGTACCCTAAAGTCAAGACGACAGACTGTGCAGTATTTTTTTCAATTTTATCAATCGATAGTGAATAAAAAGAATTCATCTTGTACTCACAGACATTTAAAATAATTAAACGGCTCAAGACACTCCTGACATCTCCAAAGAGCCTGACACGGGGTAGACCCAAATGCACTTATTTCACTAACACGAGTAGATTTACATTGAGGGCATGATTTTGGTCCGTTGGCACCAGGATTGGGGGGCGCAATTCCGTACTCTTCTAACTTGGCTTTTCCTGACTCGCTAATCCACTGAGTGCTCCAAACTGGAGAGAGTACTTTCTTAATAGTAAATTTTTCAATATGCGCTCTTAACAACGCCTCAGAAATCATTTCATTAATGACCCTTGTTGCAGGACATCCAGAGTAAGTTGGCGTTACATGTATCTCAAACCCATCATCTCGTTCGTGCACCCCTCTTATAACACCTAAATCCCCAAGCGTAAGAACAGGAATTTCTGGGTCAGGAACCGACTCAACGATTGATTTAACAGCTAAAACGTCCACAGATCACCACTTCGAGTTTGGATAAGTTCGTTGTAAATATTGCATTTCAGCTAAAATGTAGCCTAAATTCTCGGTATGATGCCCCTGTACTGCCCCTTTTTGCCAAAACTCCGACTCCGGCATTTTTAAGGTAGAAAGCTCACAATCCTGATTAAGTTGCTCTAAAACACTCGGGTAAAGGGATGAAGGCATAGAAGAAATTTGTAAATCAAAGAGCAATTCATCGGTTTTTGAATTTTCAAAGAAACTACCAAAATACGACCAAAGTGCATTAAGTGCTTCCTGCATACGGTTATGGCTATCTATTGTGCCATCCCCAAGCCTAATAACGAGACTTTGAGATCTTTCACGATGGTATCTAACTTCTACAAGCGCTTTTTGAGAAATCTCAGCAACTAAAGTATCTGAACTATTACTGAGCAGTGAAAGTTGCTCTAAGTGCCAAACATCAAAAAGGTACTGCCGCATTAACGTTGTAGCAAAGTCTACATTAGGCCGTTCAACTAATAATGAATTACGAAACTCTTCTGTATCTCGAAAAAAAGCAAGCGTATCAGCATTTCGGCCCTCACCTTCAACCTCTGCAGCAAACCCTAACCACATTTGTGCATGCCCCATTAAATCTAGTGACACATTAGCCAAAGCGATATCTTCTTCTAGTGCTGGAGCATGACCACACCATTTTGAATTTTGCTGCGCCAATATAAGAGAGTTATCTCCCATCCGCAGTGCCAAATGAATTCGAGGATCACTCATATTTTTTTTACCTCTACAGGAATATTATAAAAACTTGGATGTCTATAAATTTTGTCTTTTGAGGGATCAAATAATGGCCCCTTTTTTGATGGAATAGAGGCTACAATTTCACTTGAAGGAACCACCCAAATGCTCAAACCTTCGTTCCGTCGTGTATATACATCTCGAGCATTATTCATCGCCATTTCAGCATCAGTGGCGTGTAAGGATCCCACGTGACGATGTGCTGTCCCGTGCTGACCACGAATAAATACTTCCCATAATGGTAATTCATTTGCCATAGTAACCCTTACTCTGCTGCAATTTTTGAATTCTGATTTTTAGTTGAATTGGCCAGCAAACCATCACGGAACCACTCACCATCATCCCACGCCTTGTTCCGAGCAGCTAATCTCTCAGTATTGCAAGGCCCATTACCAGATATAACTTCAAAAAACTCTTCCCAATTTGGCTCAGAATAATCATATTGTTCCGTTTTCTCATTCCATTTTAATTTTTCATCTGGAATTGTTAACCCTAAGTATTCCGCTTGTGGCGCTGTTTGGTCGACGAACTTTTGCCTTAACTCATCATTAAAATTAATTTTAATCTTCCACGCCATTGATTGAGCCGAGTGCACACTCTCGCTATCCGAGGGACCAAACATCATTAAGGATGGATACCAAAAACGATTAAGTGAATCTTGAGCCATGGCTTTCTGTTTTTTTGAGCCAAATGACATTTTCATCATTATATCAAAACCCTGCCTTTGATGAAAACTCTCCTCTTTACAAATTCGTACCATTGCCCGAGCATAGGGCCCATATGAGGTCCTCTGAAGGGGCACTTGGTTCATAATCGCAGCTCCATCAACCAACCAGCCTACCGCACCCATGTCAGACCAATTTAACGTTGGATAATTAAATATCGATGAATATTTTGCACGACCCGACAGTAATTCCTTTGTCATCTCGTCACGTGATTTTCCTAAAGTTTCGGCAGCTGAATACAAATAAAGACCATGACCGGCCTCGTCTTGGACTTTTGCCAATAAAATAGTTTTTCTCTCCAAAGTCGGAGCTCGTGAAATCCAGTTTCCTTCCGGCAGTTGTCCAACAATTTCTGAATGAGCATGTTGTCCCATTTGACGAAGCAATGTCCGTCGATAACCTTCCGGCATCCAATCTTTAGGTTCTATCCTTTGCCCGCGGTCTATCTTCTCCTGAAAAGCTTTTTCTTTAGCACTCATACTATTTAATGATTTGGGCTTACTTCCCGTCGACTTTACTTCTTGCGCATACATATCAAACCTCTTTTAGGAGAATTTATTGTAAATATTTGTACAATAAACCGTCCGGTCGGTCAAGTTTGTTTTATTTTAAATTCACTAAACCTCAATTGTTAAAAAGCTAAACACAAAGGTAAAAATCAAAATAAGGATAATTGGGAATTACCTTTTGGCTTTTTTATCCTCTTGGCAGTAGCTTTCCTACTACCATGTTTATTATAAACTGATTTAGAAATAATTCTATAATTAGAGCTTTTACGCGCAATAGCTATTTTTTCTTTAGCTTCCTTTGCAGATGCTGCATGCTCAATAATTGGTTTTGGGTAGTCACTCCCCAAAGTAAAAGAAACGTTGTCTATTAAGTTTTTATCCCATTTCCATGGCTCATGTATAAATTCATTTGGAAGCTGTTTTAATTCTGGTACCCATTTTCGGATATAATGACCATTTTGGTCATGCTCAATTGATTGCTTAATTGGATTGTAGACTCGCATCGCATTTATACCAGTAACGCCAGATTGCATTTGTAACTGGCTGTAATGAATTCCAGGCTCATAATCTGTAAATAATCTGGCTAAATGATTGCCCGTAACTCGCCAATCTAACCAAAGTTGATAACTTGCAAAGCTTACAAGCATAGCGCGCATTCGAAATGTTATCCATCCCTCCGCAATCAGATTTCGCATGCATGCGTCAATAAATGGGTATCCGGTACATCCAGTTGCCCAGGCTTGATACTTTGCTTCATCGTGATCATCATCTCGCAAACCTTCAAAAGCTGGATGCATACAACGCGTTTCTATTTCTGGTTGATCTTCAAGCTTTTGTATAAAATGGCAGCGCCAGGCAAGCCTAGAGTTAAAAGCTGTAAGGTTTCTTAAAAAGTATTTTTTGTCTTCTAAATTAAGTTGTTTCTTTCTTTTTTTAATTGACTGAAATACCTCCCTAACAGAAAGACTTCCCCATGCCAGATGAGCAGATAATCGAGAGCAATATATGGATGAAAGTCCAGGCGCTGAAATGTGATATAAATATTTTTGTGATCTAGTATTTAAAAACCCACTTAAATCATTTTTTGCAGCAGCACGTCCCCCACGTTGAACTCCACCAATTAACTTCTCTCCAAATATAGAACTATTCTTTCCAGGTATTTCATCTGATTTATAACTGGGTAGAGAAATTAAATTATTAGGTTTTGATATGATTTTATCTGACATTCTTTGATTTCTAATTGCTGACCAATTATTACGTGATGACAATTTGCGAACAATACCATTTGATGGATACTCATGTGTTGGGATATTATTTACAGTACATATTTTTTTAACACGTATATCTCTATTAAACGTCCAAAGGTTTCCTGTTTCTTCATGAGAGTATACCCCACAAATATTGTACTCTGCTTGGATGCTTTCAATGATATCACAAATATCTCCAACTTTAACTATTAGAGGCTGACCTAAATTCGTCAGTGAAATGTTGAGGTCACACAAACAGTCATAAATAAAGTGCCAGTGACGTCGAGAACTAAAACTTTTCTTCCAATAATCAGTCTCAACCACGTATAGTGGCAATATAGGTATGTTAAGTTTTGATGCGGCCAATAAGGGAGCATGATCATTTACTCGCAAATCACGCTTAAACCACACAATATTTAAATCTTTTTTCATTTTATCTACCACTTTTAGACAAACCCCGACGGCATTGAGAGCAAAACGTTACGTCCTCAAAAACTATTTTCAATTTTTCAACCGACGTGTACGAAAGTTTAAAAATTTGACAAAACTTTAGGTAATTCAAACTTTTTCATCTTTTTCCAATTTGTTAAAAAAAAGATCACTATCAGATTTAATAGCTATATATTTTTTATGATCCATACGATCAAGGTTTTTATATATTAGACCCATACGCGGGTTCGCACGAAGCTTTTTCTCATTTCTTATTATGAAATCCCAATATAGATAATTAAAGGGGCATGCGTCAGGTCCGGTCTTCTCACTTACTTTATACTTACACTTCTTACAGTAGTTGGACATTTTGTTAATATAAGCGCCACTTGCAGCATAAGGTTTTGAACCCACAACTCCACCATCTGCAAACAATACCATTCCAGTTACATTTGGAAGCTCAACCCATTCATATGCATCTGCATAAACTAATAAATACCACTCATTTACTTGATCTGGATGAATGCCAGCGAGCAAAACAAAATTACCAAGAACCATTAAACGTTGAATATGATGTGCATATGCATTTTCACGTGTCTCACTTACACATTGATGCAAGCAATTCATTTCTGTTTCTCCAGTCCAATAAAATGAAGGAAGCTTTCGTGTTGCTTCTAAATAATTAACTGATTTGTATTCAGGCATTTTTAACCAATAAACACCTCTGACAAATTCTCGCCACCCAAGAATTTGACGTATAAAACCTTCAACAGCATTAATTGGTGCAAAACCCCGGTAGTATGCTTCTTCTGCTTGTTTGATACATTCCAAAGGGTTTAATAAACCAGAATTTAGGTAGAAGCTGATATGGCTATGAAACATCCATGGCTCGCCTTCTACCATCGCATCTTGATATGTACCAAAATTCTGCAATCGCCTACTTATGAACTCTTCTAAGGCTTCTAAAGCTTGTTCACGCGTCACAGCAAAATTAAAAGGATATAGATCCCCAAAGTGATCTGGAAAACTTTTATCGACTACTTTTAAAACCTCATTGGTTATTAGATCTGGTGCGCTTAAGTAAGTTTGAGGGATATCTAAGTCAGCTTTAGGTGGTTTCCGATTGTCATTATCAAAGTTCCATTGCCCATCAATAGGCTGATCTCCATCCATTAGGATTGAATATTTACGACGCATATTACGATAAAAAAATTCCATTCTAATCTGTTTGCGTTCTTTCGCCCAAAGGTTGAATTCTTCAGTTGCGCATAAAAATCTCTCATCATCTTTAATTTCAACAGGGAATCCTAGTATCTCTGACCATTTTAATATTTCAGAAAATAGTCGGTATTCATTTGGTTTGGTTAAAATTATTTTTTCAATTCTATGGATATTTAATACTCGCTTCACTTCACCTAATAAAGATCCAGTATTAGCTTCATCATCATATTTGGTATAAAGGACATTATAACCCTGATTTAATAAATCTTCTGCGAAATGACGCATTGCAGAAAAAAGAAAAGCAATTTTCTTTTTATGGTGTTTTACATATGTGGCTTCTGAGTGAACTTCGCAAATTAATACTATATCATTAATTTTGTCGACATTATGCAGACTTGAAACTTTTTCGCTTAATTGATCGCCTAGTATTAATCGTAATCTCATTAGGTTTGCCTGACTATATAATATGTCATATTTTGATTTATATGGAGTTTTAATTAGTTATTATTGTTTAAAATAATTTAAAATATGACATATTAATACCTTGTTTTCCCACAAACAGTTTTTGTAAATACTTATCATGTCTACATTTGTCTCATATTTATCAATTCCTAGGTATATAATTATCTTAACACTTTATTCTATGGGTAAAATTGTTTTTGCAAAATTTTTCTTTATTTAAATAATTCTTAAAGTTAAGCTATTAAGAGACGAGCACGCTAGGTAAGTTAAATATGAGTAATATTAATTCAAAAGAACCCAAAAGCCGTTTTGCCCAGCAGTGGAACTATCGCCCTGAAACTCCGATTCAAACGTCTCCAATATTTCATTGGCCACCAAACCCCTTGAATATTATTCGGTGGTTTTCGGCTCGCTGGTTTGTATTTGGAGAAAATTTAATCATT
>NZVE01000066.1 GCA_002697345.1 Paracoccaceae bacterium | reverse complement strand
GCAGAAAGAATTGGCGCCTTAGCCTTAAAAGGTGATCCACTTTCTTTGGAGGCTGTAAACGTAATGTTGGGGGCGTTAGGTACTGCTACTGCGAATGGTGTATTAATTACTGGGTCTTTTAGAGGTGCGATCATTTGTGGTGGTATTATTCCTAAACTTTCAAAATTACTCTCTAAAAGTCCGTTTTACGACAAATTTATTTATAACAAACCTAGCTATTCAAATTTATTAAGACAGGTACCAATATACATTTCTAGTGATCCTTTTTCTGGTCTTAAGGGCTGTCAGCAAGCATTTCAAAATAAGTTCTTAAAGTCTGAAATTAATCGTTTTTCTTATGATTAAAACAAAAAGGCTTTATTTGTGATTGCCTTTGTTTCAATAGAAATATTTATATACAACTATATTAACATCAAAGAGAGATTCTAAGGTCTTAATCAAATGAAAATTGGTATACTAATAACCGGACACCCTCCCGAGAACCTTATCGAAGAGTTTGGTAATTATGGAGATATGTTTGCACAACTTTTAGAAGATAAAAATTTCACTTTTTCAACATACACTGTTCTAGAAAATACGTTTCCAAAATTAAACGATTGCGATGGATACATTATTACTGGCTCAAAGTTTGGTGTGTATGATGATTTAACTTGGATACCAAGATTAGAAGAGTTTATAAGAAATTGCTTTAACACAGCTATCCCAATTGCAGGGTTTTGCTTTGGTCATCAAATTATAGCTCAAGCAATGGGTGGAGTGGTTGAAAAGTTTTCTAATGGCTGGGATGTTGGCTATAAAACTTATGCCTTAGAGGGTTCTTTAAAAAGTGAAAAGATTTCAGTAATGGCATGGCACCAAGATCAAGTTATCGAGAAACCAAAAGACTCTGAAATTATTGCTTCATCCGATTTTTGTAAGATAGCAGGTTTGGCTTATGGAAAAACAGGGTTAAGTTTACAATCTCACCCAGAATATAATAGCGCTTTTCTCAAAGGTTTAATGCGCGAGCGCGGAAGCGTTTTACCGAAAAAAGCTAAAGAGGGGTTCTACGAAAATATAGATTTGCCATTATCAACTGGCAGAGTTGCAGACATGGTAGAAACTTTTTTTAAAAGGAATAATAACGAGTAAAAGGAAAAAAGTATGGACAATATACCAAACCACTTGCCCACTGCTGAATTACAAGCATTGGACGCCGCGCACCATTTACATCCATTTACGGATGGCGATGCACTCAAAAAAAAGGGGGCTCGAGTAATTACTAGCGCATCTGGCGTATATCTAACAGATTCTGAGGGTAACAAACTCCTCGATGCTATGTCTGGTCTTTGGTGTGTGAATATTGGTTATGGGCGTCACGAGTTAGCTGATGCTGCACAATATCAAATGAAACAACTTCCTTACTATAATACTTTTTTTCAAACCAGCCACCTTCCAGTAATTTCATTGTCTAAAAAACTTTCTGAACTGTCTCCGGAAGGTTTTAATAATGTTTTTTTTGCAAGCTCTGGCTCGGAAGCTAACGATACAAATATTCGAATTTGTCGACACTACTGGGCAACAAAAGGAAAAAAAACAAAAAAAACTATAATAAGTAGGCATAATAGTTACCACGGATCGACTATGGGCGGAGCATCTCTTGGTGGAATGGGATATATGCACTCTCAAGGTGGCATGCCCATTCCTGACATAATCCACATAGACCAACCCTATTGGTACGGTGAAGGTGGAGACAGTTCACCTGAAGAATTTGGAATTGAAAGAGCTCAGCAGTTAGAGTTAAAAATATTAGAATTAGGTGAAGAAAATGTTGCGGCCTTTATTGCTGAACCCATTCAGGGCGCTGGTGGTGTTATTGTCCCGCCTGAAACCTACTGGCCAGAAATTCAACGAATTTGTGATGCATACGAAATACTTCTAATAGCTGATGAAGTAATATGTGGATTTGGTAGAACTGGGAACTTATTTGGGTCTGAAACTCTCAACATTTCACCAGATATTATGACAATAGCTAAAGGTCTTTCCTCTGGTTATGCTCCAATCGGAGGCTCATTAGTTTCTGATGAGATTGCTGATGTAATTAATAGTTCTGGAGAGTTTAGCCATGGCTATACCTACAGTGGCCACCCTGTTTCGTGTGCTGTCGCCTTAGAAAACCTGCGTATACTAGAAGATGAGAAAATTATTGAGACAGCCAGCCGTAACACTATGCCAAATTTAACAAAAAAATGGTCTGAACTAATCCATCACCCCTTGGTTGGTGATGTGAATATATTAGGCTTTATGGGTTCAATTGCCCTAACTCCAGAGAAAGCCTCTAGAGCAAAATTTGCGTCACCCGAGGGGACTGTAGGTTTAATTTGTAGAGAACACTGTTTTTCAAACAACCTAGTTATGCGACATGTAGGTGATCGAATGGTCATATCTCCTCCCCTAATTATATCAAACGAAGAAATTGACATACTTATATCGCGAGTTACTAAGTCACTTGACCAAACACTTTTTGATATAAAAAAATTAGGCCTCTATAAAGCTAGTTAGTGGTTTTTTGNGGTANNGCNCCATTTTTTTGAGCCAATAGACACAACCAGTCNTGAGCAATAGTTGCTGCGGCTANTGCTGTTATTTCAGAGTGATCATATGCAGGAGAAACTTCAACNAGATCCATGCCAACTAGATTTAAACNACCTAATCCNCGGATTATTTCTAAAACTTGCCAACTAGCTAAACCCCCTGAAACGGGTGTTCCTGTNCCTGGTGCAAACCCTGGGTCTAGTACATCAATATCAAATGAAACATATACTGGAGAAGTNTCAGATCTAGATTTTATAACATCTAAAACTTCGTCTACTCCATTCTTATGAACCCATGGGGNGGTCAAAACTTTAAAACCATAATCCTTATTATTATATGTTCTAAGTCCAATTTGGGTTGACTTGCTTGTGTCTATTAGGCCCTCATTTACTGCTCGTGAAAACATTGTGCCATGATCAAAAGTGCTTCCATCGTCTTCCCAGGTATCGCAATGTGCATCAAACTGAACAAGAGCTATCGGTCCGTACTGTTTCGCATGTGCTTTTAAAAGTGGGTAAGAAACAAAATGGTCACCCCCAAAAGTCAACATTTTTGTTCCAGTTAAAATGACTTCGGCTGCATGTTTCTCAATTGAGTTAATTATAGTTTCTGGGTGATGTGGGTCTACAAAACAATCCCCATAATCCACTATATTAAGGTTTTCATAAAGGTTAAAACCAAAGGGAAAAGAATCCAAAGTAGCTAGTTCTGTCGATGCTTGACGGATTGCTCTTGGGCCAAAGCGGCTTCCTGAACGGTTAGTTGCTGCCCCATCATAAGGAACACCACTAACAGCAACATCTACTCCATTTAGATCTCTTGTATAGCGTCTCCGTAAAAAGCTTAGCACACCAGCATAGGCCATTTCTTTCCAGCTACCAGTATTTTTAGACGACCTTACAGCAAAATCTCCTTGTTTTTTTGTCATTAATTTTTCCTTTTATAACCTTCCAATATAAGCATTATATTCTGCAGGTGAAATGGTATTCTCAAGCTGGTCTTTTTCATTTCGCCTTAACGCTACGTAAATATCACGATACTCTTTTCCATAAATATCAACAGCAAGCTCTGATATTTCAAAGTTTCTGATTGCCTCAGACCAATCTGAGGTCAATTTATTTAATGGTGCTCTTTCCGAACTATCTATTGCTGGTGGCGGAAGGGTTTTATTCTGTATTCCATCTAATATACCACCTAAAACACCCGAAATTGCTAGGTATGGGTTTACGTCAGCACCAGAAATTCGATGCTCTATCCTTGCTGAGTCACTATTTAAGTCAGGTAATCGAATTGCTGCGTTTCGGTTATCTAAACCCCAATCTGGGGAGCATGGCGCAAAACTATTTGATCGAAAGCGGCGATAAGAGTTTAAATGAGGCGCATAAATAGCTTGTAATTGATGCATAGTGTTCAGCAGCCCACCGACTGCCCACTTAAGGGTATCCGGTAGCCCCACAGAAGATTTAAAAACATTCTCCCCAATTCCATTTAACATAGACACGTGTACATGCATTCCGTTGCCCGGAAATTCAACATATGGTTTGGCTACAAAAGTTGCTTCTTTACCATGATTTTCAGCAACTCCTCTCACAAGTCTGCGAAAAAAAACTGCGGCATCTGCAGCATCTAAAACATTTTGTGTATGTCTAAAATTTATCTCAAATTGCCCGGGCCCAAATTCTGCAATGATAGCATCAACGGGCAACCCGAGGGATTTTGATGCAGATTGAACCTCATTTAAAAAACCTTTGTTACGGTTTAAAACTTCAAGGTCATAGTTTTGTGCTGTCGGGCCGCTGTGTGGAGGCATAGGTGGATCGCTTGGAGACTCCCTCTTATCAAATATATAAAACTCTAGCTCACAAGCTATAACTGGGCTTAAACCGCAATCCTTTAAACGTTTCCAGGTTGAAGCCAGTATACCTCTAGAGGAAAGTGAGGAGACAGTGCCTTCTTTGGAAGTCATTTCCACTAAAACTTGAGCAACATTATTTTTCTGCCAAGTTACTGGCTTTAGAGTATTGGGAATTGTAATAATTTTTTCATCTGGATCTCCTACAACAATTCCATAGCCAGTCTCGGCAACGTCTTCACCAAAAATATTCGGAACATATGTTGATATTGGCAAGCGAACGGCTCCTGAATCCAGCTTCTCAATCTGATCGGTAGGGTGCCACTTTCCACGCACTATTCCGTTTAGGTCACATAGCATCAGCTCAATATGGTCTGGTCTTCCATATTGCTCACAGTATTTTTCAAATTCACAACGAAAGCTCATTTATACACCTCCAATAAAACCTTACTTACCACGCGGGACCTAATTGTCGACAGTCTTTAAGAAAGGGATTATCTGTATTGGGTTGGGTAAAATGTTATGGTATCAATCTATAATAACGTATTTGGAGTAATTGAAAGTGTCATCTCAAGAAAGTAACTGGCAAAAAACCTTACCAAAACCTTTCTTAGGTTTTCAAAAAAACAGACGTCTTGAAGAGGTTGAGTGCATTATCCCAGATCTAGCAGGCATGTCTCGTGGAAGATCAATGCCTATTTACAAATTTACACCAGACACAACTTTTTCATTACCTATCTCCTTATTTTATCAAACTATATCAGGTGAGTACGTCGATATGGATATAACCAATCAATGGATGGAAAAAGATATTGTTCTTCGGCCCGACATGGAAACAGCAGCAGCTGTACCTTGGGCAGATGATGCAACTCTCCAAGTCATAAATGATCTTGAATTAAGTGACGGGAACCCTCTCAACATTGCTCCACGGAACATTCTAAAAAATGTAATAGATCTTTATAAAAAAGAGAATCTAAAGCCTGTAATTGCGCCTGAAATAGAGTTTTACCTAACTCAGCCAAACACTGACCCCAATGAGGAAATCCTGCCTCCTATTGGAAGAAATGGCCGCAAAGGTGTCAGGCAGCAGGCTTATTCTATGGTCGCCGTGGATGAAATGGGGTCCGTAATTGACACCATTTACGAGTATGCAGAAGCACAAGGCTTAAAAATTGATACTGTTATTCAAGAGGGTGGTGCCGGTCAAATAGAGATTAACTTAATGCATGGTGATCCCTTAAACTTAGCTGATCAAGTGTTTTACTTTAAGCGTACAATCCGTGAAGCCGCCTTCAAACACAAAATCTTTGCAACATTTATGGCTAAACCTATGAGAGATCAACCAGGAAGTGCTATGCATATCCATCAGTCTGTTATAGACACTAAGACAGGTTTAAATATTTTTACAGGACCAAATGGATGTGAAACTGAAGCTTTCTATAACTTTATAGGTGGCTCGCAAAAGTACTTAATGAGTACAATTCCATTTTTGGCTCCTTATGTAAATTCATACCGTAGATTTGCTACTCAGGAAAGCTCTCCAAACACCCTTGAATGGTCTTACGATAATCGGTCCACCGGTATCCGCATACCAAACTCTAAGCCTACCAACCGTCGAGTGGAGAATAGAATAGCTGGAAGTGATACAAATCCATATCTATCAATCGCGGCAAGTCTGGCCTGTGGTTACCTAGGAATAGTTAATAAAATAAAACCTCGAGACCCAGCAAGAGGAGAAGTGACGGAATCAGAAAACAATCTTCCAGTAAGTTTAAGCCGCGCCTTGGACTTATTAGACGAGGCAAAAGAGGTTCAAGATGTTTTAGGTTTGGGGTTCTGTAAACTTTTTTCAGATTTAAAAAGAGCAGAATTAGAGGAGTATCAAAAGGAAATTTCTCCATGGGAACGTCAACATCTACTTTTAAACACCTAAAATGGTGGTCTAAATCATGGACTTATTAACGGCCAACGATAAGTTTGGCGAATACCCTAATTCATACTACGCTTGGAATTCAGTGTTTTTACCATCTTTTGAAATTTCAAAGGGTGAATTAAAGTGTGATGTTTGTATTGTGGGCGCAGGCTATACTGGTCTATCAGCGGCAATACACTTAGCTGAGAAAGGCTATAAAGTAATTGTTTTAGAAGCGCAGCGAGTAGGGTTTGGAGCATCTGGTCGAAATGGCGGCCAAGTTGGAACAGGGCAGCGCGTAAATCAATTGGATTTAGAAAAACTAGTTGGAAATGATAATGCCCATAGGCTTTGGGATATTTCACTAGAGGCTGTTGAATTAGTAAAAAAATTGACAAAAGACATAAAGGGCTGTGCTTTTCAACCTGGTATAGTCCACGCCTCTCATAAAAAAAGTATAATCTCAGATGAGCACCATTACGTTGATCATCTTAGGAAGCTTTATAACTACAAAAAAATACAAAAGCTTAACAAAGAAGAGCTGCGGAATATCGTTAATACAGAAGCTTATTTCGGAGGATACCTTGATACTGGTAGTGGCCATGTTGACCCCTTAAACTATGTCCTGGGCCTTGCAAAAAAAGCTCATTTAAAAGGGGTTAAAATCTTTGAAAAAACGCGGGCTTTAGAAATATTACAAGGAGCATCAACCGTAATAAAAACTCCACAATCTAAAGTGACTGCTAGTTACGTGATTTTTGCATGTAATGGCTATCAAGGAGCCATAAACGATAAGAATTCTAACTGGGTAATGCCAATCAATAACTTTATAGTAGCAACACGACAGATGTCAAAAGTAGAGCAAGAGCGCTTAATAAAAAACAATTATGCTGTCTCTGACACTAAATTTATTGTTAATTATTTCCGGTTTTCTAAGGATAGACGTTTACTATTTGGTGGCTCAGAATCATACGGATATAAGTTTCCTAAAGATATTGAGGGAAAAGTTCGAAAACCCATGTTAAACATTTTTCCACAACTCAAAGGTGTTAAAATTGATTTCTCCTGGGGTGGTACTTTAGGAATTACAATGAACCGAATGCCTTATTTTGCAAAAGTAGATAAAAATATCATTTCTGCTAGTGGCTATTCTGGTCACGGGGTTGCGATGGCTACGATGGGTGGAAAACTAGCCGCCATGGCAATCTCTGGACAGGCCGAAAAATTTGATTTAATGGCGACAGTGCCAACTCCCAAATTTCCAGGGGGAGGGTCTCTTCAAAAACCATTACTAGTTTTAGCTATGTTATGGTTCTCATTAAGGGACAAACTATAAAAGTGTTACAAACAGCGCCATACAAAAAAATAAAACACACCTGAATATAATAAATAAGGCTCAATTATGAATGAAATAAAATCAAATATTCCAGCGGGTGTCTATGCCGAAAAAGTTACATCAGTTACACACTATACTAAAAGTTTGTTCAAATTTAGAATTACTCGACCCTCAAGCTTCAGGTTTAGATCTGGTGAGTTTGTAATGATTGGCCTACCTAACTCTGAAAAGCCTATTTTTAGAGCCTACTCTATCGCAAGCCCATCTTGGGATGAGGAGATTGAGTTCTACTCAATTAAAGTTGAGGGAGGCCCACTTACCAAACATCTCCAAAAAATTTCAATTGGAGATATTGTGCTGATGCGACAAAAGTCTACTGGTACACTTGTTAACGACGCACTGTTACCTGGTAAAAGGCTTTATTTGTTCTCGACTGGAACCGGCATAGCGCCATTTGCAAGCCTCATTCAGGATCCAGAGACTTATGAAAAGTTTGATCAAATTATACTTTGTCATACATGTAGGGAAGTTAGTGAACTTAAGTATAGCTTTGAGTTGATAAAAAAAGTGAAATCAGATCCATTAGTAGGATATTTTGCTAAAAAAAATCTAATTCACTATCCAACAGTTACCCAAGAGAATTATATAAAAATGGGTAGAATAACTACATTGCTTGAATCAAGAGAGATTTTTAAGGACCTTGGGTTTCCTATAATGAACCCTGAAACAGATCGTGGAATGATATGTGGGTCAATGAGTATGTTAAACGATACTAAATCCTTGCTGGAAGGTTTAGGCTTAGATGAGGGCTCTAATAGCCGCCCATCAACTTTTGTTGTTGAAAGGGCATTTGTTAGCTAGTTTTTCAAAAATCCTCTAGGCCTTTGCCATTAAAGCCTGCATGATAGGTATTAAATCGTCTGTTTTTTCAAATGTTTTTGATGCCGCCACATATCTATCTCTTCTTAGTAAAAAAGTTCTGTTCATAAGTTTCTTGAATGGTTTTTTTGAAAAAACTCTTTCACAATCTCGAAATATTGGGAAATACGTAGATTTTGGGTTCATCCACTCTGGCGTTAAACCAATAACCTTAACATTTTCTTGTAAAACCTTTTCTACCATTTTAGCTGAAATATTTTTTTCGGGGCTTTCCGAAAATACTATTATCGTAAGGTTGTCTTTCAATATTTTATCTAAAAGAATCCGCTCCCGATCAACCCCCTCAACAACAGGTTGGGGAAACATTTGACCGACGATATTCTCTGTATCTATGCTATGCCAGACTAATCCGTCCTTAAACCTTGGTTTTGGTTTATAACGCATTTGTGAAAAGTAATCTTTTGCTGGAGGGTAAAGGCCTAAAACACGAAACCCCCCCCTAATCAAAGCCCCTTGAATTCTAGATGAAGGCATCATAATTTGACCCATTCGTAAAGCCAGGTTAATCATTGCAGCTGCATGAGGCTTTCTTTCCGTTTCATAGCTATCAAGAAAACTATCTGAAACATCTGAGCTCTGTAAGGCTTCTGATAACTTCCAGGCTAGATTGTGAGCATCTCGCAAACCACTATTCATTCCTTGCCCTGCAAAAGGTGGCGTTAAGTGAGCGGCATCTCCAGCCAAAAACGTCCGTTTTTTTCGCCAGAACTCTGCTAACCTTGCATGAAAAGTATAAACCCGCACTCGCTGAATTTCTTCATTTCCGTCGCCCCCAACTGAACGCAAAAGCTTCCTTACATTACTTTCTTTAACTATACGCTCAGGATCCTCACCTTTACGAAGTTTAAATTCATATCTACGAACTCCATATGGTCCCGGTAATGTTATACAAGAGCGGCTTGGGTCACACAGCACTTCAGTATGAAAACAGCTATTCTTTGTTGTTTTAAGATCTACAATTAACCAGGGCTCTTCAAAAGTAGTCCCTAGCATTTTAATTCCAAGTGCTTTTCGAGTCGTTGACTGTCCTCCATCGCAGGCCACCATATATCGAGATTCTATCTTATACTCATCTCCTTCAAGAGGCTTAACTGACGAAATAACTGTTTCTGAATTATCCTTAAAACTAACCAACGTCGTTTTGAAAAAAAACTTTACAGACTCAAAGCGCTTTAGTCCGTTCAAAAGAAGTGACTCTAACCTTGGTTGTTGAAAAGCGTTTCGCTTGTCAAACCCAAACTCTTTAGAGGACGGCTTTACCTCAGAAAAAACCTGCCCTGAGGGTCCTTTATAAATGGAGCCATACCCACGAGTCACAATTTTTTCTACTTTGCTCGAAAGACCTGCCGCCTGTAAGGCCCGCATAGATTCGTCATCAATGGAAACAGCTCTAGGCTCTTGAACTGTCCCCTCATTTCGTTCAATTACAATGGTTTCAACACCCATAGACCCAAGAAGGTTAGCCAACAGTAATCCAGTTGGGCCTGCTCCAACTATTAATACATCGGTCTTTGCTATGATCTCATTTTTTGTCACATCAGAGACTTGCGGTACTTATTCACCTATTACCGGGTTAGCCAATATACCAAGCATACCGATTTCGACTTCAACTAAATCACCTGGGACCATATATACTGGTGGCTCTCGTTTATCTCCAACTCCACCAGGCGTTCCAGACACTATTACATCCCCAGGTGCTAATGGAGTAAACTGGGACACATAGCTTATAAGTCGTGGGATTGGGAAAATTAGGTCAGAAAGTGTTGCATCTTGCATTACCTCCCCGTTTAATCGGGTTTGAATGGGTAATTTAGTATAATCCCCTACCTCTTCTTTGGTCACCATATATGGGCCAAATGCTCCAGTGCCGGGAAAGGTCTTTCCAGGCGTGAATTGGGAAGTGTGCCTCTGCCAATCCCTCACACTACCATCATTATAACACGCATAGCCCCCAACATGGCTTAATGCAGAGTCCTCAGAAATATTTCGTCCGCCTTGTCCAATAATCACGGCCATTTCTCCCTCATAATCAAATCTCTCAGTGGATTTAGGTTTAATAAGAGCCTGCCCATGAGCAACTTGTGAGTCTGGGTATCGTACAAATATTGTTGGATACGCTACATCTGGGCGCTGTGTTTCCTTTCGGTGATTTTCATAATTCAGACCTATACAGATAATTTTTGCTGGGTTAGGAATCACTGGTAAAAGTGTGACATCTGACATTGAAAAATTAGGTGACCTATCTTCAACATAGTCCTCTATAAACTCTAAAAGGTCAGATTCCAGAGCACTTTTAATTGTATCAACACCATAATCTAGTTGGTTAGTTAAATCTACAACCCCGCTGTCAACAAGTGCGCCAAAGCCAATCTCTCCTAATCGTGTAAAGCTAATAAGTCTCATAATATCTCCTTTCAAGAACGCAAAATAGCGTTTCCCCATAAATTAAGTGTTCGTTCCGTTTGTGGCCAATCTATTACTTCCCGATCACAAACAACCTCTAACTCCGCAGAGACCTCTATCCAATTCCCGTCAGGATCTTCAATAAAGACAAATAAGTTATTACCTGGCCCATGGCGACCGGGTCCCCACATCAAACGAATATTGTGGTCCGAAAAATGATCGCACCAGTCTCGAATATAATTCCAATCGCCAGCCTCATACGAGTGATGATCAATACCTTTGCGGTTAGACTTGAAACAAGCAATAGTATGATGCTCATGGTTAGACGTTGTGAAACAGGTAGCTAATGAACCGTTATCATGCAAAACTTGGTCTGTTACTTTAAACCCAAGTTTATAATGATAAAAGTCTCTAAATCTTTCAACATCAAATGATGCAAACGTAAGGTGCTGTATGGGCCCCTTAATTGCTTTCCTTTTGTTGTCAGCAAAACTTTCAACCCCAAAGCATATAAGGTTTCCATCAGGGTCTCTCAAAGAAAATGCTCCATCTTCAAAATATGGAGAGCCACATTCCAAAATTTTAATATTTTCACTATAGGCCCTAGACCTTAAAGCCTTCAGACCTTCAATGTTTCCACACGCCAAACCTGCGTAGGCCAGTTTCTTGTTTTCACCAGGAACAAAAACTATACGTCTTCCTGGCCCTTCACACCGCCACTCACTATCAGACTGCTTATTAAGGTCCATGTCCATAACGTTTGAATAAAACAACGCCAAACGCTCTGGACGCTGGCTCTCAAAAGAGAGGTGATGAAGATAAAACCCTGATTGAAAGGCAGTTAAAGTCACGAACATTCTCCTAAAACCCTAAGTAAAATTATTTTTCTTAGAGCCTAATACATGTGGTCGATCTCTATTTGATCATAACAAATAAACAAATTAATACACACGTTATTTTATCTTACCTGAATATCTAATCTAAATAAAAATGCAACTGGTCAAAAAGTATAAATAGTTTTAGTTTATTTTAATAAATTCTCCTTCAATATTTTATTTGTAAAGTTATTTAAAAACCTTTTAGGATACATCATGGACGTCACAATAAAAAAAATAACCCCTATGATGGCTCAGTTCCTAAACATCAAAGAACAGTATAAAGAAGCACTTTTATTTTATAGAATGGGAGATTTTTACGAGCTGTTTTTTGAAGATGCCATCGTCGCATCAAAAGCTCTAGGAATTACACTTACAAAAAGAGGTCAACATAGTGGAAAAGATATTCCAATGTGTGGTGTTCCTGCTCATGCTTCAGAGAGCTACCTGCTAGAGCTAATAACACAAGGTTTTAAGGTTGCCGTATGTGAACAAATGGAAAGCCCTATCGAGGCAAAAAAAAAGAGGCCCAAAATCTGTAGTGAACCGTGAAGTAGTAAGGCTTGTTACGGCTGGCACTCTAACTGAAGAAAGCCTACTAGAGTCCACTAGTAACAATTTTTTGTTAGCTTTTTCTGAGGTCAGGTCAGAGGGAGCCATCGCTTGGGTGGATATGTCTACTGGCGAGCTTACAACAAGCCAGTGCGCTAGAGCTAAGTTAGCTATTGAGTTATCCAGGCTTTCGCCGAGCGAAGTTATAATATCTGAAAGTATATATAGCGACATTAGTCCACTTGCTTCAGAAGCTGGCACCGTACTCTCTCCACTTGGTAAAAGTAGCTTTGATAGTGGGTCCTCTGATAGACGTTTAAGAAGTCTATACGGTGTATCGTCACTTGATTCATTTGGAAGTTTTACTCGGGCTGAGCTATCAGCAATGGGTGCTCTTATTGACTATCTAGATATAACTCAAAAAGGTCACCTCCCCTTTTTAAAAACTCCCGTAAAAGAAAATAAGGAAAAAATATTACAAATTGATCCTGCTACTAGGAGAAATTTAGAAATCTTACGTAACTTAAAGGGGGAGAAAGCTGGTTCCCTACTGACCACAATAGATAAAACACAAACATCTCCTGGTGCCAGGCTTTTGGAGAGGTGGTTGTCAGGGCCCTCAACAGATTTAACGCTAATAAAGGGTAGGTTAGACTGCGTTCGTTTGTTTTACAAAAATAAAGATCTTCGGGAAAGGGTTCAAAATCTTCTTAAAGAAACTCCTGATCTTGGTCGTATACTAACTCGTTTATCAATAGACCGCAGTGGACCACGTGATTTAAGTTCTATTAAAAATGGACTAGTTCAAGCAGAACAACTAAATCAAGAGTTTTCTAATATTGATCTCCCAGATCTCATAAAAGAAAAAAACGGTGTGCTCATAGGGTTTTCTGATACTATTTTAATGCTTAGTAATGCTTTAGACGAAAATCCACCACAACTAATAAAGGATGGAAATTTTATAAAAAAAGGGTTTTCAAAAAGTTTAGATGAACATCAATTATTAAAGGATGATAACAAAAAAATAATAAGTCAGCTACAGGCTAGTTATGTTGAAAAAACAGGCATTTCATCTCTAAAAATTAAATACAATAACGTACTTGGTTATTTTATTGAAACAACAACTAATCATAGTGAAAAAATGTTTTCTCAAGGTTTTTCTGATCTATTTATTCATCGTCAAACCACAGCTAATTCTGTTAGGTTCACAACAATAGAGCTTTCAAATCTCGAAACAAAACTATTAAACGCTACAGGCGCAATAAGTAGCCTCGAAAAAGAAATTTTTGATACGCTTAAGGGTTCTGTTTTATCACGCATTGTTCCTCTCACATACTTGGCATCAACTTTGGCAGAAATTGATGTGTTTTGTAGTCTTGGATATCTTGCAAGCGATTCAGAGTGGGTTGAACCAAAGCTAGACCAATCTAGGGATTTTAAAATAGTCTCTGGAAGACATCCAGTAGTTGAAACTTCAATTAACAGAACAGGAAACACCCCATTTGTCTCAAACTCATGTAACTTATCGGCGATTAAGGGTGGGGCCAATATATGGCTACTAACAGGGCCAAATATGTCTGGGAAATCAACCTTTTTACGCCAGAACGCATTGATAGCAATTCTTGCACAAATAGGGTCATATGTACCAGCGGCTGAAGCAAAAATAGGTCTGTTTTCACAAGTTTTTAGTAGAGTAGGTGCTTCTGATGATCTAGCTCGAGGGAGATCTACTTTTATGGTAGAAATGGTTGAAACAGCAGCAATTTTAAACCAAGCCGATGACCGCGCTCTAGTTATTTTAGATGAAATAGGTCGAGGCACCTCAACCTATGATGGCCTGTCAATTGCTTGGGCAACTCTCGAGCACCTGCACTCAAAAAACAAATGCAGGGCTCTGTTTGCCACACATTATCATGAATTAACAGCTACTAGTAAAACACTCGAAAGTGTTCAAAATGCAACTGTAGCGGTAAAAGAATGGGAAGGAGAGATAATTTTCCTACACACTGTAAAAAGCGGTTCAGCAGATCGATCTTACGGAGTGCAAGTGGCGAAACTTGCTGGCTTACCTTCGTCTGTCATAAAAAGGGCTCAGTTTATTCTAAACTCTCTAGAAAACTCTTCGAAGAAAAACAACATTACAGATAGTCTTCCTCTTTTTTCTTCACCAATCAACCACCCAAAAGATGTCAAAAAACTTGATCCACTCAGGGTTAAATTAAGAAACAGTAACCCAGACTCTCTTTCTCCTAAAGATGCTCTACAATTATTATATGAACTAAAGGATCTTCAGGGTGTTGAAGAAACCCCAACCTGAGCTGGCCTTAACAATCTTTCCTTCAATATAAAACCTTCAGCCAACACCTGGATTATATGTCCTGCCTTCACATCTGGGGAAGGTGCTTCAAACATGGCCTGATGCTCTTGAGGGTCAAACTTATCTCCAATCTCTGGTAAAATAGGTTCAATACCGTGCTTTCCAAAGACATGTATTAGTTCCTTAAGTGTGAGCTCTACTCCTTCTATAACAGCCTTAGAGGATTCACGCTGTTCTTCCGTAACTGCGTCGACAGCTCTGCGCAAGTTATCATAGACTGCGAGCATATCTTTGGCCAACCTGGACCCTCCGTACTCCTCTGCCTCTCTTCTGTCACGCTCTCCACGCTTTCGTGTGTTCTCTAAATCTGCAAATGAGCGTAGCAACCTATCTTGAAGGCTGTTTTTTTCTTCTTTAAGACTTTCGATGTCGTCTGATGCTTCAGGTTCTGTTAAATCAACATCTTCTTCTGCTAGCTTTTCTAAATGATCTGTTTGAAAGTCATCTTCATCTTTTATTTTAGTCATTTTCTTCCTTTGTCTATTTTAGATATTAATTTTCCAACCACCTGAGCGGTATAATCAACAATGGGAACAATTCTCCCATAATTTAGCCTTGTTGGGCCAATAACACCAACAGCACCAATAATTTTTTTCTCTATATTCATATAGGGTGAAATAATCAAAGATGAACCCGAAAGTGAAAAAAGTTTGTTCTCTGATCCAATAAATATTCTGACTCCTTCTCCTTCATCTGTTAATTGTAGAAATTCTGCAATATCTCGTTTGCGTTCTAAGTCATCAAATAGATTTTTTACTCTCTCTATTTCATAATCGTGTCGAGTCTCATCTAACAAATTAGACCTACCCCTTACGATCAGTCGTTCACTAGCGATATCTGCATTTTCCCAAACAGCTAAACCTAACTTTACAAGTTCAGCAGCTAAAGCATCTAATTCCCGTCTGTTCTTTTTAATTTCTATTTGTATTTTTAACCGTATCTCCGATAAAGTATGGCCAATACCAATGTTATTTAAAAAGTTAGCTGCCTCTCTCATTGACGATGGTGTCTGTCCCTTTGGTGGAACAAAAACTCGGTTTTCAACACTTCCATCTCCAAAAACTAATACCACCAATGTACGATCGTCTGCTAAACTAACAAACTCTATATGCTTAATTGGAGCTTCTTGTTTAGGACAAAAAACTAGACTTGCACTTTGTGTCAATCCAGAAAGTGCTGTCCCTATACTATCTAATAATGATGTAACTGCTGGCTGACTCTCTCCAATAGTGTCATCTATACGAAGCTTATCCTCATGACTTGCTTGCCCAACCTCCAGTATTCCATCAACAAACATTCTCAGCCCAAGTTGAGTGGGTATTCTGCCGGCTGAAATATGAGGGCTATCCAAAAGCCCCAGAATCTCTAAATCCTGCATTACATTCCGAACAGTTGCTGCGCTCACTTTTTCTGACAACGTTTCTGTCAACGCAACGGAGCCCATTGGTTCACCAGTCGACAAATAGTTTTCTACTATCTGCTGAAAAACCTCTCGACTTCTTTCACTCATTATATTTGTAATGTTTTTTGTAGACGGCATCAAAAACCCTAATTAAGCATACTTGTTTACTAGTTTATTAGCTCATTAGTCAATCGTACTTGCAAACTTCTTTAAAGAAAGCGTATTTGGTACAAATAATTTAGGAGAAAACGTTATGCGACCATCTGGTAGAAGTTTAAACGAAATTAGAAGTGTTTCTATCGAAACACACATTACCAAGCATTCTGAAGGTTCATGTCTAATAAAGTGTGGCGAAACCCATGTTATTTGTACTGCCACCATAGATGAAAAAGTACCCCCGTTTTTAAGAAACTCTGGCTTAGGGTGGGTTACTGCTGAGTACGGTATGTTACCAAGATCAACAAACACTAGAATGCGGAGAGAATCAAAAAATGGCCAGTCAGGTCGAACCCAAGAGATCCAGAGGCTTATAGGTAGGTCACTTCGCGCAGGAATAGACCGTGTTTCATTGGGTGAAAGACAAATCATTATAGATTGTGACGTTATTCAAGCTGACGGTGGTACTCGCTGTGCTAGTATAACTGGTGGTTGGATTGCTTTGAAACTTGCTATTAATTCACTATTAGAAAAGGGGGTTTTAAAGACTGACCCAATAACAGATCACGTCGCAGCTGTCAGCTGTGGAATATATGCAGGTCAACCTGTATTAGATTTAGATTATCAAGAAGACAGTGACGCAGGAACAGACGCGAATTTTGTACTAACTGGTGCAGGCAATCTTATTGAAGTTCAAGCATCTGCTGAAGGTGCTACTTTTAGCCGTTTTGAGCTTGATGCCCTAATCACGTTAGCTGAAGGTGGCGTTAGTTCTTTGGTCTCGAGTCAGAAAAGTGCTGTTAAAACAAATGATTAGTTTGTTAGGTGAAGAGCTGTTGATTGCAACTCACAATAAAGGGAAGTTGGAAGAAATTTCTGCACTTTTAGTTGATTATAATATAAAAGTATCTTCAGCTAAAGATTATAATTTGATGGAGCCAGCAGAAACAGAAAATACATTCGTTGGAAACGCTAGAATAAAAGCGCACACAGCCTCTAAGTCAACAGGGCTTCCAGCATTGTCTGATGATAGTGGCGTAGAGGTTGACGCTCTAAACAACCTCCCAGGTGTTTACACCGCCGACTGGGCAGAAGTTAATGGAGGTAGAGATTTCGATAAAGCTATGGAAAAAGTTCTTTATGAACTAAACTCGATCAATGCTCCTTTTCCTCGAACAGCTAGATTTTGTTGTACACTTTGTTTGGCTTGGCCAGACGGAAGCGATAAAATTTTTTCGGGCGTAATTCCCGGTGAAATTATCTGGCCAATGCGTGGAAAAAACGGGCATGGGTATGATCCTATTTTTCAACCTGACGGTCAAACCTTAACTTTTGGTGAAATGGATCGCTGGGAAAAAAATAATATGAGCCACAGAGCTAAAGCTTTTGAAAAATTTATACGATATTTAGATGCTTAAAAATTGGCAAAGAGCCGGTTTTGGCCTTTATATACATTGGCCTTTTTGTCAGTCTAAATGTCCATACTGCGATTTCAACAGTCACGTTTCTTCAAATATTGACCATGACGCGTGGACCAAGGCTTACCTTTCAGAGATTAGTAAAAATCACCGTCATTCTTCCGAAAAAATTCTCAATACTGTTTTCTTTGGAGGTGGAACACCAAGCCTTATGCCATCTAAAACAATAGAGGCAATTATCAACCACATATTAGCTCTTTGGAAAACGTCAAACCAACTGGAAGTTACATTAGAAGCTAACCCCACCTCAATAGATGTTTCGAGGTTTAAAGAATACAAGTCGGCGGGGGTTAACAGGGTTTCTATTGGAGTCCAGTCGCTCGATGACATGTCTTTAAAATATCTAGGAAGGCTTCACACTGGTAAGGATGCAATTACAGCCGTTCAGACAGCCCAGTCTATTTTTGATCGCGTTAGTTTTGATCTTATTTATGCGCGCCAAAACCAAACCATTAAAGATTGGGAAAAAGAACTACTGTCTGCCTTATCACTAGGCACAAACCATATGTCACTTTATCAACTAACGATAGAAGACGGTACTGTTTTTGGGGATCGTGCAAAAATAGGCAAGCTTCCAGGATTACCTTCAGAGGACCTTTCTGCAGACATGTACACACTCACGCAAGAAATTATGAATAATAATAGGTTACCCTTGTATGAAGTATCAAATCACGCTTTCCCAGGGGAGGAATCTCACCATAATTTAATTTATTGGCGCGGTGGTGATTTTATCGGTATTGGGCCTGGTGCCCATGGCAGATACTATGAAGGGTCCAAACGAAAAGCTACGGTAATGACAAAAAGTCCTAACAAATGGCTTTCTCAAATAGACAAAGTAGGTCACGGTGCAGAACCTACTACCATATTATCAAAATCGGAAGAAGCATTAGAGTATTTAATGATGTCGGCTCGATTAGTTGAAGGAACTGACTTAAAGTTTTTAGAGTCTTTAGACTTAAACCTTGTAAAGCATAAAAATATCAAGGGCTTAATAGAGTTAGGCTTGATTCTTATTAAGAACGAAAGAATAATTTTAACACCTAAGGGGCGACCTATTCTTAATAGTGTTTTGTCAGAATTAATTTCATAATAAGTTTGAGTTTTAGGAATCTAATCTTTACGGTAATAAAACCCTTCTCTCTAAAAGATATTATCGGTTTAAGATAAAATCTCACAAATTTTATCAAGCTCTAACAAACTATCGTATGATATATTAACCACCCCAACACCCGACAATGCCTTATGGTTTATTGTTACCTTATGACCAGTGTTTAAGCTTAACTGTTTCTCCAGTTCTATTGTATCTGCAAGCTTTCTATTATTGTTCGTTTTCTTTAAATCTAATCGCACACTTTTCTTTTTTGAAACTCCCCTTACCATCGCCTCTGTTTCCCGGACACTAAGGCCTTGGTTCACTATTCTTCTTGCAATTGAGCTTGGATTTTCTGTTGTAATAATTGCTCGCGCATGGCCAACCGACAATGACCCCTCTTGCACCCAATCAAGAACAAGGCTGGGCAAAGTTAATAACCTTAAAGCATTTGTAATATAGCTCCTACTCTTTCCTAGGGCTTGAGAAAGCTGTTCCTGGCTCTGTAAAAATTTTTCTTGTAATTGCTTAAAACCTAAAGCTTCCTCAACTGGATTCAAATCTGATCTTTGGATATTCTCTATAATTGCAACTTCGAGAACCTCTAGGTCCGTGAACTCCCCAATAACAACAGGCACCTCATGGACTTGTGCCAGTTGTGCTGCCCTCCAACGCCTCTCTCCTGCCACAATTTCATATAAATCAGGCGCTTTTGGATCAGGCCTTACTAATATAGGTTGTAGAATTCCCTTAGATGCTATTGATGCAGCCAGCTCTTCTAAAGGCTTTTTTGAGAAAACTTTCCTAGGTTGGTTTTTATTGGGCCTGATTAGCTCAATAGAAATCTGTTTTTTACTATCAGCTTTATTTGGATCTGGACTCGAAAACTCTTCCGAGAGAGCTGCATTAGCCATTAATTCAGATAGACCCCTTCCAAGAGCTCTCTTTGCCTTTGTTTTTATTGATTTTGCCATTTATCCACTCCTAGTTAACTTCATGTCTTGATAAAATCTCTAATGCTAATGCCTTATAAGCAAATGCCCCTTTTGATCTTGGCGAGTAGTCGAAAATAGACTTTCCATATGATGGGGCTTCACTTAACTTTACACTCCTCGGGATGACTGACTGATAAACAAGTCCCTTAAGGTTGTCTCGAACGTCTTCTTCAACCTGCCGACTGAGGTTGTTCCTTTTGTCAAACATCGTTAAGACAATTCCTTCAAACCTCAAATTTGGGTTTGCTGTATCTCGAATTTCCTTAACGGACAACATAAGTTGGGAAAGCCCTTCAAGTGGAAGGAACTCGGCTTGTAGTGGAACAAGAACAGAATCAGACGCTACAAGAGCATTAATTGTCAAAAGGTTCAAAGAAGGTGGGCAATCAATTAATATATAGTCTAGTTTGTTTTGATTAAAATCAACGGCGTTTATTTTCTCTTTTAAAACAGATGCTTGTTCAGACTTTTTTGATAAAACTAAGTCAGCTGAACTTAAGTCTACTGTTGCCGGCGCCAAAAGAAGACCTTCAATGCCCACTTTTACAAAGGTAGAAAACAAATCACTCTCACCTACCAACAAATCATACGTTGTTTTTAAGCGCTCTTGAACTTCTAAACCTAAAGCAGTTGAGGCATTTCCTTGTGGATCGAAATCTATAACACCAACACTTTTTCCCTGCAAAACCAAAGCAACAGCCAAATTAATTGTAGTTGTGGTTTTTCCTACTCCACCTTTTTGATTTGTAACCGATATTACCCTTGGCTTCTTGTATGCCATACTATCTTTTCTCCAAATCTGATATTATTAACATTGCCGACAGTGGATTAGTGACGCTCTCTTTTATTTTAATACTAAAGCTCCAACACTCAAGCGCTTCCTTAATTTCATCTTTATAGCTTTCCCCTTTTAAAAAAACACAAAACCCTCCTTTTTTCAAATGTCTGTTTGAAAAAAATAAAAGTTTTTTCAGTGGAGCCAATGCTCTAGCTGTTATAACGTCAGAATCCATCTCACAAATATCTTCTACCCGGTCCGACCAAACAGAAGAGTTTAAACCAAGAGTCCTTACTGTGTCTCTTAAAAAAACAGCCTTTCTTTGGTCCGACTCTACCATTTCTACTCTGATTAGAGGGAGTTTTTCAGTAGCAATAATTGCCAAAACTATTCCAGGAAAACCACCACCAGACCCAAAATCTAAAACTTTAGTTTGCTCTGCGGTAAGGGTTCCAAAAACCTGTGCGGAGTCCAAAAAATGTCGGCCCCAAACATCGTCCGTGCTTCTTTTTGAGATAAGATTTATTTTCTTATTCCACAAAAGAAGCCTCTCCTTGTAGACTTCCAACTTATGAAATGTTTCACGTGAAACATCTAAATTATCCCAAAAATCCAACTTTTTCCCTAATTTAATTTCAAGAGGCTTTCTTTGTTCTAAGATTAGCAAGAATTAACGTGAGTGCAGCTGGTGTTATACCATCTACTCTTGACGCTTGTCCTATATTTTCTGGCCGGGAAATTGAAAGCTTTTGGGTCAACTCATTAGACAGCCCGGATATATTATAATAATCAAAATCTAAAGGAAGAACCACACTCTCGTCCCGTTTTAGAAGTTCCGCATCACGCAACTGTCTACCAACGTAATTTGAATATAAAGCATCGCGCTCGACCTGCTCTTTACATTCATGGCTAATGTCAGAAAGCTCGGGCAATGCTCTCAAAAAATAATCTACTTTTACGTTTGGAAACGCCAATAGTTCCATCATAGTTCGACGTTTGCCGTCTTTTTTAACCTTTATATTATATTTACTTGCCTCTTGTGGGCTTAAATGGTGTTTGCTTAATAATCTCTTAGCAATGCTTAGCGATTCCATCTTCTCCATAAACACTTTTTTCCTAACCTCTCCAACGCACCCTAATTTAAGTCCATATTCAGTCAAACGTTGATCAGCATTGTCTGCACGCAGTGAAAGCCTAAACTCCGCCCTAGATGTAAACATTCTATAGGGCTCTTCTACCCCGCGTGTTACTAAATCATCTATCATTACTCCAATGTAAGAGCTTGAACGCGTAAACTCAACCAAACCAAGGTTACGAACTTTGTTAGCTGCGCTAAGACCAGCCACCAAACCCTGGGCTGCCGCCTCTTCATATCCTGTAGTCCCGTTAATCTGGCCCGCCAGATACAGACCCTTAATGTTTTTTAGCTCCAAACTCTTAGTTAAAGCGCGTGGGTCAACGTAATCGTACTCAATGGCATACCCCGGTTGTATTATACGTGCTTCCTCAAGCCCAGCTATTGACCTTACATACATATCTTGAACGTCTGCAGGCAGAGACGTAGAAATTCCATTTGGGTATACTGTATGATCATTTAAACCTTCTGGTTCAAGAAAAATTTGATGTTCGTTTTTATCAGGGAACCGTACAACTTTATCCTCAATTGATGGGCAGTATCGAGGACCGGTACTATCAATTTTTCCACCATAAATTGCTGATTTATCTAGATTTTCTCTAATTATATCATGCGTTTTATTATTTGTGTGTGTTAGCCCACAAGAAACCTGCCTAATAGACGGTTGCTTTGATAAGAAGGAAAACATGGTAGGGTCTTTATCTCCAGGTTGCGATTCTAAAGCTGACCAATTTATGGTTCGACCATCTAATCGGGGTGGTGTTCCCGTTTTAAGGCGACCAAGTGGAAGTTGAAAAGTTTCCATGCGCTCTGCAAGTGTAATAGAGGGCTCGTCACCAAACCGACCCCCAGAAGTCTTTTGTTCACCGACATGCATAACACCTCTCAGAAAAGTGCCGGTTGTCAAAATAACAGCTTTACTCTTAATTATAGATTCATCTTTTAGTTTAACTCCAAGAACCGTATCCTTACTCACATAGAAGTCAGAAACTTCGCCCTCTAAAACCGAAAGGTTTTCTTGACGGTTAAGAAGCTTTTGAACACTAAGTCGATAAACGTTTCGGTCAGCTTGTGCCCTAGGGCCCTGAACTGCTGGTCCCTTTCCTCTATTTAGAAGACGAAACTGTATTCCTGCTTGATCTGCAGCAAGGCCCATTATTCCGTCCATAGAATCAATTTCTCTAACTAAGTGTCCTTTTCCAAGGCCACCTATGGCAGGATTACAAGACATGACACCGATAGTCTCTACCTTATGGGTAATTAAGAGGACCTGAACTCCCATGCGGGCTGCAGCATGCGCTGCTTCCGCCCCCGCGTGACCACCGCCAACAACTATTACATCAAACTGATCTTGTTTCACGTGAAACATTCTCCTATTTTCCTATACAAAAATTTGCAAAGATTTCATCTAATAGATCTTCTACACCTACACTGCCCACCATGGTTTCTAAGGCTATAATACCAGACCGCAGCTCTTCTGCAGCAATCTCGGAACGAACCACATCTCTTTTTAACTCGTTTTTACAGTTTTTCAAAGCATCAACAGATGCTATCATTGCTCTTCTATGTCTTTCATTGGTTGCTATTCCAGCCCCCAAGGCCAGCTTTGATAGTTTTTCTGACACTAAATCAATTAGTTCTGGCACTCCATAACCAGTTAACCCTGAAACACCTTGTCCAGAAAGATCACCCTTTGAAGCAATTTCTATATCTAACTCTTGTTTTACAATAAACTCTTTAAGGGTTTTTTCTCCAGTTAAAAAGATTCGTAAATCCGCTGTTTCGGCTCGATCGCGCGCTCTCTTAATCCCAAGAATCTCGACTTCATTTTTTGTTTCTCTTAGGCCTGCAGTATCCAAAAATGTAACTGGTAATCCATTTAAATCCATACGGACCTCAATTACATCCCGTGTAGTTCCTGCTACCTTTGAAGTTATAGCTGCTTCTCGACCAGCTAAAGCATTAATGAGCGTTGATTTTCCAACGTTTGGAGCTCCTATAATTGCTACCTCAAAGCCTGACCTGACTCTTTCTGAAAGTTTAGTGGAATCAATCTCTTTTTCTAACTCAATAATTGTTTTTGTGACCAGACCCAACACTCTTCCAATAAGTCCTGTCGGTATATCTTCTTCTGAAAAATCTATTGTAACCTCAATAAGAGACCCAGCCTCTATTAGGTAAGTCCTCCACTCTTTTACTTTTTTTCCAATTGACCCATCAAAAACCCTTAATGCTTGCTTCCTCTGTGCCTCCGTTTCCGCATTAATGAGATCTGCTAAACCCTCTATCTGTGCAATATCTAAACGGTTGTTCTCTAGCGCTCGGCGGGTAAACTCACCTGGCTTCGCTTCCCTATGGTTAGGATGTAAAACAAGTTCGCTCAATAATTTACTTATAACTGCTATACTACCATGCAAATGGTACTCAACAACAGTCTCCCCTGTAAAACTTGCTCCTGATTCAAAAAACAAAATTAACGCTCTATCAATTAATTCACCGTTTTGATCTTTAAGTCCTTTTAATACTGGCTGACCTGTACATGGTTTAAACCCAGCTATCTTGTTACAAGAATCTACCGCTGCGTTACCCGAGACACGAATAACAGATATGCCTGCCTTACCGTAAGCTGTTGATAGCGAAAAAATTGTATCCATAAAACTATAAGTAATTGATTTTATTACGTATTCATTGAGTCAAAAAATTCAGCGTTGTTCTTTGTTTGTTTTAGTTTTCCTATTAAAAACTCTATCGCATCTGTAGTGCCCATCGGGTTTAAAATTCTTCTAAGAACAAATGTTTTTTGTAAATCAGCTTTACTTACTAGTAGCTCTTCTTTTCTGGTGCCAGACTTTAATATATCCATAGATGGATACACACGCTTATCAGCAACTTTTCTATCTAAAACTATTTCAGAGTTCCCTGTTCCCTTAAACTCTTCAAAAATAACTTCGTCCATTCTAGAGCCAGTATCTATTAGTGCTGTAGCAATTATAGTAAGGGATCCCCCTTCTTCAATATTTCGAGCAGCACCAAAAAACCTTTTTGGTCTTTGCAAGGCATTTGCGTCTACGCCACCGGTTAACACCTTTCCTGATGATGGAACAACAGTGTTAAAAGCCCTTCCTAGACGGGTTATTGAATCTAAAAGTATAACAACGTCTCTTTTATGTTCTACAAGTCTTTTAGCTTTTTCTATAACCATTTCTGATACGCCGACGTGTCTTGTAGCCGGTTCGTCAAAAGTAGAGCTTACAACCTCTCCTTTTACAGATCTCTGCATATCCGTAACTTCCTCTGGCCTTTCGTCTACCAGTAAAACTATTAAAAAACACTCTGGGTGATTTTTTTCAATTGAATTTGCTATGTTTTGAAGTAAAACTGTTTTACCAGTCCTAGGAGGCGCAACTATTAAGCACCTTTGGCCTTTCCCTATGGGGGCTACTAAGTCTATAATTCTAGCAGACCGGTCCTTAATAGTGGGGTCTTCTACTTCCATTGTTAAACGTTCATCCGGATATAGGGGTGTTAAGTTATCAAAACTAACTTTGTGTCGCGATTTTTCTGGCTCTTCAAAATTGATTCTTGTTACCTCTGTTACAGTAAAATACTTTTCGTTTTCGACAGGGGAACACATAACCCCTTCAACGGTATCACCGGTTCTCAGCGAGAAGTTCCTGATCATATCAGGTGATAAATAAATATCGTCTGGGCCCGGTAAATAATTCGCTTCTGGAGACCTTAAAAACCCAAAACCATCTTGTAGTACTTCTAGTACTCCATCCCCTGAGATAACCCACCCATCTTCTGCTCTCTCTTTTAAGATAGAGAACATTAAGTCCCCTTTTCTCATTGTAGACGCATTTTCTATTTCTAAATCTTTTGCCATACTGACTAGATCAGCAGGGGTATGTTTTTTTAGCTCAACAAGGTTAAGACTGTTTTCAGCCATAGCGTTTATCCTCTTTTGAATTTTATTTTGGAAGTATACTAACCGGACGGCAGCAAGTTTTGTCTTACTTCTATTCTAATACTAAGTCAATTTCTCTTTAAAACGGCTTTATAATAACACTCAAAACTATTACTATTAATAAAACTGTTGGAACTTCATTCAAGAACCTAAAATACCTTCCAGACTTAACATTATTAAAATTAAAAAAATTCTTGTAAGTAATATTTAGATAACAGTGATAATAGGTAAGCATTACTAAAGATATTAATTTAATCCAAGGCCAATATAAATTCCAGTCTATTACACCAGGAGTAAAAACTAATAAAATACCAAACGTCCATGAAAAAACTAATGCTGGTCTCATTATATAACGTAATAGATTCATTTCCATAATTAAAAATGTATTATATTGAACAGATTTTATATCTGAAGTCTCAACATGATAAACAAATAGTCTTGGTAAGTAAAAAAGACCGACCATCCAACAAATAACAGATATAATGTGAGCGGCTTTAATCCATAAATAATATTCTATTAAAATGGTGCTCATGATTTTATTGCTTTCCTTCTTAGTACTTCTTTATAAATATATTTATATATAAAGGAAGTAGTAGTTAATGGCGTTGTGGATAATAAGGATAAAATATTTATACACATACTTATTAAATATAAATAAATAAATATAAGGCTATAGGTATAGATTATTATTGCTTAAAAAAATTTATGCAGTGTCTGTTATAAAAAAATATGAACAGCTTAAAAAGATTTAATAACAAGAGGATTAATAGGGACAAAAAAGAATAATTAAGAATCGTGTGTGATCACCATTTTTATACACATAAAAAACACCACTAATAATACAGGTTATTAACATGAAAAAAAACATAATATTAGCATCTGGCTCTCATATTAGATCGACACTATTACGAAGTTCTGGTGTAGTTTTCGATATAAAAAAACATAAAATAGATGAAGACAAAGAAAAAAAGATATTAATTAGAAATAATATTGAAACAAAAGAAATACCTATGACTCTAGCAAAAAAAAAAGGAATGTCTGTCTCAAAAGTTTATAAAAATTCGTTTATTATAGGTTGCGACCAAGCCCTTGTTGTAAAGAATATAATCTTTTCTAAAGCAAAAAACTCAAAGGACCTAAAACAACAACTCTTAATGCTTAACGGAAAGAGCCATAAGTTATACTCGTCTTGTGCTGTCTTATATCAAGAAGAAATAGTTTGGTCCCATACTGCAGAAATAGTGTTACTTATGAGAGAGTTAAGTCAAAGAGAAATAAGTACCTATGTTGATAAAAACTGGGAAAGTGTAAAAAATAGTGTTGGAGGCTATCTTATAGAATCAACTGGTAAGAGATTATTTAAGACTATACATGGAGATTACTTTTCTGCGTTAGGCCTACCTGTAATAGAATTACTAGATTTTTTAATTTCCAAAAAGGCTGTAAGTGTCGTGTAAAAAATAAGAAAGCTTTTTAAACTCATGGGAAAATTAATAAAAATAGGTCTAACAGGGTGTATAGGTATGGGGAAAAGTACAACTTTAAAAATGTTTGAAGACGAGGGTGTCTTAACATGGAGTGCAGACGAAGCTGTTAGTCGATTATACGCAAAAGATGGGAAAGCTGTTTTAAAGGTCCAAGCTCTAACACCCGAGAGCGTTGTTAATAATTCTGTCTCGAGAGAAAATTTGAGAGAACAAGTAAAAAACAGGCCAGAAATTTTATTATCTTTAGAATTAATAGTTAACCCTCTTATTAAAACTGATAGGGAAAATTTCCTTCGTTCTAATAGTCAAAAGAAAGCAGTAGTCTTAGATTTACCACTATTGTTTGAGAACAAAATGGAATTAGAATTTGATATAATTGTAGTTGTAAGCGCTCCGGCGAGGGTGCAAAAAGAAAGGGTCCTTAGTCGTAACACTATGGATATTAAATTATTAAATATAATAAAATCTAAACAAATATCTGATGAAGAAAAAAAATCTAGAGCAGATTTTGTTTTTGAAACAACATCAATCGAAAGAACAAAAAAAGATGTTAAGGAATTTTTAAAAGAAGTAGGTATTAGTAATGCGTGAAATTGTAATGGACACGGAAACTACCGGACTCGATCCCTACCAGGGTCATAAAATAGTAGAAATTGGAGCAATCGAGTTATTAAACCACATTCCGACAGGGAGAACTTTTCATAAATACTTAAACCCAAGAAGGGTAATGCCAAAAGAGGCTTTTGATGTTCATGGACTAGATAATGAATTTTTAAAAGGTAAGCCAGTATTTAAAGATATTGCTGAAATGTTTTTGGAGTTTATAGAAGATTCCACCTTGGTAATACACAACGCAAATTTTGATATTAAGTTCTTAAACCATGAGTTAGAATCTATAGGCTTCAAAGCGTTAAAAAAAGAAAGAGTTCTTGACACATTAGCGTTAGCAAGAAAAAAATTTCCAGGGTCTCCAGCATCTCTTGATGCTTTATCTAGGCGTTTTAAAGTTGACCTTTCTAAAAGAGAAAAGCACGGTGCGCTTTTAGACAGTGAAATTCTTGCCGTGGTCTATTTAGAATTAATAGGTGGGAGGCAACCTGACTTGATTTTAACTTCAGAGGGTGAGAGGTCTTCTAATATAAGGCCAATAGAAAATCTAACACCACTAAGTAGAGAAAACCCCTTACCGGAACGTATTACACTTTCTGAAACTGAAGCACATAAAACCTTCTTAAAAAGCTTTTCTAACGAAGCATTATGGAATAAATTGTCTAGTTAATTTTTGAATTTTTTAAAGCTTTTCGTTCAACCCCGGCTTGATACATAGATAAAAAATCAATTTGTTCTAAATTCAAAGGGGGGAAGCCACCGTCTCTTGTTACATCACTTATAATTCTTCTTAAATACGGGAACATAATACGAGGACATTCTACCAACAGGTA
>NZVE01000065.1 GCA_002697345.1 Paracoccaceae bacterium | reverse complement strand
AGCAAGAGCATCTAGCTCTTCAGGAGTTAATAAGTTTTTTGTATCCGCCATACCACCCTCATTAATTTATTTAGAGATAAGATCTTTACACCTGGATATCCAAGCCATCGCTACTGACGTTATTTTCATGAGCGATTTCTGGGACATGGCCTTCATCATCTTTATTCTCAGTAAGAACTGGGGATTGATCTGTCGGTTTTCCGTCAGAATTTTTGCCTTCTCCAGTCCCTAACCCTATATAAGCAGAATCTATGCCATGTTCTGCCAAAACATCTTTTAATTTTGTAAAACTCTCTTGCAACAAGTCCCGCGTAACGTTTTGAGATGAATTAAAATGGGCTTCGAGCTCCCCATTTCTCATCTCTAGTTTAATCTCGATACGTCCCAGAGACTTCGGATGTAGATCCATTTCAACTTTCCATGCTCCCTTAACAATTTGGGCTGACAGCCTTTCGCCTATTGCCTGAGTGAGGCGACGAGAAGCATCAAGATATTGCTCCTGTCGGCGAACTAATGCCGTTTCATCTTTGTTCGTGATCGGCTCAGCCAGGGATTTTGAATTCATCTCAATTTTAGACTCTAGTAAGTTAGAGGAAATTGGCGCTCCCGATGCATCCAGCCGGGATAGGTTCTGAATTACTGATTGGCTCGTGCTGCTTTTACCGCTGCCTAAAAGAAGTTCTTCCACATCAACTTTTAAATTAATTGGATCAAGTTTTATTTGTACTTTTTCGTTGGATGACCGCTCAGCATTACTAGCCAAGAACAATTGCTCTATTTTTAATCTATTCTTTGTTTTTTCAGTCTGCACATATTCACGCTGATCACCTGTGTTAGTATTTAGAGCCATTTCAAGCTTTAAGCTGTTACTAAGAGAGATTTCACTAGGTCTTTGGGTGTCGAGTTGCCTTGAATTCTGAAATCCTAACTGACTCCCTGCCTGACTTTTCGCTAGCACAGGAATAGTCATTGATTGGGGCCCTATTTTTGAGGCTTCCATAAGTCGAATGTTCGAGTCACTGGTATCTGACATTAATAGATTCATGATTTCTGGGTCTATCCCTTGAGCCAAGGCATATTTTGTAATACTTTCGGTAGTAGGATCTGAACCAGTCATCAATATCTCGGTTCCTCCTGCAAGACTTCTAGCCTCAAATTCACTTCCGACATTTTGGGCCAAGGCATCATTTGTAATGTTTTCGGTCAAAGGATCTGAACCAGTCGTCAATATCTCGGCTCCGCCTTCCAGAACTCTCGCCTCAAGTTCAGTTGTTTTGGTATTTGGGTCTGGCAAAGTCTTGCCATCTTTTGCCGCTCTTTTAGACTCTAACTGATCCTTAAAAATATCATCGAATGTGTGGCCATTTGACGGCTCAGATTTCCAGCCCTCTTGGGGGTCTGTATTTACTGGGTTTGCGGAGGTTTGGGCTTTCTGAAGAAGGCTGTCTAGATCAATCATGTGTTAGTCATCTCGTGGGCAGTGATTAGTTACTTAAAGATGTTGCAATCACCATGCCAATGCGGGACTAAATTATTATGAGGGTGAATTCAAATTAAATTGGATTAAGTTTTGCGCTTCAATATCTTTGACTTCTTTTACCTTACGAAGCTGGGTTATTTTTGCTTGCGATCTTTGGCTCAATTTTTCGAGCTTGAGCTTCTCTTGGTCTGCCGATAATGTCTTTTGCCTTGCCTCATTGCACAATTGTTCGATTACTTGAATATCTTCGCTTCCTCTTTGTCGCAGATTTTGAAGCTGAACAATAAACTGACGGTAGTGCGCTGCCTCTGCCTTATTATGAGCTCTCGATAGAATCCCATTAAGCGTATCGGAATACTCGACTATCATGGTGTCAATTTTGTTCTGCCTAGTCACGACCTCACGCTTTTTTCCTAAAGCAGAGTCAAGTTCAATTTGAGCCTGCCTTAAAACTCTATTTGCCTTAACTAACATGAGCTCCCACACCTGGCCTGTTTTTTCTCTCACTGCTCGGCCCCCGTAATTCTCCTAAGCTCATTTTGACTTTTTTCTAAGCTAACAGCCTCATCACTTAGCTGTTGTAAAAGTCTTTCCATATCGGGACGAACTCGAATCGCCTCATCTAGATCTGGGTTGGACCCAAATTCATAGGCTCCTACTTGAATAAGATCTTGATTTTGTTGGTAGAGCGTCCAAAGCCGGCGAAGTCGATTTGCGGCCTTAAGTAAATCTGGAGACACGAGGCTATCCATAACTCGAGAAATTGATCCGACCAAATCGATTGCTGGATAATGGGCTGCATCAGCTAATTCTCGAGACAACATAACCTGGCCATCTAAAGACGCCCGAGCAATATCAACAATAGGGTCTGACCGATCATCTCCCTCCGCAAGGACCGTATAAACGGCAGTTATCGAACCATAACCATTTTTGCCTACACCTGCCCTCTCAATGAGGCGGGGGAGAAGCGCAAATACTGATGGTGGGTAACCCTTAGCCGTTGGAGGTTCTCCAATAGCTAAACCAATTTCGCGCTGGGCGTGAGCGACTCGAGTCAAACTGTCGCAGAGTAGTAACACGCTTTTACCTTGATCTCTAAAGTATTCCGCAATCAAGTGGGCTCTTTTAGTAGCCTTGAGTCTGACAACTGGAGAGATATTTGCTGGTGAAGCTACTACTACCGCTTTTTTTAATCCGCTGTGCCCGAGGGTTTTTTGAATAAATTCTTGGACTTCTCTGCCCCGCTCACCAATAAGCCCAATAACAACAATGTCGGCTTCTGTATATTTAGTTAACATGCCAAGAAGAACACTTTTACCTACACCTGAGCCTGCCATTAATCCAATTCTTTGCCCCAGGCCCAATGTTAAACATGTATTGATTGCCTTGATTCCCGTGTCTAAGATCTTTTCTATTGGTCCTCTTTCCATTGGGTTTAAGGATGAGCCTTCGGCACTGATTGAGACTGTATAATCAATAGGCCCTTTCCCATCAATAGGCAAACCCAAACCATCAATCACCCGTCCAAGAAGGGCGTCTCCTGCGCTCACATTTGAATTATTAGACTGAACCCAAATTCGCGCCCCGGGAGCAATGCCCGAGGGATCTGTAAAAGGCATGAGATATAAAATATCATTTTGGAATCCAACCACCTCAGCATCAATAAAGGTGCCAACTTTCGAACACTCAACCCGACAGAGTGCTCCTAATGGCGCTAAAATGCCTTTTGCTTCTAGTGTGAGCCCGACAACACGAACGATCTTTCCGTTAGGCAATGGTTGCGGTGTCCGAATAGTTTCCACCTCACGATCGACTTGCTCTGAGAAACTACGCATCTTGGTCTGAATCTTCAATGTCTTCGCCCAAATCAGATCTCTCCTCTACATCGAGCGGAGTTGTTTCTGATTGTTCATCTCTAAGCACAGTATCTTGCAGTTCAGTCTGATCATCAGAAATTTGAACATCTTTGTTACTGTCTAAACCGCGGTTGCCAGAAGAATTCTCCGTATCTAATTGAAAGATACTGTCGGCAATTCCTTTGATTCTATGCTCTATTAAGTCCTCAATGGCGGCATCTCCCATTGTTACTTTGACGCTACCTCGAGATAATTCCGGATCGGCTCTCACCTCAGGGCCATCGTTAAGGCTTTTAGTGAAAGCATCTGCGTCCTTGGGATTTAGAGTTACAACAATATTGTCTATACCTTGATGTTCAATATCTCCAAGCGCTTTTTGAACGAGATGTTCAATCGCTGTGGATGAGAGTGTTAGTTCTCCCCTCACTATTTGCTCTGCAATGTGTATCGCTAGTTTTTTTAGAGGGTCATAAAAACTTTGCACATCGCTTTGATAAACTTCCAAAGAGGTTATGAAATTTTGTAATTCTTGTCTCAGCGCTTCATATTTCGTATCGACAGTGTCGCTTCCATCAGAGAATCCCGCATCAAAAGCTTCTTTTCGAGCTTGAGAAATAGCGGCCTGAATCGCCGAATTCTGATCAATTTGGTCTTGAGATATCAGTTCAGGGAGCTCAGCGATACTCTCTTCCGCCCGATCTAAATCTGGCGCTTTATCTGCCGTTAAACTGTCGGGATCTGAAATATTACTTGGCTGCCAATGAATAAAACTACTATCGCTAGACTCATTAGAACTAGACCATGAAACTGCAGCGAATTCCTTTGCTTTTTGTCCTGCCCGCAAAAGATCGTTTAGCCTCCAATGAATTTTAGGGTCAGATTCAGACAAAAGCCTCTCCAGCTCCAGCCAGCATAATGTCCCCATCATCAGATAACTTTCTTGCTATTTGCATGATGCCCTTCTGCGCGGCCTCAACCTCACTAACCCTAATAGGCCCCTTAGCTTCCATATCGTCAACTAATAAATCCCGTGCCCGTTCAGACATGTTTGATAAGAATTTTTCTTTAGTTACTTCATCCGCTCCTCTAAGTGCGGACATCAACATATCTTGCTCGATACTCCTTAAAAGGGTTTGCATACTGCGGTTATCAATTTCCGCCATGTTTTCAAATGTCAGCATTTTGTCTTGTATCAGTGTTGCGAGCTCTTGATCTAAATCTGTCACGCCTGACATGATTGATGACTCAATATCGATATTAGCGAAATTCATTATTTGGGCAGCCGTTTCGACCCCACCAAGGCTCGCTGCTTTGGCGGATGAGTTACTGGTAAATTGTTCAGCCATAATTCCTTCCAACTCCTCCATCGCTGAAGGTTGAACGGTATCAAGACTTGCCACGCGTTGAATAATTTCTGCTCGTTTATTGTCAGGTACATACTCTAAAACTTGGGCTGCAATATCATGTTCGAGTACGGATAAAATGATTGCAATAACCTGAGGATGCTCCTTGTTAATCATCTCTCCGATAGATTTAGCATCCATCCACTGCAATATTTCTAATCCTTTACTTGATGCGGGAGGCATTATTTTACCTAGTACCGTAGCAGCCTTTTCGTCTCCCAAAGCCCGTTTGAATACATTTTCAACATAGCCTGGCGTTCCAAGTCCAAGATTTGTTTGGGTCTTAATCGTTGCTACGAAATCATCTAGAACGAGATTAACTAGATCTTGGGATAAATCTGCCACGCCGACCATTGCTTTTCCAACCGCATTAACTTCTCTAGGCGACATAAAACGGATGACATCTGCAGCTTGCTGCTCCCCTAGCAACAGCATGATGACCGCAGACCGCTCGGTGCCAGACATTCTATTAAACTCAGCCTGTAAAGGGCTAATTTCTGGTGCTTCTTCAGCTATTACTTGGCCCTTTTTGGCTTTCGGCTTTTTCTCTTTTGTCATATCTTTGGCCATTATTTATTCTCCTAGATGCTCTTAAGCCGATCGAACCATTTTCTTTAAAACATTTGCCACGCGCCCAGCATCATCAGCTACTAAGAGCCTCACAAGGGCCACTTTGTCATCGTAGGTGTTTGCGGTATCTAACATATCTGCAGACACAGTCGACTTCTTAGGCTTCAATTTTGCTCGAATATCTTGGAGTGAAGAATTATCTCCTGTCTCTAACAAACTCAACTCTGCCTGAGTTAACTCTCCATCTTTTCCTACAATTGACGAGTTCGACCCTGAAAAAGACTTCATGGCAGGCCTAACTACAAAGAAAATCAAAAAGAGAAATGCCACTGCAGCCACTAAGCTTTTAATCATGCTAGTAATGTTATTATTTTCGTACCAAGGCAACTCCAGCTCTTGGATCATTGCTGGCTCTTCAAAAGGTGTGGAAATAATAGTAATAGCATCTCCCCTTGCTGCATCAAATCCAATCACTCCTTTAACCAGATCAGTGAATCGAGAAATGTCTTCTTCTGAGTAACCTTCACTTGCTGTTGATACTCCGTCTCCATCCACTGCGGCTATAGTGCTCGGACGGCTTATTTCATTGATCACCACTGCAACTGAGATTTTTTGGAGCGTACCCCCCTGCCGTTTGACATGCCTCACTGCACGATCCATTTCATAGTTTCGAGTGGTTGTGCTGCTTCGCGTACTCATTTCTTCTTCCAAGCTTCCCGCCTGAGTGGTTATTTGTGTTTCAACACCAAGCCCTGTGTTTGATGTTGCTCCGGGAATGCCCTTTGCAGAGTTGCCTGAATCTTGCTCTAATGAGACCACTTCAGATCGAGCCAGTGGCCCGTTATCATTGCCATCGTACTCCTCAAATGTGGATTCAATTTCAGTAAAATCTATTTGAATATCCACTTCTGATCTCACATTCCCCATTCCAACAACCGGCGTCAGGAATGCATCAATTCGATTACGATACGTTTCTTCCATATGCTGCTTATGCGCCATTTGCTCTGAATTCAGCTGCATTGAAGGGAAATTATTTGGATCAGTAAGCAACTTGCCTCGCTGGTCAACGACGGAAACGTTGTCTGCTGACAAGTAAGGAACACTTGAAGCTACCATGTGAATGATGGCCTGAACTTGAGACTCTGACACGATTCTTCCACCAAACGGAGTCACAACAACAGAGGCTTTGGCTGGGGTCCGGCTACGAACAAATACACTTTGCTTTGGAGAGGCTAGGTGCACTCGTGCAGACTGGATTGACCCAATCTGAGTGATACTTTGTGCAAGCTCATTCTCCATGGCAGACACATATCTCACCTGCTCCATAAATTGGCTTGTGGTCATTGAGGAGTCTTCATTCAGCGCTCTCATTCCTCCAGCTGCCGCGCTTTGAGGTAAACCTTGTGATGCTAGAAATATCCTTGCTTCATGGTATCGTTTTCCCGGAACTTGCAACTCTCCAGATTTATTATCTATCTTCGCATCAAAATTTGCGCTTACTAATGCAGTATATGCTGCCTGTCTGTCAGCCTCAGTCAACCCAGGGTAGACTGCCCTGTAAGGAGGTGACTGAATCCAAGAGTAAGCAACTAAAAATAAAGCTGCTGCGATTAAAACAATAATCGCTGGCATCGCCTTTTTAACTGCCGGCTGGGAAAAGACACTAGATATACCAGCTGAGGGCGCTCCCATATTTTGGCGCACTAAAGCCTCTTGGGGTCGGGCCTGAACGGAAGAATTATCTGCCGGTGTGTTTCCGTCTGTCACTGCTCCTGTATTTAGGGCAGCTGGATTTGCTAATGTTGTTGCCATTTTATTGATCTCTTATTAATTCTAAACAGGCATATTCATTATTTCTTCATACGCTTTCAGCACTTTGTTTCTGATCTGAAGCGTAGCCTCAAATGCTAGTGATGACTTTTGAATACCCATTACTACGTCTGTTAGGGGAATGTCCTCTCCGCGCTCATAAGCATTGCGAATCGACTTTGATGCCTGCTGAGTTGCATTAACCTCTTGTAATGCACCTTTTACAGAATCGGTAAAAGTATTTTTACTAGCTTCATTTAGAGCTAAATCTTCAACCTTTGCTCCACTTGCAGCTTCGGCCTGATATTGCCTTATCTGGCTTAATACTGACTCAACATTAGCCATATTTGTGGGAGTGACCATGATGTTCTCCTATAAACTAGCGCGCATAAGCTCGGTTTACTGACATCCCTTGCTCTCTTAACCGCTGTAACTTGTGGCGTAGCGTTCTGGTACTAATTCCTAAAAACTCTGCCGCTTGGTCTCTATTACGAGCCCGACCCAAAGCAGCCATGATTGTTTCATATTCACTATTTTTGACGGAATTGGACAATGACTCAGGCTCGTGTTGCTTACGTCTGCGCTCGTCAAGGAATGTAAAAGGCTTTATTCTGTCCATGGACATAGCAGATACATCTTTTTGAAGTAGGGTCTCTTCTTGAGCGATATCATCGAAGATGAGGTGTTCAGGTCTAATTGTTTCTTGCTGGGCCAACACGATAGCGCGAGTAATCACATTTTGAAGTTCACGCACGTTGCCCGGCCAAGGATAGGCTAATAAACTCGCCTCAGCNTCTTCGGATAATNTATATCGCAAATTATTATCNGCCTGCTGCTGAATGAATTGTTTTGCCAAAGGAATAATGTCTAGTGGNCGCTGTTCNAGATTGGGCAATGTAATCTTNAAAGTGCTCAGCCTAAAGTAAAGGTCTTCCCTAAACGTACGATCATAGATCGCTTCTTTTAAATTTCGGTTGGTGGCCGCAACAACACGTATATTTAGATCAATCGACTTGGAACCTCCAAGGCGGGTGACAGACCGTTCTTGCAAAATACGTAGTAGTTTAGCCTGCAGATGGAATGGTATCTCACCAATTTCATCAAGAAAGATTGTCCCTCCTTGAGCCTGCTCAAACAAACCATGTTGGATATTAGAGGCTCCAGTAAAGGATCCCTTTTCGTGCCCAAACAAAATGTCTTCGATCAGATTTTCTGGCATAGCGGCACAGTTAAATGCAACGAAAGGCCCAGCATGTCTTGGAGAGGCATCGTGGAGGATTCTTGCTATGACCTCTTTCCCTGAGCCCGTAGATCCAGACAGAAGCACGGTGACGTCTACTTTTGCTACCCGCTCGGTTAAAGCCAATAAATTACGACTTATCGGATCAGCAAAAACAAATGCCGAAGCTGATGACTGGTCAAACTCATCAAGATTGACGATTGAGAAAATTTCTAACCATCCCTTGACATCGTTTTGCTGAGTTGGAACCACCGTTGCTGCTCCATTCCTCATCGCTAAAATCCCTAGCTCAAAATTTGCTCTATCAACTCTCACAATCACTGGCGCGTTGCTTTTAAGAAATGCTTGCTGCTGTTGGATAGACGTCAAGAGTGCTGTGTCTTGTTCAAGAGAAATTACAATTGCTTGCGCTGACAATATCTGTCCGTCAGTCAACTCACACGGCATGGAAAAAGCAAGATCAAATCCCTCTGTCTCCAACTCTGATAATTCTGGGGTGCTACTATTCGTATAAGAGTCTATCCATAGTATTTTCGTTAAAGTCATATTAGCCACTCTTCTGTCCTTTCTGATTTTTGCCACTTTTGGCTTGTTACTTGTGCAAAGCAATTCACATGCCAAAAAATTAAATCAATAAAAAACAGTGGGTTATTGTTATAGCGGCAAGAAAGTGTCAACTTTTTGCCAGTGGCAAAAAGTCAAAACCTTGACATTTAAAGAACATCTATTGAGCGCTAAGCAGAATTGCCAAGCCCATATTTGTTGATTTTTTCGATCAAAGTTGTCCGCTGAAGACTGAGTAATCGTGCAGCTTGCGAAACGTTTCCGTTAGCCTTTTCTAAAGCTTGTTGGATAATGGCCTTCTCAATATTTAGCAAGTGTTGTTTTAGTTTCACCCCTTGATCAGGGAAGTCTTCTCCTCCCTGCGCCAAAGAGATTACGCGCTTGACCTCATCCTCTGAGTCATTGCTTTCTTCATTGCCATTGGTGTCAATATCTACTAATTCTGCATTTGAGAGTTCACCATGAGACTCTTGAGACATGGCCTGGAGCGCCTGTGAAGCCCCATTATCAAGCTCGGATCTTATGCCAATGGGAATCAAACTTGCAGGGATACGCCGCAAGTCGACCTCTGAGCCTGGAAACAGGGCTGAGTATCTAGCAATCAGATTTGATAATTCTCTGACATTACCAGGCCAGCTATAGTTATTGAACAGCTGCATACTGATTTGGTTCAACCGAATAGCCTGCCCATTAGGGTCGCAGTGCTCTTTTGCAAAATGGCTTACAAGCGCAGGAATATCTCCTTTGCGCTCTGATAAACAAGCAATGTCAAGCGGCATGACATTTAGACGATAATAAAGGTCTTCTCTAAATTTACCTTGTTGGATGAGAGCTTCAATATTCTTATGTGTTGCGGCAACAACACGCACATCAATAGCTAAACTTTCCTGAGAACCAACTGGGTCAATTATTCTCTCTTGAAGTACACGCAAGAGTTTCACTTGCAGATCCATAGACATGTCACCAATTTCATCTAGGAATAAGGTTCCATTATTTGCTAACTGAAATCGACCTTTGCGGTCAGAGAGGGCGCCAGTAAATGCCCCTTTTTTGTGGCCAAATAACTCACTCTCTAGGAGATCTCTCGGGATAGCTCCGCAGTTGACAGGGATAAAGGCACCGGTTGCGCGAGCGGAACAGTTGTGTAGCGCTTGAGCGACCAGCTCTTTACCTGTTCCACTATCTCCGGTAATCAGAACTGTTGCATCACTGGGACCCACGGTCTTAATTAAAGCCCGCAACTCGGAAACTTCCCTGCTTTTCCCTATGATTGAGTTTACTGAAGACAAATTTATCATCCGTTGATTTAAATCAAGTTTAGGCGAACTATGTCTGGAGGTTGTTATTTTTTTCGAATATACATTATCTGTTTTCGTTTATCCAGATATGACTAGTATTACTCCCTTCTTACAGGCAAGTAAGAGTGCGGCGATGGATGATTCAAAATTGCCGATCTTGGTGTTAGTATTAGCAAATGAATGACTTAAATATTAGGCAGGCCCCTTTTCTGAACCAAATAGCGGCGTTTTTTAATATTTCGTTTCATATGAAACTTCTTGGTCTTTGTTTGATCTTTTCTCCGCCTATGGTCTTAGCTGATCCGCTTGAAGCCGGATTAGGAGCTCTAGAGCGAGGGCACTATGGAACTGCTCTCCGAGCTCTCAGGCCTCTCGCGGATCAAGGTGATATTTCTGCGCAAGTCATCCTGGGTAACCTCTATGAAAAAGGGTTAGGCATAAAACAAGATAATAGCACTGCACTATCCTGGTATGAAAAAGCTGCCGAACAAAACTCTAAAGAAGGTCAATACAACGCTGGACTCATGTACTTTAACGGGTCGGGAGTTGAAGTGAACAAGGAGGCTTCTTACCAATGGTTTTCGAAAGCTGCAGAAGCTGGCAGCGTCGAAGCGGCATATATGCTGGGGGTTTCATATCATGACGGGAAAGGGGTCTCAGTAAATTTTGAGCGAGCGCGATTCTGGTTTTTAAAATCGGCTAAACAACACTATGCAAATGCTCAACTTATGTATGCCTTTATGCTTCAAGCAGGAGAAGGAGGTGAATCCGAGCCCTCTAAAGCGATAGTATGGGCAAAAATTGCTGAAAAAAATGGTCAGGTTGATGCTCTTAAAGTTATTGTTCCAGCAAGCATGACACTGTCTGAACTTGAAATAGCGACAGCTGAAAAAATTGCTTCTGAATGTGTTAGTAATTCCTATGTCTCTTGTCCATCCTAATTTTTTTCTGCATATGTTTTTTACTTCATTTTGATCTAAAGTTTCTAGCCATCCAGTCGATAATATTATTAGCAACGGACGTGTAACCAACTTGGAGTGAATAATGACCTTTAATCAACGCGGAATAAACGCATACCGAAACGTTAATGTTTCATCTGCGGTTCCTTATGCAGATAGTGTTCAATTGATTCAAATGTTGTTTGACGGTCTTATGACTAGCCTTGCCGATGCGGAAGGTCACTTCGAAAGAAATGATATCAAAGGCAAACATGATGCAATTGGCCGCTCTACTAAGATTATAGTTGGCCTTCAAGGCGCTTTAGATTTTAACCAAGGTGGTGAGTTAGCAACGAATCTTTCTGATTTGTATGATTACTGCGTGCGACGTTTACTGAAAGCAAATATACGTAACGATATTGATGGTATTAAAGAGGTTAGGAGCCTATTGAACGAAATTAAAGGAGCTTGGGAAGAGATCCCACAGCTTCTCAATAAAGACATTCCAGCCACCATGGCCTCTTGATTACCTGCAAATCCCCCTAAAGAAAGTGATAGAACGCTTACGGCATCTTAAAGGTGCCGTTTTTTTATATCTGTTCTTTTAGAATATCGGAAACCGATGTTAGTAACTACCATCTATTACCAGTTCAATTCGACGGTTTTTGGCTCTTCCTTCACTGGTATTGTTGCTGGTAAGCGGTCGCGTATCCGCTAGCCCAGAGACCATTAAGCCGTTCTCAAAGGTGTATTGACTTAATAAATAATCCGCAACTGCTCCCGAGCGCGCAGCTGAAAGATCCCAGTTCGATCGAAAACGTGTGCTGAAAGCAATCGGTATGTTATCAGTATGGCCTTCTATCGTTATAAGGCCCTCCGCTGCTTGCACCGCCTCGCCAACGCTGTTTAAAAGGTCACTAAAGCCTGGCTGGAGCTCTGCTGCCCCGCTTTTGAAGGATCCTTTTGATGCAAGGCGAACAATAATCTTGTCACCTTCCCGAATTACCTCTACCGTATTATTTTCAATTTGGGGTGCTAAAGTGCTACGAATACGTCTGTATTGTGCTGAGAACATCGCTTCCCAGATTTGACTATCGCTGGAATTAATTTCAGCTTCTTGTTCAACTTTAACTGCAACCTTTATATCATTCTGTGATTCTGCAACTTTTAAATATATCTCAAGTTGTTCTTGCTGAACGATAGAACTATCAGAATTTAAAGTTTGGTCGGTAACTACCTTTACGACAATGCGTTCATCTTGAATGAAGACCTGTACTGCGCCGTCTTCAATTTCTTTTGCCAAGGCCTCGACGACCACAGCAAACCCCTCATTTGTATCTGCATTCCCTGATCCAGATGGGTCAATGTTAGTTTGCGATGGTGCCTCGTAGGATTCAATTTCACTCTGAACTCCCCGATCCAACCGACCTTCTCCTTCGATGGCAAGCATAGACTCTGCCTTTTGCATTTCAGCAAAAGCAATCAATATTGCAAATAATGCCATAAGCAATGTGGCCATATCTGAAAAAGTCGTCATCCACATTGCAGCCCCGGTTTTACAAGGGGGGCATTCATCTGCAATTACTGATTCGAAAATCTCAGGTTGCTCGGTTACGTTAGTCGCCACGAATAATTACCTCAATTCGGCGGTTCTTTGATCTGCCTGATACTGTTTCATTGCTCTCTAGAGGAACCGAATCAGCATATCCAGCAACAATAAGTCTATCAATAGTAATGCCGTTTTCATTAATGAAGACTGCCGCTACTGAAGACGAGCGTGCGGAGGAGAGGTCCCAATTAGATTTAAATTGATCGCTAAATGCTATTTTTACGTTGTCTGTATGGCCCTCAATTCTAATTTTTCCTCTAGAACCGGACAATCGCTCACCAATTTTTAAAAGTAACTCCTTGAAATTTGATTGGACCTTCGCACTACCTGATACGAATGCCCCTTCTCCCGGCAAACGAATAATCAAATTTTCCTCTTGTAATATGAGCTCCATAACACCCTTTTGAACTTCATCCGAGAAATCAGCCGTCATGTCGCTATATCGCTTTTTAGCGCTATTTATACGCCGCTGCTTAATTGCCTCTAGAGAGGCTAGATCCTGTTTTCTTACTTCAATTTGAGTACTACTTTGTGCTTGGGCAACTAAGACTTTCTCTGATATGTCCAATACACTTTGAGTAAGGTAGTAGTTATCTGTCTCCGCATCTTTCTCTGAAAAAGACTGGAGTTCGACTATTACTTTTTTCTCGGCGGTGCGGACAACAACCTGTCCTTGACGAATTTCTTCAGCAAGACTTTCACTCAAAGTAGCCATGCTTTCCGCTATACGAAGTGCATCTAGCTCCTGCTCACTGAGGGTCTTGAGACTTTTGTTAACACTCTGTATTTCTGCGATTACTATTGTTTGTGCGATCGGGATGTCTAGGGATGGCATTATCACAACTGCACCAAAAGCTTTGTTCAACGAACCCATCATTAAGGCGCGCTCTTGTTCATCTTGATTGGCATAACTATAGAGAATTGCAAATAGCGCCATGAGCAGAATTGACATGTCGGCGAATGTTGTCATCCATATTGGCGCAAATTTTTTGCACGGATCGCATTCCTCGGGCAATCCATCATCTTCGAAATCGAAGCTTTCAACTGTTTCAGTCACCAATGTTTCGCCAAAAAGATTTTATTTTATTACGCATTAGCTTTGTTAGCGGCTTCGTTACCAGCGCGCTTCTTATTAATTTTGGGACTTAAGAATGAGGAAAGTAAATCAGCCAAAAGACGAGGATTCCCTCCTCTCTGAATAAACATCACTCCTTCAATAATCAGTTGGCTATTGCGCTCCTCGTTCTTGGCATGGTTTTCAAGCTTCATAGACGCTGGAATAAAAAGACCATTAGCGAGAATCGCTCCATACAAAGTCGTCATAAGTGCTACGGACATGTTTGGTCCAATTGAGTCAGGATCGCTGGACATGGTTTTCAAGAGTAACACTAGTCCTATCAAGGTCCCAATCATACCCATTGCAGGTGCAATGTCCCCAGCAGCTTTCAACGTATCTCTTGACATTTCATGGCGTTTAGACGTGATATACATATCTCGCTCAAGAGCTGTTTTAAGAAATCCTGGATCATTGCCATCAACGAGTCCATTAATTCCTTTTTCCAACAGGCGATTTGTTATCTCTACATTTTGTAGTGCAATCATTCCATCTTTTCGGGCGATGCCAGCCAGTTCAACCAATTGATCAATAAGATCCTCTGGTTTATCCGCCTTGTGCCAAAACATTTTGAAAAGTACCGGCCACATGGTCAGAAACTCTCTCAGTGTCGACCTAAATAAAACGATACCAAAAGTACCAACGATCACAATGAAGATAGAAGGAACGTGATAAAAAGTAGAGATGTCTCCATTGTTGCTGAGTACTCCAAAAACAAAGGCGCTAGCGAAAACGCAGATCCCTATAATCGATGCAATATCCATACTGTACCTTTTTACCCCTTCAAAAATTTTTGCTTATTAAGTTGACCTATTTAAATCTAATCTTTTTTGGCTTCCTTTGCGGTGAAGCTTCTGCACTGATTACCGTCAATCTTCGAAACTTCATAACAAGGTAAGATTTTTGACTTAAATCCCATTGCATGGCACCCATAGGGTCGTTTGGTTTCATGAGTAATTCGGAAATAAACACATTGCCAGCAATTAGTCTCTTTTTTCACTGTAGACTTCACTCTTATTTTTCCAATACTCTTGATAAAATTTCCAAACAACCAAAAGACTAAATAGCACTCCTACAACCCAAGCAAAAATATACGTGAGGTCATAATTGGCCAAGAAGTTAAATTCAGGCTGCGAGCTAACAACAAGGAATACTAGGCCGATAATTAACAAAATCACCCTGGTTCGCCTGCAAAACTCACAAGAATTGTCTCTAATTGCTATGGGAAGTTCCCCTTACGGTTGGTTCAAGAATTAGTTTTTACTGTAGCCATTAGTGCAAAACAATTCAACTCTGCATGGAGGATATTCCAGCCCACCCAACGTCTTATATCGACAGTTTGTGCTGATTTCGTTAATGATATTTGAAAATTTTTTGTAGCTTAATATTGAGGGATTTAATTTTGACCTGATCCATATTGCCTACAATCATCTGAGTCTATTCAACAACAGTGGCTTTAAGTATTTTTACCAAAAACGGCCTATTTAATAATGCATGTCGTTCAGGCTGAATGTTTACTGACTCTGAAGGCAGAATGGTTTCCCCTAATCGTAACTCACGCGCCGCGACTCCATCAGTAATTTGTATTTGAAGATTACCAATCGAAACAGATGCTAAGTTTGTTAGCCTAATAACCATCCCTCCATCCCGATTCTGAATTTGGCTGATCCGAATATAACGCTCTGGATTAAGTCTCTGATTTAAGATCAGCAACTTAGCTCTGGATCTCGAACCTACATTCTCTGAACTTTTTGCTCCTACTTCAAAATACGCTTTGGCCCTTTGATAATTTTTTTGCTCCATTGCGGCATTTCCAAGATAATAGCTCCCCTCAGCCGTTGGCAGCAACGCATGGCTTCTTTTAATATCGGCAATACCGTTTATCTTGTCGCCATTATCGTAAAGCAACACCCCTCGCTCTAAGTAGGCACTGTAATGATTAGGGTTTTTTCTGATGCTAGTAGTAAATGCCCGTTCTGCTCTTCCTGTATCGCCCAATATTTTCCAAGCCTTGCCACGCAGCACCCAAAAAGAAAACTCATCTGGCTGAATATCAACCGCTTTGTCTAACGAGCTTAAGGCTCCTCTTGGATCGTTTTTCTTTAGAGCCTTCTTGGCTTTTTCTGCCGCTTCGTACGCGAGTTCATCCTTTTTTAACTGCCTAATAGCTGCCTGGAAGCGCGTCCTACCTCGATCGCCGCTCGGCAAAGTTTTAGCCTTTATGCGATTTGCCTCCACTCTTATCATTGAAGGGGGATGACTAGAAAATAAACCTGACAAGAAGCCGGTTGCTTTGTCTTTACTAAAAGAGACAAAAGTCTCTTGTAATTCCACCGCGCCCTCTGGTTCATAGCCAGCTTGAGCCATGTAATCCATACCGTAATAATCTGCCTCAAGCTCATCATCTCGACTATATTTGGCCATCCACGCTGCAGTTCCAAACTGAGAAGCCAAGCCAACAATCTCCTCGTTCTCCTTCTCTTTGGCACTCACTCCAACAGCCATGACCCCGAGGCTCAGGAGTGTGCCTCGGCTCATTTGGGATGCTCCATGTCTTGCTACAGCATGAACAATTTCATGGCTAAGCACTGCCGCTAGTTGTGCCTCATCTCTGAGCTGTACTAGCAGCCCGCGATTAATTGCAATTTTACCCCCCGGCAGAGCCCAGGCATTGGGAACTGAATTGTTGAGCACTACGAACTCGAAGGGTAAGTCGGGCTGTGCACTATATGTTGCTAATTTTTTACCTACTCCCGCAACATAACTCTGTAGTTCAGAGTCAAGATAATAATCGCCTCCTTGGGCTTGCCGAGAGGGACTATAATTTTTTTCACCCAAAGTAATTTCTTGCTGTTTGGACATCAACAAGAATTCATTTTGTCCTGTCACTGGGTTAACACTGCAGTTTGTTAAAAACAGCATAGTAAGGAGTAATAAATAAATCACTTTGATACGCTTAACAGGCATATAGCGTCCTCTTTACGGCAGATAGTCAGTGTGTTTCCATACAACCAATATTGCCGAATTATCGTAAGTAATCATAGGGGCGGAATCGGTTTTGATGTGTTTTACTCTAAACAGTTGCAATAAAAGTTGATATTATTAAAGGACACTTGATTGCGTACTCACTTTGCTAGGTAACTAAACATGATGCTCACGGTGATTTCACCCGCCAAAAAACTCGACTACAGTAGCTCTGGTTTTGCCAACCAGCACAG
>NZVE01000064.1 GCA_002697345.1 Paracoccaceae bacterium | reverse complement strand
CATTGGCACTGGTTGACTCGTATGCTGTGACCTCAATCTCCTCGTAATCATATGCTTTGTTTTGAATGAGGCAGATCAGCTTGGATTGCTCTGAATTGAATTGATATGAATAGCTGAGGAGGGTGTCCATACTTCTGCTATTAAACCAATCCACGTGACTGGATATCTCGTCTTTAAGGTTATGAAGGGTTTTAAAGTCTGATAGATGTTTAGCACCAGTAGTGTCATTATTCTGCTCAGATTTTATGAACCTCTCGTATTCATCTGTCATATCTTTACCCCAATCACCTTTAGACTAGTCTAATGTGTGGCGCGCCCGGAGAGATTCGAACTCCCGACCCCTTGGTTCGTAGCCAAGTACTCTATCCAGCTGAGCTACGGGCGCATAGCTTAAAAAACCTTATAAGAACAATGCTTTAAGACTTGTTCTTGTTTATTCTGCTTTAAATTAATCCACACTTATTTAGCCTTATTTATGTACTATAGGACAATAATTTGTACTATAAACAAGTATGCATAAGTCAAAATCATTTAATTTTACCCCTAACGCTATTCAAAACCTTTCATTTAATGAGAAGCAAGAAACTTACTTTGATCACAGTCCAAGATCACTGATTCCAAGTTGTAAGCTAGCAATTGTTGTTGGTAACAAAACAAAAACCTATTATCTAGTTTTTCGCTCTAATGTAAATGCAAAGCAAGTTAAGAAGTTGGTTAAGCTAGGGCAACACCCAGTTATGACAGTTTCACTGGCCAGAGATAAATTTACAGACGAAGCAATCAAAATTATTGCAGACCAAGATAAGTTTTTAGTTGAGAAAAAGAACATTGCTATCACAGTGAATGATCTATTTGAATCTTTTTGGTGCGTTCAATGACTAAGACCCTTGGTGATTATGATATAGAGCTAGTTATCGCCGATTCTCCTTGGTTCAAGAGTATTCCTAAGTCTGGCTTGGATACACTTATTCATGCATCCCAAATGAAGCATCTTACTAAAGGGCAATATCTTTATCAGATGGGGGAGACAACAACTAGTTGCTACTGCCTATTGTCGGGACGATTGCGTATTTCAATGATGAGTGAATTTGGTCAGACGTTTGCGGTGACCGATTTAGATCCTCTATATTGGTTAGGTGATATTGCATTATTACCTGCCGAGACCCGGGGGATTGAAGCTAAGGTGAAAGTCGATGCAGATATTTTAGTAATCCCTCGAGACACTGTGCTGGAACTCGGGAATAAATACCCCATTCTTTATCGTAATCTTTTCATCGAGGCTGGGCAGCGAACACGCCAGATATACGAATTAATGGGAGCCATGGTGTTCTATCCCTTGCGAGCAAGGCTGGCAGTGCGCTTAGTGGACTTGCTGACGGAGCACGGGACAGAGCGTGATGATGGCATCTGTTTGGGGATAAAACTCAGCCAAAATGACTTTGCAAGTCTTTGCTTGGGTTCACGGCAGCGGATTAATAAAATTTTCAGAGATTGGACAGAGCAGGATATTTTAGCGCTGCAGGGCGGCTATTATGTAATTTATGATTTGAATCGGCTAAAAGAAGAAATAAATGTTTCCTCGGTTTAGGAGGTTTATATTATTAAATAAAGGGCTCGTATCACAATTGGCACATCACGGTGCGTTCGATATATCCAATATTTAAGGTCCTCTTGTAATGCTGATTCAAGTCAGAATTTTTAGAACCCTAGTCATATTTGCCTCTTCTATTGAGTGGGAGTAGCGTGTTGTCGCTCAGGTGACACCTAAATGTAAGTAGAGCCTGTTTAATGGAGGATAAAAGAATAGAACAATCTAATCACAGGGTAAGCTTTACAATAATGTATAAAAATATCAATTTTCGTTTACTGCTAATTATAAGTAGTATTGTAAGAAAGCCTTTTCAAAAAAATGTTCTTGGAATTAATCAATGCGTATATCACTAACAGTCTCTCTATTCTTCCTGCTAATCGCCTGCAGCGAAGTCAACACCCCTTTAAACAAAGGTAACTTAATCAACACTAGCCTGAAGACCACCCAATTGCCCGATGGTGGTTTGGACTATGCTGTATGGGAACCGCCGGGTTACAAGGCTGGCCAAACATTGCCACTGATCATCAGCTTACATGGCGGCGGTGGCTCACAAGAAGAGCTCGAATCGTTGGTTCCCTCAATTTTAGAAGAGATGGCAAAAGGTGACTTCCCTGCGGCTATTTGGTCCATGCCATCTGCTGGCCGATCTTTTTACATGAATGCCAAAGACGGTTCAGCTGATTGGGAATCAGTCATTGTTGACGAATATATTCCAGTAGTGATGAGGCAATATGGCATAACTGATACAAACAACGTAGTAATTACGGGTGTATCGATGGGAGGCATGGGCGGACTTCGTATCGCCTTTAAATACCCAGAGAAGTTTGGCGCAGTGGCTGTGCTCGAACCCGCTATCGAAGCGACATTCAACTGGGAAGCTTTAACTATATCAGATACTTTTTATCGCAAAGATATATATACAAAGATATTTGGCGATCCAGTTGACCCTGAATATTGGGAGGCAAATCACCCCACTGCCATCGCAAATGTACGTCCGCGCTCATTGGACGACCTTAACATCTATATTGAGGTTGGCGATGTCGACAGTCTTAAACTCTATCGTGGTGTAGAATTTTTGCACCGCGTGTTATTCGACCATGGCGTTGAGCACGAGTATCGCTTGGTACGAGGAGCAGATCACGTGGGTTCAGAATTTATGAAACTACGTTTTGTTAATATGCTGGGGTTTGTGAACCGCCATTTTAATCCCGTTGAGGAAGGCATGAGTTCAATGGTATCGAAAAAGCAATTGTCGACACTTGTAGATTACTTTGATTTTGAGCCAGATGTTCCTTTGAGGTCACATAGGAGTGAACACCGAAAAGACGGAGACCTTTAATTGCCTGTATTCAAAATACTCCTTGCTGCAATATTTTTATTTTCCTGCTCTGAAAAAATTCCCATGGTGAGCTTTAATGTGGAGAGGATAGGCGAGATTATTTCATCAGGAATGTCGCAAGAGCTTGGCCATAATATCAACGGACCATCGCTGATCATGGTTCCTGATTTTGTCGAGAATAAGCTTGGAAAATACTATCTATATTTNGCTGATCACAAAGGNCAAGAAATNAAAATGGCTTTTGCTGATGATCTTGCTGGACCATGGACTCTAAAATCTGGAGGAGTTCTCTCCTTGGAAGCCTCTACTCTTTTAACNAAGCCNCCAAAAAAACCAATAGATTACCAGGAAAATAAAACACAAAAGAAAGNCCTAGACNCTGGATATAATCCGCCAAAAGAATANGAAGCCTANATCCCAACAAGAGAACAAACAGCGACTATTCCTCATCTTGCCTCGCCTGAGGTGATCNTAGATTCAGTAAACCAAAAAATTGTTATGTACTTTCATGGCTTGGTTGAGTATGGCGATCAGCGAACTAAGATGGCNCAGTCAAANGATGGATTAAGCTTTGTTGCTGAAGAAGAAATTGTAGGATATCCATATTTCAGGGTATTTGAATACAAAGATTCTCAATATGCTTTCTCTATGCCAGGGGTTATTTACAAAAAAATTAGCAAGAAATTCACCCCTGTAAATAATATTTTTGATTATGATGTGAGGCACTCTGGCGTTCTAGTGCAGGATGACTTCTTGTATATTTTCTATTCAAGAGTAGGCGACAAACCAGAATCTATCCTAATGAGTTATGTTGATATGACTAAACCATCTGTTATGTGGAAAGCTTCTGAGCCAGTAATGGTATTAAAACCTGAAATGGATTGGGAAGGAGCTAACCTTCCGCTAATACAATCTTCAAGAGATGCCATCAATGTCCCGGTGAATCAAGTCAGAGATCCTGCAATATTTGTCGAGAAGGATGTAATTTATTTACTTTATTCGGTGCGCGGAGAAAATGGTATTGCCATTGCAAAGCTTAATATCAACTAAATTAGTAAGCTGAGTTTGCTTTAAAATCTTTGGCTGCTAAAGATATTCTTCCTTTAAGTAATCAACTAATGCCTCAACAGTTAGTGAATCCTTGATTAATCCAATACCTTGAACTGAACCCCAGATATCTTTCCATGTTTTAGCTTTACCAGGCTCCTCACGCTTGCCCATGCTTGATTTAATAAACCTTTTGCCATTGCTGCCATGCGCACCTGTTTGAATTAGCTATCCCTATTTTATTTACTCTGCTAGTAAATGATGGGCTTCCTTTTTGATAAGTGGTTAAAAAAAATTTCTTCACCCTGCTAATCTGCGTAACTAGAATATTCATAAAGAAGTAGCGAGTTGTCACTCAGGTGACATCTAAATGTGACTAGAACCTATTTAATAACTGTATTAAAAAAAACAGAACAATTTAATCATAGGGGAAGGTAAATAATAATGTATAAAAATATCACTTTTAGATCACGAGCGCTTCTTGTTTTGGGGCTGGTAATATCCATGATCAGCGTAGAGGCTGCTGAATCAAATGAAAAGAATGCTGTGCGGGAAGTCGAAGAAGTCCTGGTCACGGCCTCTCGTCGGGAATCCTTCGCTCAATCCACCCCGGTTGCCTTGACTGCGCTTTCCAGCAGTGACCGTGATCGACTCGGTTTGCTCACCATTCAGGATATTGCTGCTTTCACTCCAGGGGTTAGTTATCAGTCAGACCCAAACCGCATTACCATTCGCGGCGTAGGCAGACTTGAGAACGCTTTAGGTAGCGATCCCGGTGTGGCTACTTATTATAACGGAACCTACACCTCAGAGACGGCGTCCATTGGAACCATCCCTTTGTTCATAGAGCGCACAGAAATATTGCGCGGCCCACAAGGAACACTATTTGGCCGCAATTCGGTCGGTGGTCTGGTAAATGTTATCTCGCGGCGTGCTGATGATGAATTCAGTATGGACGTACAAACTAACTTTGGCGACTACGGCCGAAACCTGATTGCCACATCAATCACCGGGCCTGTTTTGGATAATGTGAGATACCGTCTGAACGCTTTGAAAGATAAGCGTGACGGATACCAGAACAATCTCTCGGGTACCAATGGAGAGAGCAACGACCTCAGTTACGTCGAACTTCATCTGGAAGCAGATATTACCGACCGTCTCAGTATGTGGTTAAAATATAACCGCACCGAAACTGACTCTCTAACTAGGGCCAGGGGGGTTGTAGCTCCATATGCAAGCGGGATATCTCAGGGTAGTTTGGTTCCCTTTGCACAATACGGCCTTAGCGAAAACCCCACCCTGAACGACAACCGCAAAGTACGTAGTGACCACGAAGGTAGGTCGATTCTCGATAATACCAACCAAATAATCCTTCAATTGTCTTATGCATTCGAAAATTTTGAAGTTAAGTACATTGGATCTGATGCGCAATACGATTTCACCAATGATACTGACTATGACGGCACAGATCGCGCGAGTTTTGATTACCCACTATTCAACCCTGTAACTTTTATGCCCTATTCCATTCCTGTCTCCAGCTACCAGGTAAACTATCTGGAAGAGAACAAGCGTTATGACAGCCACGAAATACAGGTCACTACCTCAAGTGAGGATAAGGTCCAGTTTGTAGGCGGTCTTTATCACTATAAAGAAAGCGTTGAGCAACCGTTCCATATCCGCTCACCCTATGAGACAGCGCTCTACAGCCCTTTCAGCTTTGTAACATTTGGAGCGGGAAATCCGAATCCCAACGGCGATTTCTACTATCAACTGGGAACTATCGACTCGGAAGCCTATGCTGCTTACGGTCAGTTTGATATTGAACTAACGGAACAACTAAACCTGACGCTTGGACTCCGCTATTCAGAAGACAAGAAGGACGGCTACGAAGAGCAACGCGTTATTTTATACAATCCGATTGGCAATGTTTTTGGAGCTTTCGGCTTTCCGCTTCCCGCGGGAACGTCAGTCGATATTTCAGCAAATGGCAATGGCCCTGCATCACGGTACCTGTCAAATGAATGGGACGCTCTAACAGGCAAGATCGGACTAGATTACCAAATGACAGATGACATTCTGATCTATGGAAATGTTGCCACCGCTTATAAGAGCGGCGGTATGAAATTAGGTTCATTAGAGGCCCTGGACCTAACTCAACCCGATGGTATCAGCCTCTCAGGTTCTCCTTTTGTTGAAGAGGAAAAAGTACTGACCTATGAAGCAGGTATTAAGAGCGATCTGCTGGATAAAAAACTTCGGTTGAATCTGGCCGCATTTTACTACGATTACGAAGACATGCAGGCACCCGTTTCACGCCGTAATGAAAACGATATTAATATTCCAATGTTCATTAATGTTCCGGAGTCCACGGTCTATGGATTTGAAATTGAAAGTACTTTGTTTGTCGCTAATAGCTTGCAGCTTATTGCAAACTACAGCTATCTCCGCGCTGAGATAACCGATGAGTTCTTGCTGGTCGATACCAACTTTCCGGTTTCGGAGCGTGTGGAGGAAGATGTTAACGGACATTCGCTGCCCAAATCGCCAGAAAACAAGCTGACACTTGCTGCGACATATTATCTGGATACTGAAATCGGTGACTTCAACTTCACTGCCGACTGGAGTTACTCTTCGAAACAGAATACCTCATTCTTTGAACGCAGTATTTACGAAATCGAATCCTATGCTATCTCTGGTGCTCGGGTAGCTTTTACACCCTCCGATAATTCGTTCCGTGCTATCCTCGGCGTATCTAACATCACCGATGAAGATGTCCCGATAAATAGTCTCGCAATTTCTGGTGAACAGAATAATTTTGCCCGAATAGAAGGGCCTGCTTTCCCCCGCGTTTTATATTTGGAGCTTACGAAGACATTTGGGAAAAATCGCTAGCTGTAATGTTGGTAATCACAAAGATCTGTTCGATTTGAAACGCGCACCAAGCTGATGGTGCGCGTTTTAGGCGGATTTTAGGAATCCTGATCAAAAGATAGGATTAAAAAGGTAAAAATAATACAAGCTAAAACATTGATAATACACGGTGATAAAGATCCACTAAATCATTTAATAAATTCGTAATAAATGCTAACAAATCAATTTAAATTTAATTATTCCATAGGCGGAATAGCAAATGGTATTAAGACAGATACATTTTCATTCTTTTTATTATTTTTTTATTCACGTGTCATAGGTTTAGATCCGTTACTTGCATCCTCGGCTATTGCACTAGCCCTTTTAGTAGATGCTTTTACCGATCCATTAATGGGAGTTATCTCAGATAGAACAAATACTAAATACGGAAGAAGACATCCTTTCATGTTTATTTCATTTATACCAATATCAATTTTTTATATTCTTCTTTTTAGCCCCCAGTCAGATTGGGAGTTAACTCAAAATCAACTTTTCTGGTGGATGTTCCTATGTGCGACATTGACCAGAGTTGGGATGACATTATTTGATGTTCCGCATCGATCATTTGGTGCAGAAGTTACAAAAGATTATGACGAGCGAATTAAGCTATTTTCTTGGCGAGAGCTTTTCGCCTGGGTGGCCGGTATCACAAATGCATTTTTAGCTTATTTTATATTTTTTAGATCAACGCCTGAATATCCATTAGGACAGCTCAACCCTCAAGCTTACTTTTCCTTAGCCATCACAGGTGGAATTATTATGGCCATGGCTGTTCTTTTTTCTTCTCTTAGTACTAGGCATGAAATTAAAAAATTATCAGATTGGAAGGGCTCCAACTCGTTATCTGAAATATTTAAGGAGCTTTTAATTGCTATATCCAATAAATCTTTCTTATTATTCTTTTTCGGGAGTTTAACACTTTCAATCTCTTGGGGTCTTTTGAATAATCTAACACTGTTTATAAATACTGATTTTTGGGGTCTTAAAGGGTCACAAATTTCTATATTTCTAATCGTATATTTATCAACTGCTTTTTTAGCTTTTGCTCTAACCTCAAAACTTGTAGCAATATTAGATAAAAGAAAATTAGTTCTGCTCTGTATTTTTGGTGTCGCCATTGCTAGTCCGTTTGCATTGATTACATTTAACTTAGGCTTAACTCCTGACAAGGGAACTACTCAGCTAGTATTATTTTTATGTATACCATTAATTTTTATCTCAACATTTTCAATAATGGGCGGTATGACAAGAGATTCAATGATTGGTGATATAGCTGATGAGGTTGAATTGCAAAGTGGAAAAAGACAAGAGGGTGTTTTATATTCAGCGCTATCTTTTGTTGCAAAAGTTAATACAGCTATAGGAACTATTACAGGCGGACTAGTCCTTTCTTATCTAAATTATTCAACTGATAATCCAACTTATGAACAGACATACTCATTATTTTTTGTCCAAGGGGTTGTAGGACCAGCTTTATTAATTGTCCCAATATTTATTTTCTATTTTTATGATCTTGATAGAAAAAAACATTCCGAGGTTCTTATAAAAATTAATAAAAGAGTTAGTTCTTAAGTAAGTAAAGCCTCAACAGACGTTGAAACTCTTTTCCATAAAGTGTTTTCAGCCCATTCGCCAAAAACGTCAGTTGGATGACGTATAAACGCTCTCGCTCAATAGTTGCAGGTGGTTTTAACACTGATTAAGTTAAGACTGTGTAACATAATAAGTACCATATAAATATTTAATCTCTATTTTGAAGGGTTCTAAGTCGGGCATTTGATAGGTTCGCAGCCAAGTACTTTATCCAGCTGAGCTATGGGCGCATAATTCAATGCATTACATGATCAATTAAATTCTTCTGCTTATCTTACTTAAAATCATCTTCGATTATTTGCTAACTTTAGTTTTATTGAAACATTAGCAACAAGGAGATTATCTTT
>NZVE01000063.1 GCA_002697345.1 Paracoccaceae bacterium | reverse complement strand
TTCTGCCATTGGTGTTTGTACTGTTGTTCGGGCTGGTGGGTTTTCTGGGAAGAGTTTAGCAAACTCTTCGTTCATTATTTGAAAATCTTTCATATCTTTTAGATAAACGTTACATTTTACAACATCACTTAATTCTGCACCTCCTTCTTTTAGTACAGCCTCTACATTCGCCAAGGTCTGAACAGTTTGTGCTCGAACATCATTTAAACCAATCACTTTGCCTGTCTGATCCCAAGCTACTTGGCCAGCTGTAAACACCATATTACCCCCTCGGGCGCCTGGCGAGTACGGAAATGTTGGACGTGGTTGAAATTCGAGGTTTTTGGGTCGAAGAACAGTTTTGGGCATTTTTTAAATCCTTAATTAATTTTTGTTATTAAATTATGAAAAGCCTAAGTAATCTTACGTCTATTTTGTTAAATTCGTTAATATAGTGCCTGTTTAATGGGCTTGAGGGGTAAGAAAATACTTGAAATTATTTTTACATAGGGTTGCTAATTCAGAGTTTTTGGTTACTATTTTTTGTTGACTTAATCAATCATTTCTAGGAAGAATTATTCTAAAAAGGATCATTTAGATGCGTTTTATTTTTGGAATTGTCTTATTTATTCTCAATGTTGAAATTACCTTTGCTAAAATTAATCCTAAGACAGGGCCAAATTGTCATATAGTAAATTCGGCTATTTCTAAAAATGATGGTAAAAAATATAAAATAATAAATAATAGTTTATTAAATGCAGCCTCAGTACCTGAAGCGATAGTTTTTAAAAACAAAACTTTGTTATATTACGTTAATGGTGACTTTGACCAACACTCAATTTTTGTTTCAGAAGTTTCAAAAGATGGAAAGTCAGCTTCAATAATTGGCCCTATCAAGTTAAATGGTGAAATTATCAAAGATGCCGTTGATCCTGACCTAATCATTACTTCAGAAGGAAAGCTTCGTTTATTTTACTATGTAGGCTTATTTACTAAACCTGTAATGGGCAAGAAACCTAATAAGATTTATTCTGCTGTTTCAGAGGATGGTGTAAATTTTAGAATTGAAGGACCAGTAGTTAGTTTAGATGGTGGAACTGATCCTACAGTTGTTCAACTCACAAATGGTTCATTACTTCTAGCGATCCCTCAGGCAGAAAAGCTAAATATTCAATTTTATAATAGTGTCGATGGTAAGGTTTTTTCTAAAATCTCCTCATTAAAAGGTGGCATCCCTGAATTAGCATTGAACAACGAAGGTAACCCTGAGTTATTGTTTCAAGAGGCTGAAGGCTTTGTTAGGTACACCTCACTCAATAGTGGTAAAAGTTGGGAGAAGACCAACAAAAATGTTCTAGCAGGGTATCCTATAGGAGCAGCTAGCCCAACGGTAATTCGTGTGACTAAAAAAGAAAGAAAAATGTTTTTCTTTAAAATAAAAGATAATTGTACCACTCCACCCACAGCATATTTAGAAGACAAGGACGCATTAAAAAAACTCGTTGAAAGGTCTAGAGGAAAGCCACCACTTGGAGACGGAGTAAAACCACCTGCTAGAGGAAATGCTACAGGAAAGCCACCACTTGGAGACGGAGTAAAATTAAGAAAAAAATAGTGTTATTTGTTAATAGAAATAAAAATCCTTTGCAACTTTATAGAAAACTGTTTCATGACACTCTTTAGGAATGATTTCTTTGTAGCTTTCAAAAAGTGTTTCATAGCTTGAGTAAAGCTTATCAACAGGAAAATTAGAACCAAACATACAGCGATTTTCACCAAACTGCTTCAAACAGATATCAATAATAGTTTTAATAGAATCTGTAGTCCATCCATGGTCAAACATACCAAGGCCTGACAGTTTGCAAGTAACATTACTTAAACTTGACATATAGCCCAATTGCTCCGCGTATATTTCCAAACCCTTAGTAGTTCGATCATGGGGAGACCCCGCATGGCATAGGGCAACTCTCGTTTTGGGCGCATCTTTCAGTATCTTACTTGCGGCCTCCATCAATCCAGGAATAAGTTGTAAATCAAATGAAAGGCCTCTTTCACCAACGCTACGCAATCCTCGCAAAAGTGCTTCCGAATTCAATAAATCATTGGTACCTGTTTTGTTATCCTCCTCTGGTGCACGGCCAATAATTTGCCTTACACCACGAACAGAAGGTAGCTTTAAATAGCTGTCTAGGACAGTTTCAAGATCAGGGGAAGTTAGATCACAAAAAACAACCTGAACCATTGGCCAATCAGGGTTAGTATCACTGATAGATTGCACCCACTTCGCTTCAGCAAGACCATCTTTTGCTCCCACCTGAATATGAACAGAAGATCCAAAGCCATTTTTTTGTGTATCAAGTCTGAACTCATCAAGCAGGTAATTACGCTGAATTGGTGTCGGATCACCAAAAAAACGCTTTACACCTTTAGCATTCAACCAGGGGTACTCTACTGCTTTTAGGTCCCATAAATGGTGATGTGAATCAATCATATTCATTTTAAATAAGCCTCAATATTATCTAAAATATCAATATTTTGTTGTTTAAAAAAGTGAAGTATATCAATAAATACCCAATTCTCCTTTAGTTTGTTGCCTTCACGTCGATAGATATCAATAACACGGAACTCACAAAGTTTTTCACTTGGAGAGAGCCCCATAAAACCACCTGTAGGCTTTGCTATAAAGTTAGGCCAACCAAAAAAACCAGAATAGTGTCCTTCAGCTATACGGGCAATGTGTCCCGTCCCAGACCGATCACTAAACGCAGCACGAAAAGGGCCCGAGTGCTGTTTAGCATACCGCTCAATTGTATAGGTAGCGCCAATACCCGCTGGCCCCCACCAGGTCATATCATCATGCCAAGTTCTTGCGAGCTCTTCCTCTAATGGGAGCCCCAATTGCCATGTACCTAGATCATTAATCATTGCATGCATAACATCCATTGTTTTCTTTCCTTCAGCCTCAGGAGCATCATTATATAATAAGGCATCATGAGTGGCAGGACCCGGTTGCACCAAATGCATGGCCGTTGGATTTTTAAAAGGGTGATACCCAGCTTGGATCATAAGATGTGGAATATCAAAATAGAACGCTGTTTCAGAAATTTTGCCATTATCAATTTTGTGAAACTCGGCGTAACGCAACATAATAATTTTTCCAGTCGGTTTTATTCCAATCCACGGCTCATCAAACAATCCCATTAAATGCCCCATTGAACACACCCAAACCGACGTCCCATCATCTATAAAGTTTTTTCCAGCAAAAAATATATCCATACGACGTTGCATATGTCGAATAGATTTTCGAAAAGGTTGCCAGAAAATCTCACTAACAACCTTTGCGTCTGTTTGTAGATTAAAAGGGTGAAAAGCACGCCATGTATAATTTTGCGCAGAAAACTCAACTAAAACATCTGTGATTTTATCAATTTCGGAAGAATCAAGTGCTTCGTAGTAATTTCTAACAAGGCGTTTTTCGTTTCTGAAGTCTGTCAATTAACATTTCCTTTACTATAAATTACTACATTACACCTATTTTTTTATTAAAATGAACTCATTTTTATGTAAAGAACAGTAAATGCTTGACCTTATAGTAGTCTTTTTGCAAACGTATGCAATCTTGAAATATTTTTGTTTAGGTGCCACCAATGGCTGAAATCAAACTTCGAAACTTATCTAAACGATGGGGTTCATTCGTAGGAGTAGAAAACTTAAACCTAACAATTGCAGATGAAGAGTTTCTTGTACTTTTAGGGCCGTCTGGTTGTGGGAAGACGACCACTATGCGTATGATTGCTGGACTTGAAGAGGTATCTGGTGGAGATATTATTATTGATAATGTGCGAGTAAATGATCTCGACCCCAAAGATCGAAATGTCTCAATGGTTTTCCAATCTTACGCCCTTTATCCAAATATGAATGTTTATGAGAATATTCGATTTCCACTAAAAGTGAGAAAAATTCCTGAGTCTGAACATAAAGAACGTGTAATGAGAGCTTCTGCTATGGTTGAGTTAGATGATTTTTTACATAGAAAACCTGCTGAACTTTCAGGAGGTCAAAGACAACGTGTTGCGCTTGCACGTGCTATCGTTCGCGAACCTAACGTCTTTTTAATGGATGAACCTCTTTCAAATTTAGATGCTAAGCTTCGCGTATCCACAAGAGCTCAAATTAAAAATCTTAGTCATGAACTGAAAGTCACAACAATATATGTGACCCATGATCAGATCGAAGCTATGACCCTTGCCGACCGCGTAGTGGTTATGAAAGATGGGATTGTGCAACAGGTTGGTAGCCCAACTGAAATTTATGATCAACCAGCAAACGCATTTGTAGCAAGCTTCATTGGAGCACCTGCCATGAACTTAGTGAGTGGAGATTTATTTAATAATACCTTTACAGGCGGCGACCTAAAAGTCGAAGGGCTTAATGCTCAAAATCAGCCTGCTCAATTGGGATTCCGTGCTGAAGATGCAAGCACCGTGACTGAGGGCGGTGATATCCACGCCGCAGTCTACACAATGGAATTATTAGGTGACGCCACAATGATTACAGTACGTGTTAATGATGAACTTGTTTCTATCAAGGCTCACAAAGATTATCGGGTAAAAATTGGTGACATGGTTCACATTTCAGTACCCAAAGAGATTTGCCATTTGTTTGACACCAAAACGGGTGCGCGAATTGGGGATTAATCCCCTTTAGACGACCCCCATAATGGGGATTAACGGAGAAATGGTCATTTTGGTCATTTCCCATGATAACAAGGAGAAAAAGATGTTTCTAAAAAAAGTAATGTTAGCCGGAGCATTCATAATGCTAGGTAATACAGCAATGGCGGGGTGTGGAATTTCTTCTGGTAACGTCAATGTTCTTTCAAATGACTTTCCAGCAATCCAAGCTGTGACAGCTGGAGCAAGTACTTGTGCTGGCGACGGTGTAACGGTAAAAACAAACCTCACTAAAGATCACAAAGATATTATGGTAGCGGCTCTTACAGCTAACCCAGCTGAGTATACCTCAGTAATTACTAGTAACTCTACATTAGTAACCCTTATGAACGACGGTCTAGTACGTTCTTTGGATGACTTGGTTGCAAAGCATGGTGGAGGCTTAAATCCAAGCCAAATGGTTACAGTAGACGGTAAAATTATGGCTGTTGCATTTATGGCAAACGCGCAGCATTTATTTTCTCGGTCTGACATCCTAGAAAAAGCAGGCGTAAGCAGTATTCCAGCAACCTATGAAGACGTTCTAGCTGCAGCAAAAGCAATCAGATCTGCTGGTTTGATGGATTATCCTGTAGCTTTAAATACAAAAGCTGGTTGGAACCTTGGAGAAGAATTTGTCAATATGTACATGGGTACTGGCGGTGATTTCTTTAAACCCGGAACTGCAGAAGTTGCTGTAAATAATGCACACGGTGTTGCAACACTAAACATGCTAAAATCATTAGTTGCATACTCTCATCCAGATTTCATGACCTTCGACTCAAATGCTACACAAGCAGAATGGGAAGCAGGTAATCTAGCACTAGCTACAATGTGGGGTTCCCGTGGTGGAGCAGTGATGGATGGTGAAGGTTCAAGTGAGGCTGTAGAGTCATCAACTGTTCTTTCTAGCGCACCAACCTGGGGTGGAAAATCACGTCCAGCGTCAACTCTTTGGTGGGATGGTATATCTATTTCAGCAAACATATCCGACGAGGATGCAGAGGCAACATTTGTAGCTTTAATGCATGGTATTTCACCTGAAGTAATAGCAGCAAATAATGCTGCTGCTGTTTGGTTGGGCAAAGGTTATACACCAAGTAAAGCATCTGCTGGTGTTTCTGCCACAGCAGCCGGTGGAGCTGCACCATATCCAATGTTACCATTCATGGGTACATTACACTCCGCACTAGGTTCTGAAATCTCAGACTTCTTGCAGGGATCTGAAACTGCTGAACAGGCTTTATCAGATGTCGAGGCTGCGTATACTGCTGCAGCTACAGAAAAAGGTTTCTTAAAATAAGATACCTATTGGGAAGGGGGACACCCCTTCCCTAAATAAGAATCTTTAATAGGCATTAAAAATGAAAAACCGTACCTTCTTTTGGTTTATTCTTCCGTCACTTGTGGCGATGGTACTTTTTATTGCACTACCAATCGGTTCTGTGTTCATTCAATCATTATATATTGAGCACGGCGCAGTACTAAAGGAAGTAAAAAGCTGTGGGCCCTTTGGGTGTAAAGATGAAGTACAAATTGATGTTGCCGCAACTTCACAATTAAAAGAAGAGAAACCTTTAGGTAAGTTCAACGGCTTTGGCACATACACAAACCGCAATCATCTTGCCGTCACTGAATTAAAGTCTGCTTGGAATGACAGTGCTAATTGGAGTATTTATTTTAGTAAAGTCTACAACTTACCTTTTTATCGTGCTCTCGCTTTTACCCTCACTTATACGTTTATAGTAACGCCTCTAGTTCTACTGCTCGGTTTCTTTATCGCTCTTGGTGTGAATAGTTTACCAAAAAAACTAAAGGGTCCCACTATTTTTGTTTCACTTTTACCTATGATCGTAACACCATTAATTGGATCTTTAATTTTATTTTGGATGATTGACTCTAAAGGTATTCTTGGAGCTAGCTTACAGTGGCTTCTTGATGATCCAAATTTATCTTTGAAAGCCTCACCCGCTTTAACTTGGATAATGTTAATTATTTACGGTGTTTGGCATTCTGCGCCCTTTGCTTTCATTGTCTTTTACGCAGGCCTGCAAACTGTTCCGTCCGAAACAATTGAAGCAGCAATGATAGATGGTGCTTCACGTTGGGAACGCACCCGCTATGTCGTTTTACCACACCTAGTACCGCTTATAGTTTTTATTTCTTTAATTCAATTAATGGATAATTTTAGAGTTTTTGAACCTATTGTTGGATTCTCTGCTCAAGCTAGCGCAACTTCCCTTTCATGGATTATTTACAATGATCTAGCTGGTGGAGAAGGTACGTTCTTTGGGTCTGCTGGTGCTACATCAGTGTTAACAATCTTGGGCGTCGCAGTTTTACTTATCCCAGTTTTAATTAGAACGTGGAATGATTTTAATAGGAAAGCTGTCTAATGTCTGAGCTTATTCACCGACGTTCAAAATCGTTTACTGCTCTAATTTGGCTTTTTGTTTTGTTTTGGATTATACTGGCCGGTTTCCCCTTTTTGTGGACTATGTGGGGCTCCTTTAAAGTCCAAGGCGACTTCTTCTCAAAGGCAGACTGGGCATATGCAATAAGTGGGTTACGCACACAAATCGAAACTGGTTCATCCTTTACAGGTGATGGTTATCATGGTGCTTGGATTACTAAGTCTTTTTGGCAAGCAGCATTAAATACCATGATTGTTGTGGTTTCAGTAGTCATAATTTCACTCACATTAGGGACTCTTGGCGGCTATGCATTGGCCCGCTCAGGCAAGAAATACGCGTTCTACCTTTTGATGTTAGCCTTAGTATTTCGAGCAATGCCACACATAACGTTAGTATCAGGTTACTTACTACCTTTTTTCGAATGGAACCTATGGGGGCATTTACCAACTGCCATAATCGTTATGGTTGCCATCAATCAACCGTTTACATTATGGATGTTGCATAGTTTCTTTCTTAATATTCCTAAAGACCTAGATGAAAGTGCAATGGTTGATGGATGTACAAGATTTCAAGCATTTAGAAGAGTAATCGTGCCAGTAATGTGGCCAGGTGTAATTACTACAGGGCTATTTTCATTTTTACTTGCTTATAATGATTTCACCGTAACAGCTACATTGTTGAACAATAGTAATCAAACAATGGTTCCAAAAATTGCTAGCTTTTTAGGCACCACACAAGTTGAAGGTAATGTTATGTTCGCTGTCGCGGCAGTAGTCTCTGCAACTGCACCATTATTTATTTTAGTAATGTTTTTTCAACGTCAGATTGTAAGCGGTCTTACAGCAGGAGCAGTAAAAGGATGAGTGGAGCAAGACCAGAGCAAGCATATCTGAGTAAAGATACGGATATGTCAAAAACAGAGGAGACACGCGCGGTAATCGAAAATATGGTTGACGGCCTGAATGATCATCGAATTGTTGATATTGGCGAGTTTTTTAATGAAAGTTTCCGTTGGATGGGTAACACGGGTTGTGGCACAAAAGATGGAATACGGGCATTTCAGGACAACTGGCAAAAGCCATTTCAAGCAGCGTTTTCAGAAAAAGTTTGTATTGATGAGGCACGGCTCTATATGGGTGAATGGGCCGCCGCTTTTGGAAGACAAGAAGCTATTCATAGTGGTGTTTTTATGGGTGTAAAACCTACCAATAAAAAAATTCAAATCCGATACATGGATTTTTGGAAAGTAGAAAATGGGAAAATTATTGATAATTGGGTAATGGTGGATTTTCCCCATGTACTCATGCAACTCGGCGTAGATGTCTTCAATGGTCACGGCTGGGAAGCGTTTGACTCAAAAGAAAAAATATCATCTAAAATTAGGAGAGAGTAATGGCTATAACCTACTTGAAGCGTGGAAAACCAGACGAAGAACGTGCACAAGATGATGCCAAAACAAAATCTATTGTTGAAGAGATATTATTAGATATAGAAACACGAGGTGACAGAGCGGTGCGGGATCTTTCTGTCAAATTTGACAGTTATAACCCTCAAAACTTTAAACTTACCAATCAAGAAATTTTAGATCTTATGGCAACACTTTCTGACCGAGAGCTAGCTGATATAAAATTTGCACAAGAGCAGGTACGAAACTTTGCGCAAGCCCAACGAGAAAGTATGCTAGATATTGAAATCGAAACGCTGCCAGGTGTTATTTTGGGTCATAAAAATATTCCCGTACAATCAGTTGGTTGTTATGTGCCAGGCGGAAAATTCCCAATGGTTGCTTCAGCGCATATGTCTGTATTAACAGCTTCTGTTGCAGGTGTACCGAGGATTATTGCTTGCACTCCTCCTTTCAACGGCAAACCAAACCCTGCAGCTATAACTGCAATGCATCTTGGGGGTGCGCATGAAATTTATGTAATGGGTGGCATTCAAGCTGTTGGTGCAATGGCAATTGGGACTGAAACAATTGAACCTGTACACATGCTCGTCGGTCCTGGTAATGCTTTTGTGGCTGAGGCAAAACGTCAATTATTTGGTCGCGTTGGCATTGATTTATTCGCTGGCCCAACAGAAACTATGGTAATTGCTGATGATACGGTTGATGCTGAACTATGTGCTACTGATCTTCTGGGGCAAGCAGAACATGGCTACAACTCACCTGCCGTACTAGTTACCAACTCAGAGAAATTGGCAAATGCTACTATCGTGGAAATTAATCGCCTTTTAAAAATTATCCCTACAGCTGACACTGCCGGAAAATCTTGGGAGGATTATGGCGAAGTGATCCTCTGTGATACCTATGAAGAAATGCTAAGGATTGCTGATGATATCGCGTCAGAGCACGTCCAAGTAATGACTGATCGGGATGATTGGTTTTTAGAGCACATGACTTGTTACGGGGCATTATTTCTAGGTGCACGGACGAATGTTTCCAATGGTGATAAAGTTATCGGCACAAACCATACGTTGCCAACAAAAAAGGCTGGACGATATACTGGTGGACTCTGGGTAGGGAAATTTCTCAAAACCCATAGTTACCAGAAAATTACGACTGATAAGGCCGCTGCTGAAATTGGAGCTTATGGCTCTCGGTTATGCCTTCTAGAAGGATTTGTGGGGCATGCAGAACAATGTAATCTGCGGGTGCGTCGCTATGGTGGCGTAAATATTCCATATGGTGGGTCAGCACCTCATAAGGAAACTATCAAATGACGGATTTATCCGACCTTCGGACCCTTACTGCAGGATTGAACGCTGCAATGTATAACTGGTCAGAGGAAGGTGTACGCAAAGAGCTAAATGCCATCATGGCAAAAGATATGGTTGTCCATATGTGTCATCCATTTGGAGATATGCCAGGTGATCAATATTATGAATCCGTTCTAGCGAAATTGCACTTTTCATTACCAGATGTTGAAAAACGACCTTGGATCATAATGGCAGGAACTGATGATCATGAGGATGATTGGGTTGGGATTGCAGGTACTTATATTGGAACTTTCGTTAAGCCTTTCCTTGACATTCAACCCACAGGCCATTTAGCCCATATGAGGTTCCACGAGTATTACAAAATTAAAAATGAAAAAATTATTGAAATACAGGCAATTTGGGATATCCCTGAGCTGATGATGCAAGCAGGTGCTTGGCCAATGGCCCCAAGTCTTGGTCGAGAAGGCTTAATACCAGGGCCTGCAACATGTGATGGGTTGCAGACAGGGGATTATCAACACGATGTATCAACTAAGTCTAAAACACTTGTGATTGACATGCTAACAGCTATGAGTAAGCATCCTGAAGAACCTCAGGAAGCAATGGAAATGCCTCGCTATTGGCATCCAAAAATGAACTGGTATGGACCCGCTGGGATCGGCACAGCTCGTGGCATCTCGGGCTTTCGCAATTGGCATCAAATGCCGTTTCTCATGGGAATGCCAGATCGTGGTAGTTTCCGAGATGAGTTAACCTATCATTTTTTTGCAGATGGGCCTTATGTAGCTGTTACTGGTTGGCCGAATATGAAGCAAACCCTTAGTGACGATGGATGGATGGGTATCGCACCGAGTGGCCGTATGATAACACTGCGAAGTCTAGATTTTTGGCGTATTGAGCGCGGTCAAATTCGTGAGAACTGGGTATTGGTAGATTTATTAGATGTATATCGGCAATTGGGAGTAGATGTCCTTGGAAGAATGCGGACTTTTAATAAAGCACGAGCAACTGGCTCTATTCCAATCATGAGTGAGGTAGCATTATGACAGGACTACAGATCAATGAATAAAGTTACAGCTCTAAAAGTCGCAAAACGCGCCGGTGTAAGCCAGTCAGCTGTGAGTAGAGTTTTTACTCCTGGTGCCTCAGCAAGCAATAAAACCGTCTTAAAAGTTCGAGAAGCTGCCCAAGAGTTGGGCTATCGGCCAAATGTTCTTGCGCGTTCTCTGATCACTGGGAAAAGTCGTATAATCGGGCTTGTTGTTGCTTATCTAGACAATTATTTCTATCCAGCAGCCCTCGAAAAATTATCTAACTCTCTCAAAGCGCAAGGTTATCATGTCCTAGTTTTCATGGCATCAAATGATGATCAATCCACAGAACAAGTAATTGAAGAACTTCTCGACTACCAAGTTGATGGGATTATAACTGCAAGTGTTGGTATTTCAAATGATATAACGGCGCGTTGTGAGATGGCAGGTGTCCCTGTTGTGTTATTTAACCGTACTCAAGACAGAGTTTCTCATAGTGCCGTAACATCAGATAATTTTCTAGGTGGGGAGACTGCGGCAAGGTTTTTGTGCGAAGCAAAACACGAACGTATTTCCTATATCGGTGGTTGGGCAGGAGCTTCCACTCAACGTGATCGAGAAGCCGGTTTTCGTGCTGGTTTAAAAAAGGCAGGAATAAGTCTCTTTTCACATGCCTTAGGTAACTTTTCAACAGACACTGCTAAACGAGTTACTCGTGAAATGTTTGTTGGACCGACAAAGCCAGATGCAATATTTGTAGCGACCGATCATATGGCGTTCTCTGTGATGGATGTTCTACGTTCAGAGCTAGCCCTAAGTATTCCAAATGATGTAAGTGTTATTGGGTATGATGATGTTCCACCAGCATCATGGGCCGCTTACAACTTAACGACTCTACGGCAGAGATCGAATTTGATGGTAGACCAAACTGTGCGTTTAATGTTAGAAAAAATTCGTGATCCTAAAGTTACCTCAAAACATATAAAAATACCTAGTCCATTAATTATTCGAGGATCAGCAAAAGTTCCGAAAGGATGGAGCATATGAAAGGTTTTTCAGACCGTTTTTCTAATTTCCCTGACTATATACTAGGGATTACTAAAGAGATTTGGGAAGACCGTGGAATAGGGACACTACATGCATATTATTCTAATGATATTATTGTAAGATCTCCAGGATCTCTTGTTATTGGTAATGCGAACGTAATTGGTGCGACCATGGCAACTCTCGCCGAATTCCCAGATCGACGTCTGCTGGGTGAAGACGTTATCTGGTCTGGGACTCCAGAAGACGGAATGTTATCGTCACATCGAATTTTGTCGACAGCCACTCATCTTGGTGATGGTGTATACGGAAAAGCAACAGGAAAGGTTATAAAATATCGGATAGTAGCAGATTGTCATGCAATAAATAATCAAATCAATGATGAATGGTTGATCCGTGATCAAGGAGCAATTGTACGCCAGATGGGTTGGGACCCATACCAATATGCACTTAAACAGATTGAAGATGAGGGTGGGCCAGCAGAATGTGTTAAGCCATTTCATCCATCAATTGATAAAGTAGGCCCATATACTGGTCGTGGTAACAATAATGCATGGGGTGCAAAATATTCTGAAATTTTAACTAAAATCATGTCAGCAAATTTCAACGTAATACCCAAGAAATATGATCGCGCGATCACTGGCTATTACCCTGGTGGGAAAGAACTCGTATCAACTGATGGAGTTGATGCATTTTGGATTGGGTTAAGATCTTCATTCCCCTCTGCCAAATTTGAAATTCATCATCAGATTGGTCGCGATGATCCTCAGATGTCACCACGCGCGGCCCTTCGCTGGAGTCTAACCGGCAAACATGATGGCTGGGGTGCTTTTGGTCAGCCTACAGGTGCAGACGTTCATGTCATGGGGATAAGTCATGCAGAGTTTGGGCCTTGGGGCCTGAGACGTGAATATACCTTATTTGATGAAACTGTAATTTGGAAACAAATTGCACTAAAAAAAGGATAGTGAAATCACTATGACACCCAATGAAATAGAAAAACGAATTGTTCGGTATGGTGACTTAATTCCATGTAAGACAGCTTTTATTGATGCTCACACTCCAGGTAGTGATCAAAAAGAAAACTTCACTATTATAGGTGGTGGCGTTAGTGAAAGTGCTGACCAACACGTCCACTTGAGAGAGACACCTGGCTTTAATATAGGAGCGGCTGGCCAACCACCGCAATGCAGAAACTCACTACATATACATACTACAGCCGAAGTGTTTTTTGTACTCAAAGGACGTTGGCGGTTTTTTTGGGGTCGCTGGGGAACTGCGGGAGAGGTAGTTTTAGAGGAAGGTGATATTATAAATATTCCAACTGGAATCTTTCGTGGCTTTGAAAATATTGGTTCAAATTATGGGATGATTATGGCAATTTTGGGTGGAGATGATGCTGGAGGCGGTGTCACTTGGGCTCCTCAAGTAATCCAAGACGCCGCAGAGCACGGTTTGATTTTAGGTGAAAACGGACGTCTCTATGATAGTAAAAAAGGGGAGACTTTGCCAGAAAACCTTAAGCCTATGCCACTCCTTTCAAAAGATTTCTTGGCTCAGGTACCAGAGCCTAAAGCCAAAAACTTGGTACCTCGCTATGTCGCCCGTTATAATGATCTAATGGCATTTGCAGCACATGAACCCATACAGGTGATCGGGGAAAAAGGTATATTACCAGACAAGCCTGGGTTCAATATCGACTTTCTGACACGTAGTCCTATCCTTGAAGTTCCTGAATCATTTGAAAACTCTGCAGTTTTGATGCCAATGCGAGGTCACTGGAAGCTATCATGGGAAGGCGGTAACGTGGTATTAAATCCTGGCGACACATGCTTGTTGGAGCCTGGGTTTTCACATCGAATTGAACCATCTGTAACTGGTGAAGCCAGTTTGTACCGCGTTCTTTCAAATGAAGATCCTGCAGGTCCAACTTGGGTTGGTAAATAAGAACTAAAAAGGAATTCTAATGACAAAAGTTTTGACGTCACATGTCGGTAGTTTACCACGCAGCCAAAAAGTTGTTGATTTTATTTTTGCACGTGAGAATGAAACTGAATATGATCAAATCGAATTTGACTCCACAATGACTAACGCTGTTAAACAAACAGTGGTAAAACAAGTGAACTCTGGTGTTGATATAGTAAGTGATGGTGAAACGTCAAAAATATCTTATGCGACCTATGTAAAAGATCGTTACAACGGCTTTTCTGGTGATAGTCCACGTAACGCACCCGCTGACCTAAAAATGTTTCCTGGTTTTTTGGAACGATTAGCAAACGATGGAGGAACTCCTCAATATGCTCGCCCTCAATGTACAGGTAAAGTTTCTTCCAAAGACCAAAGTGAGTTACAAAAAGATATAAGAAATTTAAAGTCTGCGATGAAGGCTTCTGGTGTAGATCGTGGCTTTATGAATGCAGCCTCTCCAGGAGTAATTTCTTTATTCTTACAAAATGCATATTACAAGAACCGTGAATCTTATTTAGCAGCATTGGCCGACACTATGCGTGAAGAGTACGAAACAATTGTTGCATCCGGTCTAGACCTGCAACTTGACTGCCCTGATCTCGCCCTATCACGCCATATGCTTTTTAATGAGCTAAGTGACAGTGAATTTGTGAAAGTTGCCGCGTCTCACGTCGATGCGCTCAATCATGCTCTGGAAAATATCCCCGAAGACAAGGTTCGTATACATATCTGTTGGGGTAATTATGAGGGACCACACTGCTGTGATATTGGTATGGACAAAGTATTTTCAACATTAATGTCTGCAAAAGCAAAGTATCTTTTATTTGAAACCTCAAATCCACGGCATGCACATGAATGGACAGTATTTCGTGATCGTAAGTCTGAGATTCCTGATAATAAAGTCCTTGTGCCAGGTGTAGTTGACACAACAACAAACTTTATTGAACACCCAGAACTTGTCGCACAACGGATCAATCGATTTTCAGATATTGTTGGGCCTGATAGAGTGATAGCCGGTTCTGATTGTGGTTTTGGTACATTTGCCGGTTTTGGATCTGTAGATCCAGATATTGCTTATGCAAAACTTAAAAGCCTTTCAGAAGGTGCTAAAATAGCTTCCAAATAATTAAATTTTGTGTCGATAATTACTTTTTAGAAGTTAGCTACATCAATCTTACTTGTTTTAATTTTTTAGAGTATTTCACTACAATCGATATTAATTATGTTCTGGCTGCTTCAAACTTAAGCCAGACTTCTTCTAGTTTTTTTATATCAAACCCAGGTTCACGCGCCGGGCCAAGAACTATAGATTCATTGGTTATGACCGTTCTAATAGCGTCTTTCAGAGACATAATAACGTCAGATGGAATTACTAATGCGCCATGCCTGTCTGCGTGTATTAACTCATCCTGAGCTATCTCAATACCCATAATATTCACTGGTTCACCAATTTCTACAACATGGACAAAACCATGGCTTGGCCCAATTGAACCCGCAAGAACAGGAAAGCCATCATCTATGACATCCAGATCACGCATTACACCATTTGTAACAGCACCCATGAGACCAAGCCCTTTGTGAACTGCAACGTTTACCTCACCCCACCAACCAGCAATACAGTTGGGGAAATCTAAATCCTCAATTACAGCAGCTGTGGGACCTTGCCCCACAGCCATTGAACGAAAATAGTCCATGCGGCGTGCACGCGTGACATCAATAGGTTCTGTAGGAGGCATCAACCCTGCAATCTTTGCAGTTCGGGCAAACCCTACTATGGCAGAGGCCCCAGGTTTAGAATGGAGCATTGTTCCTCGTGTAAAACGACTAAAACCTCTTTTACCCTGTACCACTTCGATTGCGTTACAAACCGTTGGAGTGTCGATCTCTCGTAGCAACACAAGTAAGTCTTCAGGGATTAATGTCTTAACCATTGATTAAATCTCCTCTGAGTAAGTTGGGTTTATTTTCAAATAAACTTTTGTATAGAACAACGGTATTATGGGAAATGGTATCAAACTTAACTAACTCCATATTACAGTCCAGTTTGAAGCAAAATCTGTTTCCAGATTGAAATATCATCAAACAGAGTAACTTCTCTACGTAATCCCCAAGGTCCGAACTCCACGTGGCTGACACCCATAATGTGAACGTTTGAGCCCGTAGGAGATCCATATCTACCCCAACCGTCATGGGAACCCGTCAGAGACCAACGTATAGCACTACGTGGGCTGAGCAATGGGTCAACGCAACCCATCTGATGATCAATCTTGAATTCTGCAGTAGGAAAAGCGCTCCGTAATCCAATCCAAAATTTATCCGCCTCACTCCACCCATGTACTTCCTGTCCACCAGGAAGAGACAGATGACAGGCTCTATCATATTCCTCTTTTATAACCGAAAAATCAGCAGTCATAATCTGTCTGAGTATAGTTGCGTGTCGCTCGCCCCATTCTTCAGTATTTCCAGAACCTTTATAAGGCCCTACTACGTCATTGGTCAGGGTTAAGGGCGTATCTCTATCCCCCCTATTAATCATTGCTATTGCTGCATCCTTTGCATTCTGTCCAAGCTGAAGTGCAATAGCGGCATTATCACGGATAAGCCACTCATCCCACACACGATTTTTATAACAGTATGTGTCTGCAATAGTGCGAAAGGATACCCTCAGCCCAGTTGCCTGACCAAAAGCTCCACCATGATGCGTCGCAGTTGAAAATATACGATGAGAAGAAAGAAACCCAATCTCTTCATCCCCACACCACAAAACGTCCTCTCCGAAGAGTTCACGATCAGGAAACTCTGAAAGAGTTGCCATTGTATTGGACTTTCCTGAGGTGTTTCCTCGATTTACCCCAGCGGGAGATCTCACCAAAAGATCATCAGAGTAATGCCAATCAAGTGCCTTAATATCACGACCTTCCCAGATCTGCGCTGTGCATTTCAAAATATAATCTGGTAGATCTGAGAACCTTTTATCAAAGCCTTTCATTTCATTACCTTTTTAAATAAAAAAAATTTATAAATACTAACCTTTAAAAAGCTGATTAAAAATAATAGATATTTTTATAGTAAATTATACTAGTTACTTTTCATTATTTTTAAAGATACTTAGCACTAGTATTTGATAAAGTACACGTGAGGAGAATGAAATATTGATAAAATCGCAAGGATGCTATTAGAGAAAAAAGTAGAGCTCAAATTAGAAATCAAAAGCAAAAATAATATGAATGATTGCAAAAATGATTACTTTACTGGAAAGATCAAATAATAAAATGATCCTAAGATGTAGTAGAGGAATGACTTAGATGGTGTTGCAATTATTCATATTTGCTGCGGCTTATGGAAGATATATCCTTGTTGCTGGATTAATTGCTGGCTTTGGTTTTCCTGGAGCCGCTGCCATTTTGAAAAACTTCCTTCCTCAAATGGTTGCTCTTTTGTTATTTTTCACCGCATTTCGGACTGGACATCAAAAGGTAATATTTAGTTTTCAAAGAGCATCACAACTAATAACAACAGTTCTGACTCTTCAGCTTGTCTTACCACTATTGGCTTTGGGAGTTTTCAGTTACTTTGGAGTTTCCTCTTCTATCTTTGCTATTGCTTTAGTTTTAATACTTGCGGCTCCATCAATAACGGGTGCACCAAACTTCTCAATTCTTTTAGGTGCTCAACCAGAACCAACTTTTCAAGCTTTGATATTAGGAACAGCCCTTTTACCCATAACGGTAATTCCTATTTTTTGGGTTATCCCAGAACTAGGTGGACTCACATATGTTTTTTCAGCTTCTGCTTACCTTTTAGGAACAATAATCTTTGCTGCTTTTAGTGGCTTTTTACTTCGTGCCCTAATCTTACCAAAGCTTGATAATGATCGAACAGTTGCGCTGGATGGGCTCATGACATTGACACTTGCATTTATGGTTGTCGGTCTTATGGCTGCGTTGAGGCCGGCAATCGTTTCCAATCCTTTGTCTGTAGTTCAGTGGTTAGGCTTCGCACTTGTGGTAAACCTTGGGCTCCAATTTATAGCATTCCATGTGATGAAGCTATTAGGGTATCCAGACTTAGCCGTTCCAATTGGGATTGTTGCAGGCAATCGAAATTTTGCTTTGTTTTTAATAGCCCTGCCAATAATGCAATCAGAACAATTACTGATATTCTTAGGTTGTTATCAAATCCCAATGTATTTGACCCCAATCATTATGCGCAGCGTTTATAGATCTGACTAAGGCTCACTCTAAAAAGAGTATCTACTCATATTAAATTAAGCTTTGCTGTATACTAAGGGGAATTTTTCACTTTCAAACGGATCACCCGGTTCAAGAGTATCATCTTTCAGCCAATCAGCTACACCCTGCGATGGATCATAAGTAGCACCATCAGTTGCAAAACGCACTGCATAGCCACGACGTCGACGAGTAGCAGTTTGATTTCCCTTAGCTGAGTGCGCAATGAAACCATCAAAAGCCAACATATCACCTGGGCCCAAGGACCAGGATTTAATTTCATACTTATCTCGATTTGTTTCAAAATCTGGCATTTCATCATATTGGGGGTCATCTGGTTTTATATACTTAACAAAAGCGCCAAGTTGATCAGTTAAAAAGGGATGGTACTTTTTACCCCAATTATGTGAGCCTGGAATAAATTCAAGAGCGCCATTTTCATCATCTACGTGATCAAGTGCAATCCACGTAGTCATAATGGGACCATCTATTGGCCAGTAAGGTTGATCGGTATGCCACCCTGTTCGAGTTTTGGTGCCAACTTCTTTTACAAACATTTGATCGAACACCAACGATGTACGGCGTGAGTTTGCTAGCTCTGCAACTATCTTGCCAATTCCCGAATTAAGACAGAAATCTCTGAAACCACCTGACTGCATCCGCATATTACGATTATCAAAATATCGCTTTTTCTCTTGAACCTGTATTTCGATAGCTTCTTGCAAAACTTCCAACCAATAGTTGTTTAAAACATTTTTAATAACAACCACACCATTTTCATTATAGTCCTCACGCAGGTCATGAACTTCTTTTTTCAACGTATGCATAGTCATTAGTTTCTATTCTCCACAGACATTTCACGATATTAACATTGACCCATTGGCAAAGAAAATCAACCTAAAATTCCGAATATCTACTTATGACAAACTACTAAAAAATAGCCATCTCCGTATGAGCACCCTGCTCTAATGGTTTTTAAACTGACATGGTGTTCACCTACTTTTGTCGTTAACTTATTTAAAAAAACTGCTTTTCAACTTATCAGATTCACAATACGTTCATATGATACCGTAACCACGATGGGGATAAAATAATGGCTTTTGAATCTCAATTTAAAGACTCCAACGTTGTAGTTACCCTAGCTTATGATCAAATCATAAAATGAGTGACTTAATTAATATAGGCGCTGCGCCTTTTTTAGCATTATGACCTCTCTAGATTTTATTCATGACACTACTTTCGACAATCTGCCTTCCACAGTTGTCCATGAAGCTATTCGCTGCTTTGTTGATACCCTTGGAGTTGCTGTTGGAGGATCTAAAACCAAACTTTCACAAATCATCCACGCTCATGCTGTTCGCCAGTTTGGTGGAAATAGTTCAACGCTTTGGCAAGATGGGCGGAAAGTAAGTGCGGCAGGGGCAGCATTGGCCAATGGAATGACTATAGACTCACTTGATGCACACGATGGTCATAAGTTGACCAAAGGTCACGTGGGATGTGGTGTTTTACCCGGTTTGATTGCTGTAATGGAAGCTGAGGGAGTAAATGATCCACGCGAATTGCTTACTTCAATTGTTATAGGTTATGAAATTGGAACTCGGGCTGGTATTGCGTTACATTCGAGTGTTTGTGATTATCATACTTCAGGTGCTTGGATTGCACTTGCCACATCAGCTTTGACCTCTCGTCAGTTGGGATTAACTAAGGCACAAACTCGTGAAGCTATTGGCATTGCAGAGTATCATGGGCCTCGAAGTCAGATGATGAGATGTATTGATGCCCCAACGATGGTAAAGGACGGATCAGGTTGGGGCGCAATGGCAGGTGTTTCAGCCGGATATCTAGCTCAAGATGGCTTCACAGGAGCACCTGCCATCACTATGGAAGATCCTGAATTAAATAGATTTTGGATTGATTTAGGTCAGAATTGGTATGTAGAACAACAATATATTAAACTTTATCCAGTATGCCGTTGGGCCCAGCCTGCTGCTGAAGCTATAATTTCTTTGACGCGACATCATGACGTAACAGCAGACCAAATTACAAAAATTAAGGTTGAAAGCTTTCATGAGGCAAAGCGGTTGAATGTTATTCCTACAAATACTGAACAAGCTCAATATTCGTTACCATTTTCTGTAGCCGTAGCGTTAATACATGGAACAATTAACGTGAGCCATATTACTGCTAATGGTCTTACTGATAAGGACGCCTTAAATTTGAGCAAACTAGTTGAAATTTCTGAAACTGATGAATTTAACTCTGCTTTTCCCGCTCAGAGGTTTGCTCGCGTACATTTGGTTTTAAAAGATGGAAAGATTTTATCTTCAGACAAAACTGAAGCGCAAGGCGATCCAGAAAATAAAGTCTCTGATACATTAATTTGGGATAAATTTCGTTTCCTTACCACACCAGTTCTTGGCGATAAATGGGCGAACTCTTTCTTAGAAAAGGCACAAAATTTACCTAAAGAAAGTAATGTTTCATTATTATTTAAACAACTTGGAACTACTAAATAGAAAGCTCTAAAAGTTTAAAAAATTTACCCAGAAATTCGATAAAATTTAAAATACAAAACCCAATTTATCATTGACGAAATTTAATCCGTTCGCGCCAAAAGGTGTAAAGTCCCGCAAAAATTATAATTGTAGCGCCACATAATGTTTGCCAGTCAGGACGTTCTCCTAGAAATAAAACTGCTATCATCAATGAAAATATCAAACGTGAATAACGAAATGGTGCAATCACCGCAACGTCCCCCGCACGGGTAGCAATTACGATTGCCGCATAGGACAAACCACCAAGAACCGTAAGTATTAAAAGCCAAACCCATTGTGTTGGCGTTGGCCAGAGTAATGGCTCAAAGAAGGGTATAAGAAAAATGCCTGCAATGATGCTCGCCCCAAAAGCATAAGTAGTTAATATAATTGTTGACAAACCCGAAGGCATCACACGCGTAGCAAGATCTCTAGAGGCGAGAAATACTGCTCCCAGAATCGCTAATATTGATGCCGGGTCAAAACCGGCCATACCTGGCCTAACAATAAGCAGCACACCAAAAAAACCGATTGAAATTGCGCTCCATCTCCTCCATCCAACTTTTTGGCCAAGAACTAATGCAGCCCCCATAGTAACTAAAATTGGGATAGCCTGTAATATGGAGGACGCTGTGGAAAGTGGTATCAACGCGATCGCTGGAAGAAAAAATAAGGGTGACAAAATATCAGACACAAAACGAACTACAAATGCTTTGCTGTGCATTTGTGGCGAGTAAAAGCTTTCGCCCTTTAAAAAGGCAAGACTAGCAAACATAATGACTCCACCAGTGCCAAGTAAAATAAGGATTTGTGATACAGGAATATCTTTAGTTAAACTTTTAATAAGTCCATCTTCAATTGCAAATCCTCCCATCGCAAGAAGCATAAAAGTAATACCACGTAGGTTTTCCATATACCAAATATCCTTTATAAAATGCTGAACTATAGTAAGCGAGAGAAAGCCTCAGTGGCAGTAGCCTTTGATCTTGTCAAGTTCGCAATCGTCTTTCATAACTCACCGTAATGCCCAAAAAATAATTATACGCGTACGCAGTATTATTAAGAATTAATGTGTTAAATTAACTTTTATTATTGAACGACTTGAACTGCTTTATGAGCCATTTCTAAAATTGCCTCACGTGTGCTTGCAACAGCAATAAAACGAGCATTATGACAAAATTTTGCACCTTTGACACCAGTTACAACTTCGAGTGCACTATCTGTCAAACCAGCCCAAGAAGCTGGTAAATCGGCACGTTGATCGAAAGTATACTTTGACAGTTTAATACCATTAAGTGTCCAATCATTTCCACGTGGATGAATAACAAACAGTATATGGTCAGCCCTCACGTCATCAAGAATAGAGCTATAGGGCATACCTGTCGGAAGCTCGAGTATTTGTGATGTACCAACTTTATCAATTGCCTCTTTCACAATCCCCAGGGCGCGTGCTTCCGCCGCAAAACCACTGAGTACCGCCTCAATAAAATGACGCACGATGGGTAACGCTACAAAAAATGCATCGTCATTAGCACTTGATGACGTGTCATCAAATACTGGCTTCAAGCTTTCTAAGAGAGCTGGCAAAGTCAAGTTCGCAAGTGGCCCCGCCACAGATGGTTCAATCGCTCCGTTGTCGAGTAGATCAATAGGCATTACAAATTCTACATCAAACTTGGCGTGGATGGCCTCGATGTCCTCATCAGGAATACTAATTGCTGCTAAATAATCTTGTCCGTAGTGGGCCCAAATAAGACCGAAAGAGCTAAACGGATGACCATCTTTACGAAGTGGGCCAGGACGCTGATGGTGATCGAAAACCTGTGCCTCAACATCGTACACTCCCCCTACATCATAAATAATTTTATCAGATCCCGGAGTGAGCCATAACTGATCACGACTGCGTAGCAACTGTGCTGCAGGAAATAACCGCGTGAGTACTGCAGAAGACAACAACTCGTCTGCATGAAAGCCACCAGAATGAGTAATAAGGTGTGTGATGGTCATATGGTGAATTCCAGGTTGTAGAAAGAAAGGCTCAAGATTTTATAATTTTCAAAGTATGTCAAAGTTCAACTAGAATATTTTTTGCACCGTATCAGTACACATATTGCAACTACTTTGACAACTAATTTCCTTATTGCAACAAACAAACCTGGCTTTAGTCTCTTTCCCATAATCACTTTTTACAACATCATTAAGTTAAGTCTTTATTGCTTTAGATCTTTGTTAGAAGCAGAGCCTCTTAAAGAATCTAATAACAATACCTATTGCTACAAAGTAAATTTATAAATAACTTGTGAAAGGTAAAACTACAATGAAGAGTTCGTTTGGTAAAAAAAGAGAAGAGTTCAATTCATTACCGATCGGTCTTACTATATTGATTATAATTTTTATTAAATGAACATTTGTTAGATAATTTTCTATTTTGCAACTTGCAACTTTAAATGGAGCCTTAGAATGAAAGTTAATACAAAGTTTTTGAACAATTTGGTCTCAGAGATTTCAACAGACCAGATGATGGAGCATCTGCAAGAATTTTCTCGCTGGAAAAAACTGGCCGGGACTACAGAGGAAGCACAAAGCTTAAACTATATACGCGGTGTTCTAAATAGCTACGGTTTAAAAACGACCTTACTCTATCACGATGCCTTCATAAGTCTGCCAGAAGCAGCTCACTTAGATTTTAATGGAAAACGATTTAAGGCAATTACTCACTCAATGGCCTTACCCACATCTGAAGCTGGTCTGACACGCAAAATTATTGACCTCGGCTCAGCATCTCAAGAAACCTTTGATGCTACAGATGTACGCGATCAGATTGTTCTAATTGACGGCATGGCGACCCCAGAAATGGCAAAACGTTGTCGGCACGCAGGCGCAGTGGGACAAATTCACATTAGCCCACATGAGTACCTTCATGAAATGTGTCTTTCTCCAGTTTGGGGAAACCCTGATTCTGAGACAGTAAAAAACCTTCCAACTTCATCTGCTGTGACTATATCAGATGAAGACGGCAAAATAATACGAGAGCAACTAACAATAACACCTGCCCTACCAGCTACCATCCACGCCAAGGTCGACACAGGGTGGCGAAAGACTCCAATTTTAATTGCTGATCTCGAAGCAAAAAATGCTCTTAAAGATGCACCTTACATACTATTTTCTGGGCACCATGATACTTGGTATGAGGGTGTGATGGATAATGGTAGTGCTAATGCGACAATGATGGAAGTGACTCGCTGTATGGCAAAAAATCGAAATGCCATGAAGCGTCATTTGCGTTTGTGTTTCTGGTCTGGGCACTCGCAGGGAAGGTATTCGGGATCAACGTGGTTTGCTGATCAATATTGGCATGAGTTGGAACGCAACTGTGCAGTGCACGTAAACGTGGATTCTACAGGTGGCGAGGGAAACACCCTTCTCAGTACGGCACCAGCTGCAACTGAATTATCTGAACTTGCCCAAGACGTTATTAAAAGGCATTCAGGGCAAGAGCATGATGGCATCCGAATGGCGCGAAATTCAGATCAATCTTTTTGGGGAATTGGCATCCCCTCCTTGTTTGGGATCCTTAGCTGTCAACCCGCCGAAACTGTTGGAGTACGCAATGCCTTAGGTTGGTGGTGGCACACCCCATATGACAAAATTGAACGTATTAACCCAGCATTGCTTTTGCGTGATACGCAGATTTATGCAAATGCGTTGGGCTACCTCGTTTCGGACCCGTATCTTCCGTTAAACATTGCGGCGCAGGTTGCAGATTTACTCTCTAATTTAGCTGAAATCCAACTACCATCTGAATGCAGTCTTTCTCTAACGGCATTACACGCCGAAGTTGAAGAATTGCACAAAGAGATGATTGTGTTCCAAGAGAAGCGTCTGGATAGCCCTGAAGCTTACTTAAAGCGGGACAGGACGCTTATGCTAGTATCGCGACAGCTTGTACCTTTGGACTACACATATGGCGATCAGCACCGCCATGATCCAGCTTTACCATTACCAAAATGGCCTAGCCTAGAGACGCTCCGCAATCTTGCAGACGAGACTGGAGGTTCAGATGCATTGCGATTACGTCAAGGGTTGGCAATACGCAGCTCAAATCGACTTCTTTCAAACGTGCGAAACGCACGTGCTCTTATCACAAGATAAGGATTACAAATATAAGCAGCAAAACAGATCAACAGCCAATTTTAAGCGTAGGTAACAGACTAAAGATAACAACTGCTTCCACGCGGCAAGTGTCAGTACCCTGCTGAGGGTAATAAGCTAAAATGGCTTGACAGAATGCCGATAAATGCGGGTCTTACACCTAACGATTAAGGTTTCACCAGTACAGCAACCTTGGTACGCTTGAGGTCAGATCTAGGAGGATAACTATGAGTTCAAGATACAGTGATAAACCAAACGTACTGTTGATCATTGCAGATCAAATGACCCCCTTTATGCTTGAGGTTTGTGGAAATGTGGGGGCCCAAACCAAGAATATGAAAGCTCTTGCAGATCGTGGTGTTCAGTTTTCAAATGCATATACGCCAAGCCCAATATGCGTGCCTGCGCGATCCTGTTTGATGACGGGGCTCTATACCTCAACAACGGGTTGTTATGATAATGGTGACCCTTACCCAAGTTTCATTCCAACCTTCGCTCACTACATGACCAATGCTGGCTATGACACAGTCTTATCCGGTAAAATGCACTTCGTCGGTGCTGATCAATTACACGGGTATAAAAGGCGCCTGAATACAGATATCTATCCATCTACATTCATTTGGTCTTACCCGTTGTTGCCTGACGATGATACAAATGCGATGGCCTTCGATTTCGCAACACAGTACCAAGATGAGAATATTGGTCCAGGGTGGTCAACCGAATTACAATATGATGAAGAGACACAGTTCCGCGCACTCGAATACCTGCGGCATACACCAGATCAGCCTTGGATGTTAACAGTCTCATTTACCAACCCACACCCCCCATATCAGGTTCCAAAAAAATACTGGGATATATATAAAAATGCCGATCTACCAATCCCCAAATATCCCGATGACATGAATGAGAAATACTCAGATTTTGACCGTGCATTCATCCGTTGGTACGGGCTCGATCGAAAAGACATTCGAGATCCAAAGCACCTGATTGCAATGCGGCGTGGTTTCGCTGCTCTCGTACATTACATAGACGATAAAATTGGTGAATTGTTGGATACTCTAGAAGAACAGGGTCTACGCGATGACACCATGATCATCTTGACCTCTGATCATGGTGAAATGCTTGGTGAAAAAGGTTTAGTCCAAAAGCGTAGCTTATATGAATGGTCAACACGCATACCACTGATCATCGAGTATCCGGGGGTATCACCAGCTGTCGTAGAGACACCTGTTTCATTGATCGACATTCCTGCCACCTTAATTGAGTTGGTCGGTCAAAAATCTGTACGTCCCTTAGAAGGCAGGTCATTGATGCCTGCAATAAGAGGTGCTTTCTTAGAAGAGATACCCATCATATCAGAATATCATGGCGAGGGTATCATGCGTCCAAGCTTTATGGTGCGTTTAGGACCATGGAAATACATTTATTGTCATGGCTTCTCCCCACAACTGTTCAATCTCGACACCGACCCCAGCGAATGGAATAATCTTACTGGAACCTCACAGGTCAAAGTTATTGAAGGCCAACTCAATGCGATCATTACTGACGGTCAATTCAATCTAGAATTCATCGCACAAGATGTTTGGGATCGGCTTGCCCAAAAGCAAGTGGTGAATGCCGCAATGAAAGAAAACCAAACGGCTTGGGATTATACGGTGCCCCACAATGCGCAACAGCAATACGTCAGAAAATAATTGAACCATAAAGAGTTAGCTAATAAACACAGGGTTTATACCTGGTGGTGAGGTTCAAATTTTAAACAGACATATCATTCAATTCAAGCCGTGCGTCCCATACCACAACGCATTCCTGGCACCTTTGTGTCGCTGCTCTACGTGCCCGATATGCAGGATGTTTACGACAACCCTCTGCAAGAATTTGGAGTAATTCGATTTTACGCTTAGATTTATCTTCACTCATTCTGTAACAATAACAGAAGTTAAGTAGAATGAAAGGAATGAAGGTGATTGCTCGAAAACACCAGATGGGAGTCATACAACGTAAACGCCTATCGATCCTAATAAGTATTTACAGGGGCACTATATATAAGTTAATTTCTTCCAACCAATCTGATTTATAATATTTTGATGCGCAGTCCACTTAATCAGTTATTTAGTTTCAAGCCGGGAACTTAAGAGAGCGTCCTGCCTGCCATCATTCGCCGCATTTTTATAAATTCTTAAAAATACCTCGGTGATTGCGGCAGCATCTGGCTGATCACTCAGGAGTTCTGAGATATATTCCATATCTTTAACTGTGTTCGCGATTGTAAAAACATAACCATCATGCGTGCCTGAAATTGCCTTGGGAGCTATCCGGTCAAGGCTCATTGAATGCCCCGACCCTTGGGATGAAAGTTTATAAAATTTCTCCCAATCAACCCCGAGGTTATGAGCAGCCTTCATGGCCTCAACAACGAGAGTGGCTGTACCAAGTGCTAAAAAATTGGAGATAAGTTTCGTCGTTGCTCCCATCCCTAATTCACCAAGCCGTTCAATTTGCGAACAGCAAGGTTTAAGAACATTACTGACCATTGCAAAATCATCAATATCACACCCTACTATCGCTCCCAACATAGCGTCTCTGGACTGCTGTTGCCCACCCGTAAGAGGCGCTTCAACATACTTTAACTGTGCGAACTTTGCCTGTTTGGCCAACTCTTTTACTGTAAATAGTTGATTGGTTGTACAATCAATTATTATAGTTTTTGGTAATACTAAAGAGAACAAAACATCACAAACTGACATCACAACTTGAGAGCTGGGTAGACATAGAATAAAGATATTACAACAGCTTGCCATATCAGAAAGCGACGTCATTTCCTTAGCACCCAATGCTACAAGCTCTTCGATAGGTCGTCGATTTCTGTGAGCAATGACGTTAACCTCATGACCAGCTTCCAGTAGGTTCTGAACCATACCCTGGCCCATAATGCCAGCGCCAATAAATCCAATTTTGTTCTTGTTGTACATAATTTTTTCTTATCCAGTTATCTAGATTAGTGCTAAAGTTTGGTTTGTTACTTTCATTCCCTAAGTGTAGCTAATAATTCAAAAAACATGGGGAACATGATTATTCTTTTGGACTAAAGGCTCCATCCACCATCTACAATCTGAAAGGTACCAGTCGTAAACTTTGACTCGTCACTTGCAAGGTGAATAAGAATACCAGTTACTTCATCCGATGTTGCAAACCTACCAATTGGCTGACGCGCCAAAAATTCTAACTTTGCGCTTTCATAATCTCCCGTTGCACGCATTCGCTCCTTTAGCGAAGGTGTCATGATTGTACCTGGGCAAAGCGCATTGCATCTTATACCTTCACCCACATAATCCGCAGCTACAGCGCGCGTTAGTCCAAGAATGGCGGCCTTTGTAGACCCATAAAGACATCGGTTCGGTGCTCCCTTTATAGATGACGCTACTGAAGCCATATTAATAATAGACCCCTCTTTTTTTGACAGCATACCCGGCAAATAGGCTTGAATTAGACGGAATTGCGATCTAACATTTAATGTAAAAGAAAAGTCCCAGTCATCTTCAGACATATCCATGATGGTTCCATTGTGTACAAACCCGGCACAGTTAAACAACGTAGTCAAAGCTCCCGTCTTTTTGGGAGCGTTGGCAATTGCAACTGGATCCAAAACGTCTAACTGAAAAGTTTCAATTTCGTTATTTTCCTGAGACAGGGTCTCCAATCCAGTTACATTTATGTCGGTCGCAAAAACCTTAGCACCTTCAGCTGCCATAGCCAGAGCAGCTGCACGTCCCATCCCTTGCCCAGCAGCTGTTATTAAAACTCGCTTTCCTAGCAACCTATTCATCAAACTATTCCTACTCATATAAATCTAAAAGTTTGTTTCTTTAGAATTAACTTCCTATTTTATAGTTTCAAAGTAAATTTATTATTTATTATAAAAAATAAAACCAATAAAATTCATTAATAATTGAGCTGCCAGAATCGATGTAGATCCACTTTGATCGTAGTCTGGTGCCACTTCCACCAGATCAATTCCTACTACTTCATGTTTTTTACTTATTTCTTGAAGCATCTCTAAAACTTCGTAATACAAAAAACCTCCATGACTTGGTGTTCCTGTGCCAGGTGCGATTGATGGACAAAAAGCATCTATATCTATTGTTACATATACTTTTTTACTATCAGAAATTCGCTCAATTGTTTTTATTGCACCTAGCTTTCTTTGCTGTCTAACAGAGATAATATCGGATCCCATTGTTCGTGCATCGACGTAGCCTTCTCTCGCTGTTGATGAAACATTTCTAATCCCAATTTGTGTCAACCCAGTCACATAAGGTTTCTCTAGCGCTCTTCTCATTGGGTTACCGTGGCCGTATTTGACACCATGCCGAATGTCAACAAAATCTAAATGTGCATCTATCTGAATAATATGAAAAGGAGCTTCATCACTAAATGCATTAATAATTGGTATATTAACTGAATGATCCCCACCAATAACAACGGGAAGAGCTTTAGAGTCGAGTATTTTTTTTACGCCATATTGAATATTCTTATGTGACTGTTCTGTATCAGTATGAATAATATCAGCATCACCAATATCTACTATCCTTACATCCTCATCTAAGTAGGTTGCATCATCTTCGTGATCATAAGCACCGCCGTGCCCAAATGAAAAAAGAGTTGAGGCTTCTCTTACTCCTCGCGGTCCAAACCTTGCACCCGCTCTGAATTGGGTCCCAAAGTCGTAAGGGGCACCCAAAATGGCTACATCGGCTTCAATGTTATCCCAATCACCTTGATAAGTTTTTTTTGCAAATGTGGAAATACCAACGAACGGAAGGTTAAGGCGGCCAGATTCATAATTGTGATCAGTCATTTTTATACTCCTTAAAAAAAATATATCATTCTTTAGAACTACTTACTACGGAGGGATGGGTTTATAAAAAAAAGAAAATTTAGTTGGCTATTTGGTTTATGTTAATAAAAAACAACTCTAAATATAATGAATAAAATAGCTACTATGAAAATTACAAAATAAACTTTGCTTTCTATACGCTCCCATCGCCCTACTGTCTTTTCAGTTTTCCTCATACTTTTTAATCTGTTTGCTCTAAGAGTTGTTATTGTAAAAATAAAAATTAAAAAAAAGGTAACACTAATTAATCCAACAACCATATCACACTCCCAAGTATTTCATTATAACTACCATTAATAAATGTGAACGTAAGATCGGCACAATCTAGTGATTTAGTAATCGAAAAGAATGAGTTTTTTGAAGAAAAATTTAATTAACGCTAATTAAGAGACCTACTCCGATTAGCAACCATCCTGAGAATAAATTTATTCGGCGTATCGTACCAGGTGCCTTAAGCAACGATCTTACTCGATCCACAAAAAAAGCTAACGCGAGATTCCCTAAAAGCGGAACAAGAAAGCCAACTATACAAATCACTACAATGTCAGGCCATGTTACCCGTGTCAGATCAAAAAATCCTGGAAGCATACCCATGTAGAATAGAACAGCCTTGGGGTTAGACATTATCACCACCACTCCTACGATGAACCCAGACCACATTCCTGGGCGAGTCAGACTAGAGTTTTCCGATAACTCTCTATCGGCATGCCAGATCATAAGAACGCCCATAGCGATAAACATCACTACCGCAACCCACCTAAAAAACTCCATAAACCAGCTGGCCTGATCAACGATCCACGTTAAACTTAATATGGCGATTAATGGCCATATAATATCTCCTACCACTACACCTAAAGCCAGTGGCCAGGCTGAATGAAATCCCCCTGACATCGCTCGCGCCAAAAGCGCAACCCAAACAGGACCAGGGGTGAGGAACAAAATGAAAAGTCCACCTGCATAAAATAACAGCTCGATTGGGGTGATTGTCATTCTTATGGCCCGTCTTTTTTAGCATTCCCAAAGTAGGGTTCTATCTTATATACGGTCTCTGTTTTACCTAGCATGGTCAAGGACGAACAGAGTAGTATCGACCTAGGTGTATGAATTACCAACCAATGGGCCTTAAACTTCAACTTTTCGAAATGACCAAACTTTATATCAAACCGTTAAACAAAGTTAGAAACTTGAACTTTGTTTGAATTATATGATTTGTTGTCTAACTTTTTAATAAAAGAGGTGTCATAGATAATAAGACCAGATATTTCAGTAACCTCCCTTGATTAAGCATTTTTTATAAAACTCATAATTAGCTGAGAATGCTACCTAAGTTATTACTTAATGCCTCAATTAGACACTCCGCAGCTTTTGGATTAACGTCAAGGTGAGTGACGATCCGGATACGTTTCTCTCCAAATGCTCCAATATGAATAGACTCTTCACTTAACTTACTTACCAATTGGGCAGCCGAGGGTGCATTTTCAGCCAAATCTGCAATAATGATATTGGTTTCAACAGGAAGCACATTCACTATTCCAGGAAGATGTTCAAGAGAACTAGAAATTTTAGTAGCGAGAGCATGGTCATCGGCCAAACGTTCAACATTTTTTTCAAGGGCATAAAGGCAAAAAGAAGCAATCACACCAGATTGCCGCATTGCCCCACCTATACGTTGTTTTGTACGCCAAGCAGCTTCAATAAAGTCTGTACTACCAGCGAGAACTGCGCCTACTGGCGCTCCTAAACCTTTGGTAAAATCTATCCAACAACTATCATATTCATGTGAATACCTCGCTGCAGAAATTCCAGTTTTTGCACATGCATTTAACAAGCGTGCACCATCTAAATGTGTTGAGAGACCTGATTTCTTTGCCACTTGAGCAACTGAATCTAACTTCTCTACTGGCCAGACCCCTCCACCCCCAAGATTGACAGTTTGTTCGGCGCAAAGCATCCGGGATATTGGCATGTGGCGAGATTTTGGACGCAGAGCCTGCGAGACATCTTCCTTAGTAAACTGACCATACTTTCCATCAAGAGGGTGTATCATAACTCCACTCATAGCTGCTGGTGCCCCACCTTCGAAATTAATGATATGGCAAGTGCGATCACATAGGATTTCATCACCAGGCGATGTCTGCACAGATATGGCGATTTCATTACACATGGTACCAGATGGTAGAAAAACAGCACTCTCTTTTCCAAGAAGACTCGCAACTCGTTCACACAACTCAAGAGTTGTTGGGTCTTCATCTTTTTGTTCGTCACCGAAAGTACGTCCTAAAGCATACTCAAGCATTTCTTTTGATGGCTTTGTTTTTGTGTCTGAATAGAAGTCGTACATTTGATTTCCCTGTCTAAATTTTAAATAAATGCTTAAATAGTCAAAATAAAAAATATGACTTTAAAAGGCTAGTCTTTAAATTTGTAATGCTAATTGGATCACTTCGTCAATGTGATTGATTTGAAAAGTAATTAAGAGATCAAGACTACTTCTATCAGAATGTAGCTCTATCTGTTGGAGGCTTATAAGGCCTGAATAGAACAGTATTTAAAAATAAGTTATAGATATGAGAGTTATGCCTGTCGTTTAGAAATTTGTGTCACTATCATTCCTAGTCTGATGACGTTAGAGAATATGGTAAATTAAGAGGATTTATGATGGAAAATTCGCAAAGCGTACTCGAGTTTATTATGGCCGCAAAAAAAGATGCAAAGACATTGGAAGTTAGTATTTTAAAAATACTGGAACTTATGGAGAAACAGAATAGCTCAGACACTCAAATTCAAAAACTTCAAACAATGACTAAAAAGCTTGAGTCAGTAGCTGTCGATACACTCTCTATTTTTGAGGTGCGAATGCAAAACCACTTTAGACGCGGCCCATTTCCACGGAAGTTGAAATCATTACTATTAGAGTCCCAAAAAACTAATCTTGCAGACAGAGTTCACCAATATTATCTAGCGATAAATGTGCTAAAGCATGGTAAAGGTAAAAGCTATCGGGAGTTACTAAATTCTCCAAACTGTCTTTTTACTTTAAAATCAAGTGAGGGGAACAGCACCGATAATACATACCAAGGCACTAGCCTGGTTGACGTGACTGTCCCAGATTTTTTTGATGGATTAGTCACTACTATCCTAGAGGCTTACCATTTCCTCGAAAACAGATAGTTTTCTAAACTCTACTCAATATATTAAAATTATAATGCATGACTAAACTGACGCTAGTATTACTATAAATGACTTTTAAAATATGTAACGGCGATCATTATAGACCGCCGTTACATTTTAAAAGTTTAACTTTACTTATAGATTTAGGCAGTTTCCGTAGCCGAGCTAGACGTTGCTGCGGCCCATATTACTACACCAAATGCAATTTTGTTAACAAAATCTGCTAGGTTATATATTATGTTAAGTGCATCAGGACTACCTGCACCACCGTAACCTAATACGTATCCAAGAGGATATATTGCCCAGCCAACTGTAACAATAATTCTTAAAGCATTAAACGCAGTCTTACTTGCAGCCGTACCGTTTTCAGCACTTATCTTGCTAGCTTCACCTACAAAGATCTCATAAATTATGTAAATCCATGCGGCCATACCGACTATGAAAGCTCCCCATACGTTTACTGCATCAATTTCGCCCAGATAACCAGCAACAAGCATTACTACTGAAGCAATCATCAACCTCCAGAATAACGCTGCTCCAACAACAGCAATGGCTGCTAGAATCAAGTAGAATTCAATTATTTGAAGAGGCACTGTTAATAGCCAGTCTACATAACGATATACAAGTGGCGAAGCTCCAGTCTCGGCCCATACTCCTCTCATATAAAAATAATGAATCGCAGCAATACCTGTTACCATAGCCGCAACACTTAACGATGTTTTCCATTTTCCAACAGCACGATCTCTCTCAACCCAAAAGAAGAAGGTTGCGGCAACCATGGCAGCGGAAATAATCCAAAAACTCATTCCAACCAAATCGGTTGGGTCTAATTGTGTGGTCATTTTTAACTCCTAAAATTATCTTTTTCTGCATATTCCACCTTATCCAATACAAAAAAAAGTAAGCAGTATCAAACTAAAAATTTTTTATATTAACATAAAATTATTTTAATCTAGAATAGCAATTGGATATGTAAACTCTTCTATTAAATGAATCCCGTCTAAGGGCTCAAAAGGGTGACGTTTTAAGACATAGTTAAGATCTATAACTCGGTAAGCACCAACAACTTTTGCTAAGTTAATAGCCTCGGTCCAAAAATCTTTATCCCCAAAAACCAAGATTGTTTGGATTTTTTTTATCTGATCATGTGTTACTTTATCACTTATTTGTGAGACAGTTTCGTATGCATTTTCAAACGAATGAATATTTATTAATTCTAAAAAATTATTTCGATTGTGTATTGATAGGTTAATATCTAAATCTGTTTTTATAAAAAATGACTGATCATCACTGTTAATAATTGAGATAAGGCTCCCATATTTTTGTGATGTATAAACCCTCGACCCAGAATCGTTAGCTTTAGTTAAGGCTCTATCTAATTTGATGGCATTTGCTTCTGCCGTATTATGAAATTGATAATTTTCTTCAATCTGTTTAATTAGCTCTAAAAAAAAATCTCTCCTTAAAGGTTCTTCTATATCTCCAATTATGTACCCCTCAGTGGGGGAACTGCAAAGTTGTTGCCCCATTATAGTAATCGCTTCAGCAAGGTCTTTTGCTAGTACCCCTCGGTTTTCCTTGAGGTATTTTGCTTGTATCAGTGTTACGCCAGTCAGGGGCTCCATGGTTAAGACTTTGGGTCTATATTTATTGTTACGTGAAGTTGAATAATAAAAATCGTTTGCTTCCTCACCACCCCAAACATTTATTATATCCCAGTCGACTGTTGATATTAGGTCAGTAAGTTGATCTCGATCGTTGTCAACACCTTGGTTTAAATTCGTGAAATATATACAATTCTTTTTAAAATGTGGTAATCTATTAAAAAAATTTGGGATAATTTTTTGATGGAGGTTGGAAAGCTGAACTACAGTTATATTGCCACATAGATAAGATAGCATTATTGCTAATATTACTGGCAATATAGTGTTTGAGCTTCCAACAATGAAAACCAAACCTTTCGGTGACCTCATAAACCTATAATTAACCGAAAATTTCTGTTCATCAACAAAAACATCATTCTCTATCGATTTGTAAAAGCTATTACTTGGATTTGAAAAGATACTATTTATTGTATCAGGGTTAAATAACTCAGCCAGTAACTCTAGCTCTAAATCAGCAGCATATTTAGGATAACCAGCCTCTAACAGGCCAGTCTTAAATTCAATTAATAGATCTTTCCATGAATCAGTTTTTACATAATTATCTGATTTCTTAAAATCTTTTAATCTAGAAGAAAACTTCTCTTTCTTTTGTTCTAGCTTATTTTTTTCTATAGAATTTAACCATGGAAACGTCTCATTCAAACTTACTTTTTTATTTTTCTTTCCTTTTGATAAAAATCTTATCATCCACAACCTTCTCGTATTTTGAAACCCTCATCTACCTCCGCTCTACGAGAGTATATGAAACCTCTTTGAGAAATGTTACGTTCTCCCATAATAGTTTTTATTGTTGGTGTGTCATTTGCAGGAAGAACAAAATCTCCTGGGATAATAGCCTCTATATAATCAAGGGTAGCAAAATTAACATAAAATAATAGATATTCTTTACCGGCTTTTGGATTTTTTACCGGTGTAAGGTCATTTGGTGAATTTAATAAAGCCGTATATGATAAAGGGTGTGGATACTTTGCCCATGATTCCTCTGAGTTTGGATCATTAGGTAAGCCTATAAAAACATTACCAGACTCGGTAAGACCAAGCATATCAATAACAGGTGCTGGAGTACCTTTACTATTTTTTTCAAGGTATATTTTATTACTTGTCGATTTAACAACTTGGCTTAATGAGGTAATTTCAGGGGGTAAACGTTTTAGTCCACCACCAATCATTAAGACACCGTGTTTGCCTAAATATACAGGTGGAGCCCCTAAAGATAATTTCATCATGAGACCCTTAATACCTTTAGGTTCCATAAACATTTTATATAAACCAACTCCACTGGCAATAAAGTATTTTGTATGGTTTTTACTCTTAAAGAACTTTCTCATTTCTTTGATATTTGGACCAATGCGTTGCCATATTGTAGAGTCCTTGGGGCCATTTTTAATTTTTGCTCCAAAACCTACTTTTAGACCCCTGTCACGTAAAAAGTCAGAGCCGATTGCTGCAAAGGCGAGGAAATTAGTCATCTCTGGTGCCATATGGAACAAACACTCACCACCATCTATCTTCTTTCCAAGAGACCAATCAATTAGGTTTCCATTAGTCTTTCTCGACAGGTCAAGGGAAATATTTGATCTATATAAATTCACAGGACCATTAGTACCCTTGGTAGTACCACTGGACATAAAATTCATCCCGTAGCTTTTATTAGGAAAATGCTCAATCCGTCTTATTTCTTGACCATCTCCGCGTAAATCATCAGAGTGAATCCTTAATTTAATCAAATCTGATAAAACAAGACCCTCTTTTAGTGAACCATTTTCATCTTCAGTTAAACCTCGTGAAAAAAATAATTTTTTATAGTAATCANTTTTATCGTTTCTTAAGAAAAAATTGAGATACGGNTATAAGAGTTCTTGCTGAAGGNTTGANGTTCTTTCCTGAGTATATTCATTCATAATATTTTCTTGTGATAAGATCTCCCTTAGTTTTAANAAGTATGGATCATTCTTTATTGTGGAGTCCTCTGTTTTTAAATCTTGAGGAATTCCAAAACCATTAAAAGCACCATTCATTACTGAATCCCTATTCTATAAAATATTCATATTTAAAACAATTAACGTAGTTACAAAAATAACTTATCAGATAAAGAAATTAATAATATTAAATATACAGCCAACTTAAATATTGAGGCATACATTGCCTCAGGTAAAACTTTATATTTACCGCGTCCCAGAGTTAAAGCTATATTGAAATATGACAAAGTATTGTAAATTGTGCTGGCACCAAAAACAATAACACCAAACGTGAAAAATGCCCAGTTACCTTGGGGACCTATAAAAAGTATTAACAAAGCCACCAAAGCTTCTGCCGTGGGCCAACATGCAGCAAATCTGGCAATTAATGTCGCAGACTCGTCAATTCCATACCTTTCCAATACCTTTTTAGACTCCCAAAGTTGCGCGGCGGCATAAAAGCCCGGAGTAAAAATACAGGCAAAAATAAAAAGTAAAAATAAGTATATGTTATTAAAGTTCTCAATCATTTTTAATTCCTTTTTCTTTGGTATCTATAATTTTGTTTATTAGAAGTAAAACATAAAAAAGTTATGAAAAATTGCTTTTGGGTTTTTGTTCTGGTTGGACAATTAGTAAGTGCAGCAGTGATTGATCATATAGCATTTTTTGGTTCTACTGGATCACTCAACAAAGTTAACAACCTCTTTTTTTTTGAGAGTGACCAATCCTTTAAAACACTTTTTGTTTTTTTAATTAAATAGGTTTGATGAAATTCTTAATCTCTTTTCGACGTTGGAACGTTGCAGCCCATTCTCGTGTATCCTCATATGCATCTGGGAGTGGACGACCATCATAAAGCGAAAGCCATAGCCTTAGCATACAACGTCTTTTATTAATATCGTCGTAGTCCTGGTAGTTTTCACGTGAATGAAAGGTAGTAGCATTATTTGCAATTTCCATATCCCCGGGTTTTAATTTGATATCAAAGCAGAACTCTGCATCGTTGCAAAGACTATCAACCATATCAAGTGCCTCGATCTGTTTTGTCGTCAACTTAGGGATATCCGAAAACCGTTGCGCTGTTTCAATATATTGTCTTTTGTATAGGGCCGAAACCAAACCGTCATGTTTTATGAATACTGGAACATTTTGGGATTTGTTTTCATTAGGATTTTGGGCGCGAGTATCAAAATAAAAATTTTCTTGTAATTCATGCGCCAAATCTGGACGTAACCTTTCTATCTCTTTGAAGATAGCTACAGAAGACACAAGTTTTGAAAGGCCTCCTTTTTTTGCAGGCCGAACGCATAGAAGCCCAAAGGCATCGCCTCCGTCAGTATGAAACTGTAGTTCTTGATTGGTTTGAAAGCCTCTAATGTTATCTGAATTTTTTACTGTGGCGCCTGTATCAGTAACCACGTGGAGTAGTGAACCCGCTTTATCTTGAGGTTCAGGAAACCCAAAATACTGTCCAATACCCCAAAACATTATTTTCACATCATTATCACTAAAGTTTTTAATTGGTAAGTTTCGCAATATAGCGAAACCTAAACCTTTTCCGAGTTGATGCTTTGCTAAGTCTATTTTCTTTTTGAACTTATTTAATGGGAAATCAGAAGCTTTAAGATCGAATAATTCTTTTTTTGATTTAATAGCTTGATTGGTTGCATCTATAAGCTCCTTTTGATCATTTTCTTGAAGCTCGAAGATCCAGTCTTTTTTTATATTTAAATCTGATACTTTCCATTCTCCAGTTAAGATATTTTTGTGCATATGCCTCTCCTAAAAGCCTTGAAACAGTCAGAGCAACAAACAGGTCAAATTGAGCTCTCTTAAATAGAAATTCTTAAATAAGTTCATCGTAATACATTTGGCAACCATGTTGATGCTGCCGGGAATATAATCATTAATATTCCATATATTATTCCTACAAAGACGAACAATGGCACCTCTTTAAAAGCATTTCCTGGATTTTCTTTTATCACACCCGCTGACGTGTAAATACCAACACATACGGGTGGTGTGATCATCCCAATACCTGCAAATGCAACAAAAACAACATATAGATGCAATAAGCTTTGGTTTAACGAAATTATAAGTGCAGCAAAAATTGGAACCGTTAAATAAAACACTGGTACAATTTCAATAAACGTTCCTAAAATAAGACATATTATAGCCAGAGATAACCAAAAAAACCAAATCCCAGCTCCCATCTCAGTAAAATATAAAATTAACTTTTGTGGAACTTGTGTGTAAGTCAAGACTACACTCAAGAACGTTGCTGTAGCTATAATA
>NZVE01000062.1 GCA_002697345.1 Paracoccaceae bacterium | reverse complement strand
AAAAATGAAATTAACCGACTTCAAAGTGCTAACATTTGATGTTTATGGAACCCTTATTGACTGGGAAACAGGTATGATTAATGGCCTCAAAACCCTAACTGACAAGATGAGCCGAAGAATTACTCGGAATGAAATTCTTGAAGCTCATGCTCATTACGAGTCATCAACGCAACTATATACTCCCACAAAGGTATATAGCGATACTCTTGCCGTCGTGTATAAGCGCTTAGCTGAAGAGTGGGGAGTTGTGGTGACTTGGAGTGACTGCTTAACTTATGGGGCTTCAGTTAAAGACTGGCCTGCTTTCAAGGACAGCGTTGAGGCTCTTCAATACCTAAAACACCATTTTGTACTTGTTGTTCTCTCCAATATCGACAACACAAATTTCGTACATTCAAATAAGAAATTAAATGTGGTTTTTGATGCTGTTTATACTGCTGAGGATATTGGTTCATACAAACCCTCTCAAGTTAATTTTGACTATATGATCGAAAATCTTGAACGCCTTGGGGTAGTAAAAACAGAAATCCTGCACACTGCCGAGAGCATGTTTCATGACCATGCACCGGCCAATCATTGCGGGCTTTCAAATTGCTGGATTTACCGGAGGCATGGACAAGAAGGGTTTGGCGCAACAATGAATCCTGGCCCCATGCCGTCTTATAACATGGTTTTCAATTCAATGGCGGAATTAGTCGAGGCTCATAAGGCTGAGATGGATTAATTTAGCACAGAGATACTCATTACGAGCATAGAGGCGATCACAAAAAAGGTACTACTAAGAAAATAGCATTTTTTTAAGTGGCAAACTATTTTTACAAGATTAAATTAACTTATAGTGCTTTATAATTTTAACGCTTCAAGACTTTAAATCTTTGTTTTAACGTAATACAATCAATAACTTATAATAAACCAAATAAAGAGTAACCTATTATGAACATAAAAAAAAAGCACTTAATTGAATAAGTGCTTTTTTTAATTTTATAAATTTTAAATCTGGTCTTAACGCTTGGAGAACTGAAAGCTCTTCCGGGCTTTTGCTTTTCCATATTTCTTACGTTCAACAACTCGACTATCTCTTGTAAGGAAGCCAGCTACTTTTAAGGCTCCCCTTAAAGCAGGATCATAAAGTTGCAGTGCCTTGGAAATACCATGTTTAACTGCCCCTGCTTGACCAGACAATCCACCACCTTTAACAGTCGCAGTGACATCAAATTGTCCCTCTACTCCAGCAACGGTAAATGGTTGCCGAAGAATCATTTGCAGAACAGGTCTAGCAAAATAACTAATCATTTCCTTACCATTTACTACAACTTTTCCAGAGCCAGGTTTTATCCAAACTCTAGCTACAGCATCCTTTCTTTTTCCTGTAGCATATGCACGACCTAAGTTATCTCGCACTGCGACACGCTCAATAGTAACAACTTCTTCTTCAACCACTGGTAAAGCAGATGCCGCCTCGCCCAAATCATTTAGTGTTTTAATTTCATCAGCCATTATTATTCACTCCGCGTGTTTTTTTTGTTTCTAGAAGCAACATCTAAGATTTCAGGCGCTTGCGCATCGTGTGGATGTTCAGATCCTGCATAGACACGAAGATTAGTCATCTGTTGTCGAGACAATGGTCCACCAGGGAGCATTCTTTTCACAGCCTGCGTAAGAACCCTCTCAGGAAATTTACCATCTAGAATATCTTGATTGGTACGGGACTTTATTCCACCAGGGTGACCAGTATGCCAGTAATTCGGTTTCTCTCTTTTGTTTCCAGTCAACTGAATTTTTTCAGCGTTTATGATAATAACATTATCACCCATGTCCATGTGTGGTGTGAACGTTGTCTTATGCTTTCCACGTAATCGTGTTGCGACAAAGGACGCTAAACGTCCCAGAACAATTCCTTCTGCATCAATTAATATCCATGTCTTATTAATATCCGCAGGTTTAGCGGTAAAGGTCTTCATAATTGTACCTCAAAATAAAATTAATATTTTTGTTGTGTAATTCTCGGCTGTATTGCTATTTTTTTATAACGCAGTCAAGTGCAAAAGTTACAATTTATCTATGTTTATCAATGATTTATAATATAGGTACTATAATACCTATATTAGTTATTTAATTGAATAGCGTAAGTAACTGAAAAACGAGCAACTGGTTTCTCTTCAAGCACTCCAGAATAGATACGCCCATCAAAAACTGCGAGCCGCTTACCTAATTTTAAAACGTTAGCTCTACAAACTAATAGTCCAGCTTCTGGCCTCCTCATAAAATCAATAGAGCAATTGGTTGTAACAGACTGAGCCACTGGGCCTAGGATAGCAAGCAGGCCTATGTAAGAAGTAACATCACATAATGCAAACATGGTCGGACCTGAAACTGTATCTCCTGGCCGCAAGTGTTTTTGGCTGGTCATAAGCCCTAAAACGAAGCTATCTTTAGAAATTTCTCGTATTTCAAATTCATCGACTATTTGTGGGAATTCAACCTTAATAAATTCATTAAGCTCTGGAATAGTCATTTTTAAATCCACACTTCCCTCCAAAGAAAATTAAGTTTACTCTACTTATCAGGAGGAGATTAAAAATGAAAGGTACACAATCAGACTCAATGCTCTTGAGAGAATGCCAGGATAACGTTGAAATAGTTACAATGAACAACCCTGCCAAACTTAATGCCCTCAGTAACTTGATGCTTTTGGAACTTCAGACCTGCTTTGATGAAATATCTTTAAAAAAAGAAATAAAAACGGTTATAATACGTGGAAATGGTAAGGCTTTTTGTGCAGGCCATGACCTTAAAGAAATGATGACATCAAAATCAGATGCTGATGGAGGAAAGGTCGCTATGGTAGACCTATTTAATCGTTGCTCTAAAATGATGCAAACAATTCAAATGATGCCTCAACCAGTAATCGCTCAAGTAGACGGATTAGCTACAGCAGCTGGATGTCAACTTGTAGCAACTTGTGACATGGCCGTTGCTTCTGAAGAAGCTCTATTTGGAGTAAATGGTGTTAACATTGGCCTTTTTTGTTCAACTCCAATGGTAGCATTAACAAGAAATATACCAAAAAAGCACGCCTTTGAAATGTTAACAACAGGTGAATTCATTAGTGCTCTACGCGCTAAAGAATTAGGATTAATAAACCGTATTTCAAAAGAAGATAAGCTATCTGATGAAACATTTAAACTTGCTAAAACCGTAAGCCAGAAACTTAGTGCTGCAGTTAAAATTGGTAAGAAAGCTTTTTATAAACAGATGGAAATGCCCTTGGCCGAAGCATACCAATATACAGGTGAGGTTATGGCTGAAAATATGGGCCTTTTAGATACTCAAGAGGGTATCAATGCGTTCCTAGAGAAAAGACCGCCTGAATGGTTTAATAAATAAAACACTCTAAAGTAGTAACACTTACTACAGAAGAAAATAGTTTTAAATTAAAATATGTAAGGACTGGATTAAGAGAAGATCTTGTATTACTGAAAATATAAAATATTATATAAACATAAATATCTAAATACTCTTAAAGGAGAATAAAAAATGGCTGGCTCACTTAATAAGGTAATGATCATTGGAAATTTGGGTGCAGATCCAGAGGTTAGAACTTTTCAAAACGGTAACAAGGTATGTAACTTAAGGATCGCTACATCTGATAATTGGCGTGATAAAAACACTGGGGAAAGACGTGAAAAAACTGAATGGCATTCAGTATCAGTTTTCTCAGAAGGTCTTGTCAAAGTCTGCGAACAATATCTCAAAAAAGGTTCTAAAGTTTTCGTAGAAGGAAGTTTGCAAACCAGAAAGTGGCAAGATCAATCTGGAGCAGACCGTTATTCAACTGAAGTTGTACTTCAAGGCTTTGGGGGCACTCTAACTATGCTTGATGGTAGAAATAACTCCAATGAAGAATTTAATAAGTCTCCAGACACCTTTACACCAAATTCAAACGAAAATTCTTTGTCTGCGAATACCAATGATATCGATGACGAGATACCTTTTTAAAATCTTACTATTTACTAAGACTTCTCACTTGAAATATCAATAATCTCACGCACTAGGGCTAAATCAACCCCGTCGGCTACAAACGTACTGCCAATGCTATTAGGAATAATAAATCGCAAACTTCCATCTCTTACTTTCTTATCTTGTTTCATGAAATACATTAAATCATTTCTAATTGGTGTTTCGCCGGATATTTGCCATATATCAGTCATCATATTAAGAGATTTCATAAAAGATCTAACACGTCCTGGCTCCTCTTGAGAGCAAATACCAAGCTTATAAGATAGATCAAATGCAAGACAACACCCAATAGAAACACCCTCTCCATGCAAAAGTCGGTCAGAGTACTTAGTAGCCGTTTCAAGGCTATGTCCAAAAGTGTGTCCGAGGTTAAGTAAGGCACGGTCACCGTGCTCTTTCTCATCACGTGCAACGATGTCAGCTTTCATTTGACAACATTTAGAAACGACTTCAATTAGAGAAGCCTTATCACAATTTATTACTTTCTTTCCGTTAACTTCAAGCCACTCAAAAAATTTATAGTTACCCAGAAGTCCGTATTTGACCACTTCACCAAAGCCAGACATAAGCTCTCGATGTGTTTGCGTACTCAATAAATCAACATCAATCAAAACAAGTTTAGGATGATAAAAACTACCTATTAAATTTTTACCAAACTTAGAATTGATCCCTGTTTTTCCACCTACAGAACTGTCTACCTGCGCAAGTAGAGTTGTTGGCATCTGAATACATCTTATACCTCGCCGTACTATAGATGCCGCAAATCCAACTAAATCACCAATTACTCCTCCACCTAAAGCTAAAACAAAGTCATCTCGTTCCAGTTTGTTTTCAAGAATCCAATCAATAACTGTTTTTAAATTCAACCAATCTTTAGAAATTTCTCCAGGCTTAAGACTTAATGATATTACATCGTAACCGCCTTTAACTAAAACAGAGGTAACACTGTCAAGATATAGTTTCTCAACATTAGTATCAGTTATAATTGCAATTTTTTTTCGTTTTAGAACTGCACCTAAGAAAATAGGTAATTGTTTTATAAAACCACTACCTATTTTTATGGAGTAAGAACTCTCTTTCAGATCAACGTTTACGCTAGAAATCATTCGTAGCCCTCTCGAGGTAAGAATTATTTAACAGTTTTTCAATAATAGCATTACTGGTCATAGCTATAGTGTATTCCTCACGAATCTCCACACAAATAGTAGCCGTACCATAAATGGTTCTCCTATCGCTATTTAATTTTTTTAAAACTTCAAAAGGGTTAGTTACGTTTAATAAAGGCCTGGTTTTATTATTTTTTATTCTACTCCAAAGGAGATTAAGATCAGCATTCAACCAAACGGAAATTCCTTTATCAGAAATTAATTTTCGATTAAGAGGTGACGAAAAAGCACCTCCGCCAATAGAAATAATTTTTGGCTTTCCATCTAAAATTCTATTTAAAATTTCTGACTCTCTCTTGCGAAAAAAAGTTTCTCCATCTCTTTCAAAAATTTCTGCAATAGACCTATTTGCAGCCTTAACAATTTCTTCATCAGAGTCTACATGCTCTATGGCTAATATTTTACTAAGGGCATTTCCTACCGCTGTCTTCCCAGAACCCATCATACCAACGAGAACTATGGATTTTCTTAAAATCATTTTTGTCCTAACCAACCAATAATTAAAATACAGTTTAATTATAAATAGTGGTATACTAAATAAAATCTTGGTATAATAGTTTTTAACCTACAGTTAGATCATATAAAAATGGATAAAGTTATCAATGCTTAAAGTAATAAAATTTCTTTTTGTAATATTAGTAATATCAGTAGCAGCAAATTCAATTCACGCATACTTTGGAATGCTCCTTCCAGAACAAACACAAATTACCAAGTTGATAAATTTGGATGCAAATTAAGTTATTTATATGTTTATGTAGCCTTTCGATGTTTAATATAATTGGTATTGGCTTCAGTGAAACTAAACTTAAAGAACAACCTCTATCTGCAATTGACTGGCTAACTGATATTTACCTTGGCGATGAAGTAGTCCCTAATTTAATTAATCCATCTATTGATGTCGATTCAGCGTTTAGCACCACTCAACCTATAAATCCAAGTACCTCAACAAAAGCTACTAGCCGATCAAAAAAGAAACCCTTAGATCTTTCAAAAATCTTTTTAAAGAAATCTTCATTTGAAAACTTAAATATGATGATTTCACAAATTGATAATGACATCCCACTACCACTTCTTTCATTTTTCTATAAAATTCTTTCTATCAAGGACATTGAAACTTTTGAGGATGAAAACAGTCACCAGTTACTAAATGCCCAAATTGAAAAACTCTTAAATTTTGGTGCAGTTGATAAAGCAAAGTTCATATTAGACACTGAAAGAGGAAATAATAATTATTTTTTTGACAGATGGTTTAATGTAAATTTACTTTCATACACTGAGCAAGAGCCTTGCAAATCTTTAACTCTCGAGCACTACCAGCTTTCAAAATATAAAGAGAAAATTTTTTGTTTAACAACTTTAAAAAACATAAAAAGAGCAAAATTATCCCTAACAGCTTTAGAAGCACTGGAGATTATTCCTTTAAGAGATGAAATTTTACTTTATAACCTCTTACACCCAAACATAAATTTACTTTCAAACTTTGAAGATTTAGAAAGTAATATAACTCCATTAGATTACCGAATTTACAAAAAAATCGGAAGAAACTTATCACTTAATAAGCTTCCTAAAATGTATCAGTATTCAACCTTACTCGAAGAATCCGACTGGAAAGTAAAAACATCTGCAACGGAAGCACTGGTTAAAACTGGTGCAGTAAAATTTGAAAAACTTATTTCAACTTACTTAGAAATACCAGAAGAGGCGACCGGTGATTTATCGAAAAGAGCTTGGTTAACTATTAATTTAGAAAAAAAACTTAAAGCAATGCCTACTTCAAATACTTCTAAGGAGTTTACTCAGTTATTTAGAGAATTAAAAAAAACAGGGTTAGAGAGTGTAGCTATTCGTCACTACTCTCATGAGTTGTTAGATTTAGTTAACAATCAACAAAACTCTAGAACCGTGTTAAATCTTCTTCTCAAGTCAGCAGATTTAATTAGCTTGCGAAAACTAAAGAATAAAAAAAAATTAACACCAATTTATCAAAACTTAATTTTTGACACCGCGCTAAAACGAAAACCTAACTCTAAAATAACGAGCGCTCTTTCAATGGCACTACAGGAAAAATCGGTGCCTTTAGCCTATAAAGACATGATAGAAGAGGAAAAGTACGGAGATGCATTATTACGTTCAATACTTTTTCTAAAAACAACAAACTTAACAGATCCTAAAAATTTAAAAGAAAGTATAGGGCTACTTAATTTTCTTGGCTTTGATGATTTAGCCAGAGAGACCTCAATCTACCTTCTTGCAAATAAGGTAGTTAAATGAATAAAAATAAAGAGCTAACTCATTTAATAGAACAGTTTTTGAATGCTCAAGTTGCAGAATTTGATGCAGCTAAAAATACGATCCTAGCCTATAAGCATGACATAGAGCATTACACAAATTGGTTAGCAAAGAAAAATTATAACTTTCTTAAGGTCGATCAAAACCAAATTAAGGAATACATTATTTATTGTTCTGATGTAGGGTTGGCCAGTTCTACGCGAGCTAGAAGGCTATCAGCACTCAAAAAAATCTACAGCTTTTGTTATGATGAAGGTTGGTGTAAATTAAACCCTTCAATAAAAATTTCTGGTCCCAGAAAAGGCAAATCGCTTCCCAAAACTTTAACCACGGCTGAAGTCAGTAAACTCTTAGAAGTCTCTGCAAGTGTTGGACGCACGTCCAATGACCGTAAACGAAATCACTGCATGATGCATTTACTTTATGCTACGGGAATGCGTGTTACCGAATTAGTAAGCCTTCCAGCCTCGGCAGTAAGAGGAGACCCCAACATGATTTTGATAAAAGGAAAAGGTAATAAAGAAAGAATGGTCCCGTTAACTCCTATCTCTCGGACTCTAATGGCTGAGTGGCTCGTAATAAGAGATACAATGGATGCTCTAATTAGAAAACAAAAAGGTTCAACCTCAAAGTTTTTATTTTTCTCAAATAGCATTAATGGCCACCTCACTCGCCATCGTTTTTATAAACTTGTAAAGGAAATAGCCTTAAGCTCAAATATTGATCCTAAGAAAGTAAGCCCCCATACTCTACGCCACGCCTTCGCCACCCACCTTCTTGGTAATGGTGCTGACCTGAGAACTATCCAGACACTCCTAGGGCATACTGACATATCAACCACAGAGATATACACTCATGTACTTGATGAAAGGTTAAAGAGCTTAGTGTTTGATCATCATCCACTGTCAAAAATATAGTAATTAGGTATTAGGAATAAAGTAGTTTTTAAACATTAAAGTAACATTTTATATTACTATAAATCATGAGTCTGGTTTTCTTTGAAATTTTATAATAATGTAGCCAATTCCTTAATTAATTATTAAAACTTAGCAACTCAATAAAATGGACACTTAAAGTGATGAACGTACTAGCAGCCTCGATTAACTCAAATATCCTGATTACTGGTAGCAGTATAATATTGCTCCTCTTCTTATCAGCATTTTTTTCTGGATCAGAAACAGCACTAACAGCGGCATCAAGGGCAAAGCTTAGATCAAGGGCTGACAAAGGAGAACCTGGAGCAACTAGAGCTCTTAAAATCACTGAAGACAACGAAAAACTTATAGGCTCGATATTACTAGGCAATAACCTAGTCAATATATTAGCAGCGGCCCTCGCTACAAAATTATTCACTGATATTTTTAAGGAATCAGGAGTGTTCTTAGCAACCGTGGTTATGACTGTTCTTGTTTTAGTATTTTCCGAAGTTCTTCCTAAGACTTACGCAATCACAAACCCTGAAAAAGCAGCTGCCAGAGTATCATCTCCAATAAATTTTTTCATTTTTTTAACTTCCCCATTAGTATCTGCCCTTCGTTGGGTTGTAAGGCAGTTGTTGAAACTATTTGGTGTGAAAATAGACCCTGACTCACAAATCTTATCTGTTCACGAAGAAATAGCAGGTACGCTTGAGTTGGGGCGACGTGAAGGAATTGTTGAAAAAGAACATCGGGACCGACTACTTGGGGCACTTGATTTAAACGAACGAAATGTTGAAGAAGTAATGCTACATCGCTCAGAAATTAAAATGATAGATGGAAGTGCACTTCCCGAAACAATAATTCGCCAGTGTTTGGAAAGCCCCCACTCAAGAATTCCAGTCTATAAAACTGAACCAGAGAATATAATCGGTGTCTTACATGTCAAAGATTTATTAAGAACAATGGAGAAATATTTCAATTCTTCAAAAACTGAAAATAATTCATTAAAAGGTTTTAATATAATTGATGTAATGAGAGAACCCTATTTTGTTCCCGAAACTACAACTCTTGACGATCAGATGAGACAGTTTCTAAAGTTACGAACTCATTTTGCGTTAGTTGTCGATGAATATGGAGGAATTCAAGGTCTGATTACGCTTGAGGATATCTTGGAAGAAATCGTAGGGGAAATCACTGATGAGTTTGATGTAGATGAAGTGCAAACTATTAAGCCAAATACTGATGGGAGCTACACAGTCGATGGATCCATGACAATCCGCGATTTCAACCGTATTTCTGAATGGAGTCTTCCAGACGAAGAAGCAAATACGCTTGCTGGAATACTTATACACGAAGCACAGTCTATACCATCAAAGGGGCAAGTTTTTTCATTTCTTGGATTTAGATTTGAAGTAATTCAAAAGCTGTCAAACCGATTGACCAAATTAAAAATAGGTAGATTGTAATGCCTGAACAAATAATAATTGATACTGATCCAGGGCAAGACGATGCCGTTGCCATCCTCTTAGCACTGGCATCTCCCGATTGTATCAATGTATTAGGAATTACTGCTGTCGCAGGGAATGTTCCCCTCGATTTAACTGTAAAAAATGCTCGAATAATCTGTGAATTAGCAAAAAAAACATCTATGTCTATTTATTCTGGATGCTCTAAACCTTTAAAAAGAGCTCTTGTAACAGCAGAGCATGTCCATGGAAAAACAGGTTTAGATGGTATCACCTTACCTGAGCCAAGCATGCCTATCCAGGAACTCCATGCTGTCGATTTTATAATAGATACCATAAAAAATAATCCGAGTGATAGCATAACCCTTTGCGCACTAGGACCATTAACAAACGTTGCAATGGCGCTTCTCAAAGAGCCAAATATTGCTAAGCGAGTTAAACAGATCATCTTAATGGGTGGGGCGTACTTTGAAGTTGGAAACATAACTCCAGCTGCTGAGTTTAATATTTTTGTAGACCCTGAGGCGGCAAAAATAGTATTCAATTCTGGTGTTAAAATAACTGTCCTCCCTTTAGACGTCACCCATAAGGCTTTAATTTCCGAGGAACGGATAACGGCTTTTAAAGAAATTAACTCACCAGTAGGAGATGCAGTAGCAAAGTGGACAAATTTCTTCGAACGCTTTGATAAAGAAAAATATGGTTCCAAAGGTGCTCCATTGCATGATCCGTGTGTAATAGCGTATCTGATAGAGCCAAATATTTTTGATGGAAGGTATGTGAATGTCGAAATCGAAACAGGCTCTGAGCTTACAAGGGGTATGACGGTCGCTGATTGGTGGAAAGTGACAGATAGAGAGCCAAATGCAATGTTTATAGGTGGATTGGATGCTGATCGTTTTTTCAATTTACTTGTCGAGAGATTATCAAAACTATGATTTCACCAAAATTCCATAATATTTACACCCAATTACCTGAAAGTTTTTTTTCGAGATCCACACCAACCCCTGTAAAAGCTCCGAGTGTTATTAATCAAAATGAAGAATTAGCCTTGGAGTTAGGGTTTGACCCTGAGTGGATATCTTCACAAGAAGGTATAGCAATGTTTTCTGGAAATAGCTTACCTAAAGGAGCAGATCCGATAGCACAGGTTTATGCTGGTCACCAATTCGGAGGTTGGTCTCCAAGACTCGGTGATGGAAGAGCACATCTAATAGGGCAAGTGCAGGCAAAAGATGGAAGCAATTGGGACATTCAACTTAAGGGATCCGGACCAACACCCTACTCAAGGTCAGGCGATGGGCGAGCTTGGCTGGGACCTGTTCTAAGAGAGCACCTTATTAGCGAGGCGATGCATCACCTTAGTATTCCCACTACTCGTGCACTAGCTTCTGTTGTTACTGGTGAAACTGTATACCGCGAAAAGCCTCTTCCAGGGGCAATTTTAACTCGGGTTGCACCATCACTTATTAGGGTAGGAACTTTTGAATACTTTGCGTCAAAGAGGGACACCGAAAGCATTTCACAACTTTTAAAATATTCAATCTCTATTCACTTTCCAGAACTTGATTCTAAAGATGCAATCGGTTTTCTAGATGCCGTAATTTCAAAACAGGCTACATTAATTTCCAAGTGGATGGGGGTTGGTTTTATCCATGGCGTCATGAACACGGACAATACGCATATAGGAGGCATTACAATTGATTACGGACCATGTGCTTTTATGGATGATTATATCCCATCTAAAGTATTCTCTTCAATAGATGTTAACGGCCGGTATTCGTACGAAGAGCAACCAAAGGTCATAGTTTGGAACCTTGTAAGGTTAGCCATATCACTCCTACCTCTTATAGATAGCGCAGAATCAGAAGCTATTAAAAAAGCAGAACTCTCTTTAAGTAAATTTGATAAACTTTATCAGGATAATTTTCGAACCTTATTTTTAAAGAAAATAGGTATATCGCATGAGATAAATGGAGATTTAGGGCTTCTTACTGATCTTTTAAATTCTATGACAAATTCTAAAGCAGATTTTACTCAAACTTTTATAGAGTTGAGCGCATTAAATCATAATTCTCAGATAGATCATCCACAGAAATTTTTAAACGAGTGGAAAATAAAATGGGCAAATAGACTCGAGCAAGAAAAGGATCCTGTTAAAGTAATGTCACAGACTAATCCAATGTTTATCCCACGCAACCACTTAATTGAACACGCAATACAAAATGCCACCCTAGGAGATTATAAATTGTTTAATGATTTATTACTTGCAAGCAAAAATCCATTTAAAAAATCCTTAGAGAACGAAGCACTTTACGTCTCTCCTGACCCTAACAATCTTGTCTCACAAACTTTTTGCGGCACATAAAGTTAATATTTTTAATTACTAATATTTACTGCGCTTTCTTTCTACTTGACTGACTTTTATTTCTTTTTGGGCCTGAGCGTTTAAAATTCTTTTTAAATGTTTTTTTACCTTCTGGTTTTTTTGATTTTGATCCTTTTTCAGTCGATACAATCCAACGGATCCCACTTTCAACTGATATTTCTTGTTTCATTAATTTTTCGATAGCCTTAAGCATCGCCATCTCATCCGATGCACATAAGGTGATTGCTGTGCCAGACTTACCTGCTCTTGCAGTACGTCCTATGCGGTGAATATAATTTTCAGGTACATTTGGTAAATCAAAATTATAAACAAACGAAACATCAGGTATATCAATTCCTCTTGCTGCGACATCCGTTGCTACTAACGTTTTAACCTTCCCATTCTTAAATAAAGAAAGGGCTCGATCTCTTTGGTTTTGACTTTTGTTTCCATGAATTGATGCAACGGATAATTTGTTTCGATCTAAAAACTTTAATAATTTCTCTGCGCCACTTTTTGTACGTACAAATACCAAGGCCAAACTGTCTTGATGTGCACTTAAGTGTTCGAGCAGAAAGTTGCTTTTCTCACTCTTAGCTATGAAACAAATTTTTTGAACTACTTTATCTACAGTTTTACCAGAAACAGAAACCTGTACTTTGCGAGGGTTTTTTAAAAAAGCCGCTGCAAGTTTTTCCATTAAAGCAGGCATTGTGGCTGAAAACAAGAGAGTCTGCCTTTCTGACGTAATCAATTTAGAAATTTGTTCCAATGGCTTTATGAAACCCATATCGAGCATTTGGTCTGCCTCATCCAGGACCAGGTATGATGTTTTGCTTAATGTCAGAGAACCCTGCCCCAGTAAGTCAATAAGTCTTCCAGGAGTGGCAACAAGAATGTCTGAGCCTCTTGCAAGTCGCTCTTTTTGTGGGTTTATTGACAAACCTCCTACCACCATATTAATTTTTAAATGGCCGTCACCTTGAAAACTTTTTAATGCATCTGTTATTTGTTTGGCTAGTTCTCTGGTTGGAGCAAGTATTAGTGACTTAACCTCTTTACTCTTTGGAGCGGAACCTTCTTTTGCAAGGTTTTGTATAAGAGGAAGACCAAAAGCTGCAGTTTTCCCTGTACCTGTCTGAGCCAACCCAAGTACGTCACGACCCTGTAAAATTATTGGTATAGCCTCTAATTGAATGGGTGTTGGATTTAGAATACCATTTACTTCTAACTTTTTTGCTAGCTTTTGTGTAATTCCCAAAGCTTCAAATTTATTCAAATGATATCCTTCTCAAAATCATTATTAGTAAAGTCCCAAGTAGCATTTAAAAAATAAATTACTAAGTGTATCAAAGAATATAAATTTAATTAAATACAAATAAATAAATTCATAAACTCTGGCACAAGTTATTTAGGGCTCAATTGAGCCTTTATCTGCTACAAGTCAAGAATGATTATTAATAGACTATTAAAACTTTAACACTCTCAGTAGAAATATATTTTTAATACTAGTTCTTGTTTGTTAAGCTTCTTTTTGATTAAAGGTACGTTATGAATCATCTACCTCTAAACTCTAAAAGTCATCTATTTCCGATCAAAACCTTCTATTAAGACTGCATCAAAGCATATTTATTAACATCAATTTATAAAGGTTCCAAAATGACTATCATAAAGAATGTTAAGGGAAGGCAGATAATAGATAGCCGCGGAAATCCTACAATTGAAGTTGATGTTATTTTAGAGGATGGGTCAATGGGTCGTGCGGCAGTCCCTTCAGGTGCATCAACTGGAGCATATGAAGCCATCGAAAGACGTGACAATGACCTAAAAAAATATAAAGGAAAGGGTGTTCAACTTGCTGTAAACTCGGTTAACTCAGAGATAAAAGAGCAATTAATTGGGGCAGACGCCTGCAACCAGGTTAGCATTGATAAGGCACTGATAACACTGGATGGAACCGAAAATAAGGGTCGTTTGGGCGCAAATGCGATCTTAGGGGTATCTCTTGCTACTGCTCGTGCAGCCTCACTAGCGTTAAGGGAGCCACTTTATAAGTACATTGGTGGCTCTGAAGCTGTAACTCTTCCCGTACCAATGATGAATATTATAAATGGTGGTGAACATGCAGACAACAAAATTGATATACAAGAGTTCATGATTATGCCAACTTCTGCCTCAAACATATCTGAAGCAGTAAGAATGGGATGTGAAATTTTTCATACATTAAAGTCCGAGTTGACCTATGTCGGTCTTTCAACCGGGATAGGTGATGAAGGTGGGTTTGCTCCAGACTTATCTTCTACAAGAGATGCAATTGAGTTTATTATAAAGGCAATCGAGAAAACCGGGTATATTCCTGGAAAGGAAATCTTTCTAGCGTTAGATTGTGCGGCAACTGAATACTACAAAAACAACAAGTATATAATTTCTGGCGAAGGGAAAAAGTTAACAAGTGACGAAAACGTGGAGTACCTAAAGTCCCTGGTCGCTGACTATCCTATTGCAAGTATCGAGGATGGTTGCTCAGAAGACGATTGGGATGGATGGAAAACTCTTACCGATGAATTAGGGAACACGGTACAACTTGTTGGTGACGACTTATTCGTAACTAATAAATCTAGATTAAAACTTGGTATAGATAGGGGTTGTGCAAACTCAATGTTAGTAAAATTAAATCAAATAGGAACACTCACAGAAACATTAGAGGCGGTAGAAACTGCAAAATTAGCCGGCTACACTAACATACTAAGTCACAGATCTGGTGAAACAGAGGATACCACTATTGCTGATCTCGCTGTGGCAACAAATTGTGGACAAATTAAGACAGGGTCTCTCGCAAGAAGTGATAGGTTAGCAAAGTATAATCAGCTTATACGTATTGAAGAAGAGCTTGGCTCATTAGGAAAATATGCTGGAAATAAAATATTAAAAAATCAGTAAATTTAATCTCGTTTTTTCTTATAATAGCGTTTATATACGATAACTTAATTATACACACTTAATCGTGAAAGAATTAGTGGAACCTTAAAATGAATTATAATCCTAAATCAGAATTTTTAAAAATTATGTTGGAAAGAGGGTTTTTAGCGGATTGCACTAATTATGAACGCATGGATATTTCTCTATTATCAGGTGTTGTACCCGGTTATATTGGGTTCGACGCAACCGCCTCTTCGTTGCATGTTGGGTCGTTAATGCAAATAATGATGCTCAGGTGGCTACAAAAGACAGGTCACCAACCTATAGTTTTAATGGGGGGAGGCACTACAAAAGTCGGTGATCCAAGTTTTCGCGCTGACGAACGTCCTTTACTTACACCTGAAAAAATTAATGAGAACATTGATGGTATAAAAAGTGTGTTCCAAAACTACGTCACCTTTAATCAAACTAACAGCACCGCCATAATGGTCAATAATGCAGAATGGCTTGATAATTTAAATTATTTAGATTTTCTTAGAGATATAGGCCGACACTTTTCGGTTAATAGAATGTTAAGTTTTGAGTCTGTTAAATCTCGATTAGATAGAGAACAATCTTTAAGTTTTTTAGAATTTAACTATATGATCCTTCAGGCATATGATTTCATGGAATTACATAACCGTTACGGATGTTTACTCCAAATGGGTGGCTCTGATCAGTGGGGTAATATTGTAAATGGGATAGATCTAACCAGGCGGACCCTTAATGCTGAAGTATTTGGAATTACATCTCCCCTATTAGAAACTTCAGACGGAAAAAAAATGGGTAAGTCACAAGATGGAGCAATTTGGTTAGATAAAGATTTAGTTTCTAGTTATCAGTTTTGGCAGTTTTGGCGAAACACATCTGACGCAGATGTCGGAAGATTCCTAAAGTTATACACCGAACTTCCACTAGCTGAATGTAATAAATTAGAAAGCTTACGTGGAGCAGAGATTAATGAAGCAAAAATAACTTTAGCAAATGAGGTTACTAAATTACTTCATGGTGAAACAGCTTCATTAACAGCCCAAAAGACTTCAAGAGACGTCTTTGAGCGAGGCGGCTCTGGAGATCAGTTACCTACTCTTGAGCTCGCTCTAGAAGAAGCGTCTGGTGGAATTTCTATTGTGCAACTAATTGTAAGAACAGGTCTTGCAAGTTCCGGTAAAGAAGCAAAGAGGCTAATATCTGAAAGTGGTGCAAAAATGAATGATAAGGTTATAAGTAATCACGCAATTGTAATTACACATGAAGACTTATTAGAAGACATTAAGCTTAGTGCAGGCAAAAAACGTCACGCATTAGTTAAGTTAATGAACTAATGTAATTAAAATAAAGTGAATAGAATTACTTGAAGCTCGATACGTTTTCCATAAAGTCAGGATCACCCGAAATTGAACCACTTTGTCCGTCACCTTTTTTAATCATATCAAGTACGTCTAAACCTTTAACTACCTTACCTATGACAGTATATTGGCCATTTAGAAAACTTCCTTCACTGAACATAATGAAAAATTGACTATTTGCCGAATTAGGATCTTGAGCCCTAGCCATTCCCACGATACCTCTATCATAGTTAATATCTGAAAATTCAGCTTTTAAATCAGGCAAGTCAGATCCTCCCATACCAGCCCTTTTAAGGTCGCCTGATATATTCCCATACTGAACATCACCGGTTTGGGCCATAAACCCGTCAATAACTCTATGAAAGGCTATCCCATTATATGAACCATCATCTACTAATGTAATGATCTGTTTGACATGCTGTGGAGCTGTGTCTTCGAAAAGATCAATTGTAATTTCACCTGAAGCCTGTCCCTTAACACTAATAACAATACCTGAAGCAAATACCGGGCTAGAGTAAAATATCAATATTATTAGTAGAGCTTTAAGCATCAGCAGCAACTTTCATACTAACCATCTTATCTGGGCTTTGTGGTGGTTCACCTCTAACGATAGAGTCTACATGCTCCATGCCTTCTATGACCCTACCGTAAACAGTATATTGTCCATTTAAAAAATTATTATCACTGAAGTTTATAAAAAATTGACTGTTTGCACTGTCTGGGCTTTGAGACCTTGCCGCTCCAATAGTACCCCTATCGTGAGGTAATTTAGAAAACTCAGCTGGTAAATCTGGTAAATTTGAACCACCTGTACCAGCAGAACTTAAATTAAAGTCTTTTTCTGTGTTTCCGTTCGAGACATCTCCAGTTTGAGCCATAAATCCATCAATAACTCTATGGAAAACTACGTTATCGTATGCCCCCGATCTTGCTAATTCTTTCATTCGTTCACAATGCTTAGGAGCAACATCAGGAAGTAACTCTATCTTAACCTCCCCACCTTTAAGTTGAATTAGTATAATATTCTCAAGATCTAATTTATCGTTCATAATAAAGCTCCTAAATAAATAATTTGGGCTAAACTAGACAACATGGTAGTTTTGTAAAGCCCTTTATTTTTGTTTATTTATCAACGCATTTTCTACTTCTGGCGTTACAAATTTTGATACATTTCCATTTAACCTGGAAATTTCCTTCACGAGTCTAGAGGCAACAGCTTGATGCTGTGCTTCTGCCATCAGGAAAACTGTCTCAACTCCATCATCCATCGACCTATTCATCCCGACCATTTGATATTCATACTCAAAATCAGATACTGCCCTTAAACCCCGAATTATCACGTTTGCATTCACCTCTCTTGCACAGTGTATTAAAAGATTCTCAAAAGGATGAACTATAATTTCGATAGGGGACTTTTCCTGAATTTTATTACATTCAGTTTTTATCATGTGGACTCGTTCATCTAGAGAAAACATCGGTGATTTATCAGCATTAATTGCAACCCCGATAACAAGTTTATCTACCAAAGCAATTGCTCTAGTGATTATATCAATATGACCAACCGTTATGGGATCAAAAGTCCCAGGATATAAACCAATACGCATGTTTAAGCACCCATTCAAAAATATTTAAAAAATAGATCTTATAACCCTCTACCATTTTCAATTTTAAAACAACAGTCACAAAAATAGATAGATAAATTAAAAATTGCTAAACAAGGTCTTTTAAAGATTAATTTACATGGTTATAGCTAAGTTAAATTTATTATCACATAGCGATGTAGAAGTTAATTTTATCAAAGGAGAACATTATGCAAGAGCTCACTCACTACGTTAATGGCGTACACATTAAAGGTACATCAAATAGATTTGGAGATGTATTAAATCCCGCAACAGGTGAAGTTCAAGGGAAGTGTCCACTATCAACTACAGCTGAAGTTGAGACTGCAATTGAAATTGCTGCCGCTGCTCAACCAGCCTGGGCGTCAGTCAATCCTCAGAGACGATCCAGAGTTATGATGAAGTTTGTTGATCTTCTCAATCGGGACATGCAGAAACTAGCTGAAGTTCTTAGTAGAGAACATGGTAAGACACTTCCAGATGCAGCCGGTGATGTCCAAAGGGGTCTTGAAGTAGTGGAATTCTGTATGGGAGCACCACACCACCTTAAAGGAGAGTTTACAGATAGTGCAGGTCCAGGAATTGATATGTACTCAATGAAACAACCTCTAGGCGTCTGTGCAGGTATAACACCTTTTAACTTCCCAGCTATGATACCAATGTGGATGTTTGCTCCCGCTATAGTATGCGGAAATGCATTCATTTTAAAACCTTCTGAACGAAACCCTTCAGTTCCATTAATGCTTGTTGAGCTTTTGGAAGAAGCAGGACTTCCCAAAGGTATCTTGCAGGTGGTAAACGGTGATAAGGAGGCAGTAGACGCTATACTTCATAATCAAACAGTTCAATCAGTCAGTTTTGTAGGCTCAACACCTATAGCCGAATATATCTATGCCACTGGGTGTGCAAATGGTAAGAGAGTTCAATGTTTTGGTGGTGCAAAGAACCACATGATTATTATGCCTGATGCCGACCTAGATCAAGCAGCAGACGCATTAGTCGGCTCTGGTTATGGAGCTGCGGGAGAAAGATGCATGGCCATATCAGTTGCGGTTCCAGTTGGTGATGAGACAGCTGATAAACTTATTAAAAAATTGATTCCGCGTGTTGAAGCTCTAAAGATTGGACCATACACTTCTGGAGAGGATGTAGATTTTGGTCCAGTAATAACAGCCGCATCAAAAGCTAATATCGAAAATCTAGTGCAAACTGGAATTGACCAAGGCGCCAGTTTGGTAGTGGATGGACGAGGCTTTAAATTACAAGGTTATGAAGACGGGTTTTTCGTTGGAGCTCATTTGTTTGACAATGTTACTACTGATATGGATATCTACAAAAAGGAAATATTTGGTCCTGTATTGTCAACAGTTAGAGCTAAAACGTATGAAGAGGCCATACAAATGGCAATTGATCACGAATACGGAAATGGAACATCTATTTTTACTCGTGATGGTGATACCGCACGGGACTTTTCTAATAGAATAAATATAGGCATGGTTGGAGTTAATGTGCCAATCCCCGTCCCATTAGCATACCATACTTTTGGTGGTTGGAAAAAATCAATGTTTGGAGATCTTAACCAACATGGTCCAGATGCTTTCAAATTCTTCACTAGAACAAAGACCATTACATCTCGATGGCCTTCAGGAATCAAAGAAGGTGGGGAGTTCTCCATCCCAGTAATGGAATAAAGTTAACGAATATTAAAACTAAATCACCCTTAATTACTTAAGGAAAGCTATTGGATTTTTCACTTTCGGAGGAACAAATTGCCATTTTTGATCTTGCCCACCAATTTGGGCAAGAGAAAATAGCTCCACATTCATTAGATTGGGAGAAATCTGGTAATATTCCAAAAACTTTGTGGAAAGATATAGCTTCATTGGGTTTTGGAGGTTTATACGTCTCAGAAAAAAATGGTGGCTCAGGCTTAAGTCGACTTGATGCAACTCTAGTTTTTGAGGCATTAAGCATGTCTTGCCCATCAGTAGCTGCATTTCTATCGATTCATAATATGTGCGTTTCAATGATAGATAAATATGGGTCGAGTGAGTTAATTGACAAGATATTGCCCGACGCTTTAAAAATGGACAATGTCATTTCCTACTGTCTCACGGAGCCAGGATCAGGGTCTGACGCCTCAGCTTTAAAAACTCGTGCTGAGAAAACAAACAATTGCTACACTTTAACTGGTACCAAATCATTCATATCTGGTGGCGGGTACTCCGATTCCTATTTAGTTATGTGTCGAACCGGTGAATCTGGGCCACAAGGAATCTCGACGATTTATCTTGAGGATGGGTGTGCAGGCCTCAGCTTTGGTGCACTAGAAGAAAAAATGGGTTGGAGGGCTCAACCAACTCGACAAGTTCAACTTGATCAGTGTGAAGTACCATTATCTAATTTAATTGGAATCGAAGGTAGTGGGTTTTCTTATGCAATGGCCGGATTAGACGGTGGACGACTTAACATATCTGCTTGCTCACTTGGAGCAGCACAACATGCATTAAATAAAACTTTGTTGTATATGAGTGAAAGACAGGCTTTTGGACGTAATATCGATCAATTTCAGGCTCTTCAATTTAGATTGGCGGATATGGAAATTGAATTACAAGCATCTCGTATTTTCCTGAGGCAAGCTGCTTCAAAGTTAGATAATGGAGACTCAGACGCAACTTACTTTTGTGCAATGGCAAAGAAATTTGTTACAGAGGCGGGTTCTAAAATAGTAAATGATTGCTTACAGCTTCATGGGGGTTATGGTTATCTCACTCAATATGGGATTGAAAAATTGGTGAGAGATTTACGTGTGCACGAGATTTTAGAAGGCACTAACGAAATAATGCGTCTGATTGTAAGCAGAACAATGCTTAAAAAGTAAACAGGCCATGAAAAATTTAATTATAAAAGTAGAAAATAATGTTGGTCAGATTACTCTGAACCGACCTAATGCGCTTAATGCACTAACTTATGAAATGATATTACAAATAGAAGAAACATTAGATAACTGGTTATCTGAAAATATAGATTTAGTGATTATCGATGCTGTAGGTGAAAAAGCTTTTTGTGCTGGTGGTGATATTACCGATTTATATCAAAGTGGACTGGAGAAAAAATTCTCATATGGTCAACAATTTTGGCTTGACGAATACAGACTGAATGAAAAACTTTTTAATTACCCTAAACCAATAGTAAGTTTCATGCAGGGGTTCACTATGGGAGGTGGCGTAGGGTTAGGGTGCCATGTGAGCCATAGGATAGTCTGCGAAAGTAGCAGAATTGCGATGCCAGAATGTGCCATTGGGCTAGTGCCAGATGTAGGCGGTTCTTATATTTTAGCTAAAGCAAAAAATTTTTTGGGGGAATATCTTGCAACTACTGGTTTCAGAATGGACTCCAGTGACGCTATTATGGTTGGCTTTGCCGATGTTTATGTTCCAAATGAGTATTGGACGGAATTAAAAGTTGAATTAACAAAGACTCGGGATATTTCAATTTTAAATAACTATAAGCGAACACCTGAGGAAGGGCCACTAAGCGAAAACTTAGGGGTAATAGAGTATTTTTTTTCTAAAAGTAACTTATTGGAGGTTTTGGATAGTTTGCACAAAGATAACACAAGTTTTGCCAAGAAAACTATAGAGTTGATTGAACGCAATTCTCCATTATCTGTGCTGTGCACATTCGACATAATTAGAAAGCTTAGAGCTACTGATGATCTCACTATTCGTAAATCTCTTGCATATGAGTATCGATATACATACCGGGCGCTTGAGTTTGGAGATTTTATAGAAGGCGTTCGTGCGCAAGTAATAGACAAAGATAGAAATCCAAAATGGAAAAATAAGCATATAAGGAATGTGCCTCAGCTTAATATAGATAAAATGTTAGAGATACTTCCTAAAGCTGTAAACAACTGGGAGAATTGAGTTATGAAGATTGGCGTAATTGGTTTAGGGAATATGGGTGTGCCAATGGCTAGAAATTTAGTTCTAGCTGGGTACGAAGTACGAGGTTTTGATATAGTCAGTCCCTGCCCCAAAGATATTAAAGCAGCGAAGAGTGCAGTGGAGCTATCTACATTGTCAGACGTTGTCATTATGATGTTACCAAGTGGAAGTATAGTTAAGGAAGTTGCCGACGAAATTTTACCAAATATGGCTAAAGGGTCGATACTGCTAGATTGTTCAACAATAGATGTAGAATCCACTCGCCTAGTTGCCGAAACTGCAACAAACTATGGGGTATTAATGGCTGATGCACCCGTATCTGGCGGTGTTAGTGGTGCCGTAGCTGGAACTTTAACTTTCATGGTGGGCGGATCAGCAGAAGCTTTTTCAACTCTCAAACCCCTTTTTGACATAATGGGTCAAAAAGCTGTCCATTGCGGTGATTCAGGGAATGGTCAGGCGGCTAAAATCTGTAATAACATGATATTGGGCGCAACGATGATAGTAACCTGTGAGGCTTTCGCTCTTGCTGACAAATTAGGTCTAGACAGAGAAAAAATGTATGATGTGGTAAGTACTTCGTCAGGTTACAGTTGGTCTATGAACGCTTACTGCCCTGCTCCAGATATTGGACCTATTAGTCCAGCGGATAATGACTACAAGCCCGGTTTCTCAGCTGACTTAATGTTGAAAGATTTGCGCCTAAGTCAACAAGCTGCAAAGGCAGTAGATGCTGACACACCTTTAGGAATGCACGCAACCTCTCTATACAAAACATTTGTAGAAATTGAGGATGGGCAAGGAAAAGACTTTAGTGCAATGCTTCCAAGGTTCTCAAAGAAAACTAGAACAGACACTTAAAATTTTACTTTTCTGATTTGTAGTAATGGCGCGGTTGACGGGACTCGAACCCGCGACCCTCGGCGTGACAGGCCGATACTCTAACCAGCTGAGCTACAACCGCGCACTACACTAGTATTAGTTAACTAGCCTGTCGGTATTAGGTCTGGAATTAAGTTACGTCAACCCGTTATGAGCGTCTTAATTCATTTTTATCCGTATTTTAATATTTTATGTAATTTCAATAGTTATTTATTTTTTTAATTTAGTGTTCGTTAACACTTCTATTTTGGTTTATAATTTTAGAAACATCTGCTAGAGCAAGTCTAGTTTTTAACCACGGGAGAAAGATATGGAAGACTATTCAACAAAAACCTGTGAGGCTTGCAATGCTGATGCGCCAAAGGCAAGTGAAGGATCGCTCTCAAATTTTTTAGCTAAATATAGTGATTGGAGTTTGTCGCATGATGTAGCGTTTCCACAAATAGCTAGAGTATATAAGTTTTCAAAATATACTTTAGGCCTCGAGTTCGTTAACTTAGTCGCTGAATTATCAGACGCAGAAGGTCATCATCCAGATATTATTCTAGAATATGGTAAAGTTACAGTTAAGTGGTGGAGTCACAAAATCAAAAACCTACATGAAAATGACCTTATTATGGCCGCAAAATGTGACTTGATCTACAATAATTCTAATACCCTATGACGCTATAGCAATGTATTTACAGCTCTAAGAAGTAATGTAAGGCACAAGTCCTACCACACCTTACCTCTAGCTACTACAGGCTTCTGCATAAGAACTTGATCATCTTCTATAAAAACAACATGATCTACCATATTACTGACAACGCATGCGTGGTTTGGTATAACTTGTATGCGTTGACCCACTCGTAAGTTAGTTGATGTATTAGAAGTTATGCATCCATGTTCCTCAGACAACTGCGAAATCGTTAAGTCTGGGTATCCAACAATTAATCCGTGACCCTCTAACCCCATCAAATCAGAAGTAAGAACTTTAGAGCCAGCATCTATAACTGCTCGATTTGGAGCTGGGGTTGAAATAACTGTCGCAAGAATAGTTAACGCACAATCCTCTATCGTACATGCTCCTGCAACTATTAATGACTTATCATTATAAATATATGTGCCAACTCTATACTCAGTTGCCAAAGGAACTTCGTGTGCCTTCCACATTTGAGGAGAGCCCCCAATAGAAATAGTTTTAAGCTCTAATCCACTTAACTCAATTAAGTTTTTAGCTTCATTAAAAAAATTATTCATAGTTGTTGCAGAATTTGACTTGGGTGGATACGTCATAAGTCCTGCAAAACTTACTCCAGGAAGCTCATTAACTCTTAAAGCTAGATCACAAGCTTCTTGAGGCGTCATGACCCCACAGCGTAACGCGCCAGTATCTACCTCGATTAAAATGGGTAGCTCCTCACTAAGATCAGAAAATGCATGAGATAGCCCTTCTATGCAATCTATATTATCTGCAACTACAGATAGTTTTACTCGTTCAGATATTTTTTTTAAACGCTCGAGCTTACTAAGGCCAAGAATGTTATAGGACAGCAGTATATTTTTTATTAAATTACTTTTATCACCATCCAGCATTGCCTCCGCTTCACTAATTTTCTGACATGTTATTCCTACTGCTCCAGCCTCAACCTGCAAACCTGCAAAATATGGTAGTTTATGTGTTTTAATATGAGGTCTAAGATTTAAACCCTGATCAGTACAGTAGGTTTGATATTTTTTAATATTATCTTTAGCTATATTGGTATCTATTAGTACTGAGGGTGTATCTATTTCTGTGTACATAGTAAGACCATCCTTAAATTAGTATTTTATTACTCATGTCATGAAACTATTAAGCGTAATATTCAACTTTATAGCTAGTAAGTTTTATTGAAACTATAATAATATCGATTATCTTATCTTTAGCAAATGAATATCCCTTTAATTTTGTGAAGAAAAATATAACAATTGGATAAAGAAATAGAAAAAAAACTTACTCACCCTAACAGTCTAAAACATCTGGGTTTACCTTAGGTTTTATTGAACAATACAATGTCTTTTGATATTATTTCATAACTCCAGTTACGTTGCTGAGCGATTATCTCAAAGGTTTTTTCACAATAGAAAACAACGTGTGTTGGATCATTTTTGTAATACCAATTTTTAAAAAATTTATTCTCTGGCATAAAGCATGTCATTATACCCAACCAACCCTTTTCCTTCAGTAATAGATTTAGTGTATTAAATTCTTGTGATGGTTTAAAAAAATGCTCTATTGTTTCCGTGCAGCTAATAAAATCATATTTTTTTAAAAAGATAAATTTGTTTGGAAAGAAGAACGGATCATATAAGTCCATAGGGAAACTCTCAGATCTAAACATGTCAACTAATGCTGGACCATGACCACAACCATAATCCAAGCCCATGGCATTCTTAAACAGTTTGGTTTTAAGAGGAATTGATAGCTTAGACAAAAACTTTCTATACCTAAAATCAGAAATATTATTTTGATGTGTTAAATAGTGGGTTTTCTCTTCTATTGGATTTAATAGATTAGCCTTATCGAGAAATTTTGCTAAACATAGTTTGCATTCCAAGAACCTTTTTTGATCTATAATATCAAAAATTTCGACTAANTTACTTTCACATACAACACAATTCATAATGTGTTTAACCCGATNTCTTTATTTTGACCTTAAACTAACCAATCAACTCACNAAAGAACAAAAATTAGTTTCTAAGGATCAGATGACCATCCTCAATTTCTTCATATATAGGGTTTTCAGGATTATGGCCAACTGGAAAAACTGGAGAAGGGATAGGTTTAAAGTTCATATCATTGGAGATATTTCTTTTCTTAGGGTCTGCGATCGGGACTGCCGCCATCAATGTACGAGTATATTCATGTTGTGGGTTTTCAAAGATTTGTGAACGGGTTCCAACCTCAACAAGTCGACCCAAATACATCACACCAACCTTATGTGAAACACGTTCAACGACCGCCATGTCGTGACTAATGAAAAGGTATGATAATCCAAGTTCATCTTGCAAAGACATCATCAAGTTTAGGACTTGAGCTTGAACTGATACATCAAGCGCTGATACAGCCTCATCTGTTATAACCAGGCTTGGATTTACTACGATTGCCCTCGCGATTGCTACTCTTTGCCTTTGTCCACCTGAAAGTTCATGGGGAAACCGCCTTAGAAAGGATGTTGGTAGCTCTACTTTCTCTAAAATATCACGGACAATATCATCAACTTCTGATCTTCCTGCTAAACCAAAGTTATTTAATGGTTCCGCTATCTGCTCACGGAGCCTCATATATGGGTTTAGCGACGCGTAGGGGTCCTGGAAGACCATTTGCATATCTCTTCTAGCACTACGCAATTCGCTACTATTTAATGATATAATATTCTTTCCATTCAAAAATATTTCACCAGATTCCGGCTCAACCAATCTTAAGATAGAACGTCCACAACTAGATTTTCCACAACCAGACTCACCAACAAGCGCCATTGTCTCTCCACGATCGATCGTAAAAGAAACATTTTCAACGGCGTGAACATTTGCCATCTTCCGACGAAAAATACCTCCGTATACTGGGAATCGTGTAACTAGGTTCTTAACCTCCAAAAGCGTTTTCTTTTCAATACCTATATCGTCCCTAGGGGGTTTAACTGTAACGGTAGCTCCTGGAATATTCAGTGGGCTAGGTAGTGATGTACCCGCCATTTGACCTAATTGCGGAACGGCGGCTAGTAATGCTTTTGTATACTCTTCCTTAGGAGCAGAGAAGATCTCATTCACTGTTCCCTCCTCAATTAGATTTCCTTGGTACATAACCACCACTCTATCCGCCATTTGTGCTACCACAGCCATATCATGAGTAATAAATAGGACAGCCATCCCTGTTTCTCTTTTAAGCCGATTAATCAAACTCAGTATTTCTGCTTGGATCGTTACATCTAATGCTGTTGTTGGTTCATCAGCAATAAGTAAACGCGGCCGGCATGCCATTGCAATTGCGATAACTACCCGCTGTCTCATTCCACCGGATAGTTCGTGCGGGTACTGACGAAGTCTTTTTTCTGGATCAGGGATGCGAACCTCTTTTAGTAATTCAATAGCTTTCTCTCGAGTTTCACTAGCAGATAAATTTGTATGTAACCGCAATCCGTCTGTAAGTTGCCGCTCAATTGAAAATACTGGATTAAGTGATGTCATTGGCTCTTGAAAAATCATACCAATTTCATTGCCTCGTATAGAACGCATTGTATCAACATCAACCTCAGAAAGATTAGCCGTTTTTTTTCCATCCCGTGATAAAAGCATTTTACCACCAGTGATTTGTCCACCCCCAAACTCGACAAGACGCATAAGGGAAAGAGATGTAACAGACTTCCCTGAACCGCTCTCACCAACTAGACATACAGTCTCACCTGGGAAAACCTTAAAGCTAATATCATTTACGGCAACAACTGTCCCTCCATCAGTTTCAAACTCAACTCTAAGATGATCCAAAGAGACGATAGGATCATCAATCTGTGTATCTAGCTTAGAAGACAATTTGTTTCTTTCAGTCATGACTGTGACCTCGGATCAAGTACGTCACGAAGAACATCACCAAACATATTTAGTCCTAATACGGTTAGAGCAACCGCTGTACCCGGTACCAAAGCGGTCCATGGAGCGCGATCAAGATAGTCTCTTGAAGCCTGTATCATTAACCCCCAAGAAGCTTCTGGCGGTTGCGTTCCCAAGCCTAGGAATGACAACCCTGCTTCTGCCAGGATAGCAAATGCAAGACTGATGGTAGATTGGACAATAACCACTGGCATAATATTTGGCAAAACATGACCAATAATCAGACGAGAGTTCGTTGCACCAGACGACCTTGCCGCCTCTACGTAAGGCATTTGAGCTACTCTAAGAGCTTCACCTCGAATAAGTCGAGCAAGATATGGAGTGAATGCAATCCCGATAGCAATAATAGTGTTTTGTAAGTTGGGGCCAAGTACAGCACTAATAGTAAGAGCCAAAAGAAGGGCTGGAAAGCTAAGGAGGGTATCAACAAGACGCATTAGAACATTATCAGTTCGACCACCAAAATACCCAGACACAAGTCCTAAGGGAAGACCAATTACTAGACTCATTAAAACAGCAGATGTCGCTATGTTAATTGAGGTTCTCGCCCCAAGCATTACTCTATAGAACAGATCTCGCCCCAGCTGATCAGTACCCATCCAGTGTGCCATATTTGGGGGTGAAAGACGCGCCCTCATATCCATTTTCGTCGCAAATTCGGGAGGAATAATAAGGGGTGCAAAAATTGCTATCAAAACAACACAAAGTACTAAAGTGATTCCAATTATACCTTTAAAATTTAAAAATTTCTTAAATATACTCACTTTAATTGAATCCTTGGATCAAAAAATGGATACAATAAATCCACTATCAAGTTCACCAACATTACGACAGCTGCAATTACAAAAACTGTCGCCTGTATTAGTGGCATGTCCCTGTTTAGGAGTGCTTGATACGTAAGCCAACCCATTCCAGTATAATTAAATAAGCTTTCCATTACGATTATCGAACCAAATAGATATCCCATCTGAAGACCTGCAACTGTCATAACCGGTCCAATTGCATTTGCGAGGCCGTATTGCCAAATAACAGTTTTTTCTGCCAAGCCCTTAGCACGAGCTACACGAATGAATTCCTGACTTAATATCCCTGTCATCGTGGCACGTGTCATTCGAGTAAGGTGAGCCATCAATCCGAGCCCAAGGGCTAAAGATGGTAAAAAAGCGTGTTTTAGAGCCATCAAGAAATCTTCGTTTGGATGAACAAAACCAGACGAAGGAAACCAACCTAGAGCTCTCGCAAAAAGTAATATTAACATTATTCCCCAAAAAAAATCTGGTAGACTGACACCAAGTATGGACACAGAGCTACTTGCAGTATCTTGCCATCGGTTTTTATAAACGGCAGACCAAACTCCCAATGGGACAGCAAGAGTGAGAGCTATCGTCATAGACAACAGGACAATAAGTGCACTTGCTGTCATCTTTTGTAATATTATTGGCCCAATAGGTTGTTTAAAAAGTAAAGAATTGCCCCAATCACCTGTCAACATACCAAAAATCCATCGACCATATTGGTAAACTAATGGGTCATTTAACCCTAAGTTTTCTCTGAGATTTTCTAATGCTGCTGGGTTTGATTGTGTACCCATAATCATCATAGCGACATCGCCTGGCAAAATATTTGTAACGGTAAACGTAATAATTGAAATAAGGAAAAGTGTCACCGCCATAGAGAGTAGCCGCTGGATAAAATATGCCATGGTTAACCTTTACGAAATCAGAATAAGTGGAGCGCATTTTGCGCTCCACTAATCATTTATTCTTTTAGCCATACTTTATGAAAGTGATAGGTGGCCCCATCAGCATTAACTAATGTATCAAGACCTCCAACACTTTTTTGTGCTCCAAAAGAGCTATTTCGATGCCAGACCACAATATCGTGAACTTTATCAAAAACGCGCTGCTGGACTTCTCTATAGATATCGGCTCTTGCCGCATCATCTATAGTTACGCGTGCTTTCTCTGTTAAGTCATCAATAACTGGATCGTTAATACCACGGTAGTTAAACCCACCTGTTGAATTATAAAGACTATAGTAAAGGAAATCCTCCTCCCAGATAGAATTGAAATTCATCATGGACATTTGGAAATCTTTGTCTACCCAGACTTGACCTAACCAATCTGCCCACGTCAACTGTTCTATAGTCAGCTCAACACCAGCTTCCCGAAACCACTCTACTAAAATTTGGGCCGCTTCTACATGATATGGATAATTAGTCGTGGCTTTAAAGACAACTTTCAGGTCTCCAGGGCCATAGCCAGCTTCCTTCAAAAGTGCCTTTGCTTTCGCTATATCTTGAGGTCTTTGATTAAGATCGTTGTTGTATGACGCACTACTTGCAAATCCTGGTGAAGCTGCTGTTTTACCCTGGCCCCAAAGAGCACCTTGCAATAACACTTCTTTATCGATTATGTAGTCTACTGCCAAACGAACGCGTTGATCTTGGAATGGCTCAAACTTGTAATTCAAATTCACAAAGTCAAAAACGCCGTGTGACCAACTTAATACTTCAAGGTTTTTATCAGCCTTGATTTCATCAATTCTATCAGCTGGAATGTCATTTATAAGATGCATTTCTCCAGTCCTCAAACCGGTAAGACGCACTGTAGGTTCAGTAACTTCTCGTGCAATTAGTCGATCTATACATGCAGGTCCATTCCAATAATCATCAAAACGCTCTAGCTCAACTTCATTCCCAATTTCACGCCTTACAAACTTAAATGGTCCGGCTCCAACAGGCATTGTGCCTTGTGTTTCAGCAGACCCTTCAGGAATAATAGCTCCAGCTCCAAGCGCCGCAAGCCTACCAAGAAAGGGTGCATTAATTTTATCCATTTTTATTATTACAGTGTGATTATCTGGTGTTTCAATTGATCCAACACTGTTAAACACAGGTTTATTTACCGCCCCTGTATCAGGGTCCATAACTTTTTCAAAACTGTATTTAACGTCAGCGGAAGTCATATCCGAACCGTCGTGGAATTTTACCCCATCACGAAGCTTGAATGTGTAACTCATTCCATCTTCACTAACTAAATAACTTTCAGCCAATTCAGGAATAATATTTAAATTTTCATCAGTTGTCACAAGTCCATCGTGGATATTTTGTAGAATCCTCATTGTTGATATTGTACCAGTCTGATGGGTGTAAAGGTTCTGGGTAGTTTCAGAATGACCCCAAATGAGCGTTCCACCTTTGGTAGGGCATGACGCAGCCCAAGCAGGTGACAAAAGTCCTAATATTACGGTTGCACCAAGCGCGGATATTGCATTATGAATTATTTTATTTTTCATCATTTTATCCTTTCTTTTCATAACGTAGTTATATTTTCATCATTAAATTTTCTACGGTCCCTTATAAAGGACTCTGTCTATGCAACCAATTAATCAAAGGTTCATAGGGTTTTCTGCTCAAATTATGTCGGCTAAATTTATAAATCTGGCCTTTTCTTATAAACACCAAGCTCCTTTTCTAAAGCTATTCCAAAATTAAGAATTTTTTCCTCCTCAAAGAGGCGGCCCCAAAGTGAGATTCCATGAGGCACTAAAAATTTTATTCCCTTACCAGCCTCTCCAGTGCTAAGTTTACCTTCGCCCAGGGATGCCGCACCTCGTGAGGCGAGCTTCTGAAAACCAGCCCTAAGGTGAAGGCAAGGATGACCTGTAAAATTACTCGCAACAAGCATAGGTCCAGTATCAAAGGGCCCAATTAATATATCAATTTCACTAAAGAGGTTGTCGAGAGCTTTCATTACCAAATAGCGAAGCCGATCTAATTGAACATGATCAACAGCTGAAAGAAACCTCGCTTTACGAAAGGTATTAGGCCAGGCGCCATCATCTTGCCAAGTAAGCGTATCATCTTCGTCAGACAGTGTAAGGTGTTCGAAGGCTGCAGCAGCTTCCGCATATAGAATGTTAATCAGGGACATGTATGGAAGATCTTCTAACTTTACCTCCTTAACTTTTGCTCCCAGACTCATTGCAACCTTTAACGCGGCCCGATCAACTTCTGTGGCTCCATCCTCAAATGCCTCCGGTAGGTAACCTATGACAAGATCTTTAATATTTTTTGATGTATCAAAATTAAACGGTGCCCTAATACTAGAAAGGTCATTTTCATCATATCCATTTAGAGTTGACAGTACGATCCCTGTATCCTCTACGCTACGGCAGATTGGGCCTATCTTATCTAAAGACCAGCATAGAGCCATACCCCCTTGCCTACTTACTCGTCCAAAAGTAGGCCTTAAACCTGTTGTACCACACCTCTGACTTGGGGAAGTAATCGACCCAAGTGTCTCTGTCCCTATAGCGAAACTGCATAAAGCTGCAGCAGTTGCCGATGCAGAACCTGCACTAGAACCACTACTGCCTTCGTTAAGGTTCCAAGGATTTTTAGTTCGGCCTCCATACCAGATATCATTATACGCTAACGCCCCAAGTGTTGTTTTTCCTAAAATCACTGCACCAGCTGCACGCAAACGTTTTACTATTTCCGCGTCTTCAACAGGAACTCTATTTTGATAGGGTTCAGCACCCCAACCTGTTCTTACACCCTTAGTATCAAATAGGTCTTTTAAACCATATGGAATACCATGAAGGGGACCCAAATTAATTTTGGCACTGGTCAACAAGTCCATTGCGTCGGCTTCTGCTAGTGCTTGATCTTTTGTCACAGTTGCAAAACATTCAAGTTTACTTTCAAAACTTTCAATACGCTCTAAATATATTTCAGTTAATTTTCGACTTGTTAAAAGGCCATCTTTAATCCATTTACCCTGCTCACCAATACTTGCAAAAGCTATGTCTTCTTTATTTTTTGGTAATTTAATATCCCTTTTTTGTAATTTAATGTCTGACCTAGATGGCATTTGGAATCCTGGTAATCTTGGATCAAATTTAGAGGCCATTGGAGTTGTATTATCTAACTCTATTCCTCTACGTAACTTTGCTGAGAGAATTTGACCTTCAAGGTTTTGGACCATCTGCTCTCTTTCACTTTTAGAATAGGTAATTCCCAAAAGTTTCTCAGCACTCTTAATATCTGAAATTGTAATTTTTTCTGCACACATAATCCGCCTACCCACAATGCAATCAGTTCAAATAATGATAATTTAAAATAGTGTATTTTTGTAAATTACCAAAAATAAAGTCTATATTTTCGATAATAGAAATAAATCATTATATAAGTATATTGTAAATATATATTATATAATTCAGTAAATTTTTAATAATCGCATATATTCCTATTAAAAAATTAACTTACACAAAAGGCTAAAATCCAAAATAAAAAGTCTGAATTGTGGTAGCTATAGTCAAAAATTAGTAGCGGGCTTGTAATACTCACAAGTTAACTACCTTGACTGAATGGTCAGAAAAATTATAAATTATAACTATGAAAAACCCGATCAATCCCCGCTTAAAGTTGGATCCCTTGTCACAAGAGTTCTTAAGTTTGATCCTTTCTGATCTTGTTAAAATACCAAGTCAGAACCCTGGCAACTATGAAAACAACGTCGCAAATAGAATTATCCAATGGTTTGAGAATACGCCAGTTGAGGCAAGTCTGGTGGAAACAATGCCAGGCAGGTACTCCGTGGGTGCAGTCTTACGTGGAAAAAGTGATGGCCCTCGATTAGTGCTGAACGGTCATATGGACACAGTGCCAGTCGACGATTTGGATTTATGGACAAACGATCCGTTTGGCGCGTGTATTAAGGATGGCTTTTTGTATGGCCGCGGTGCTTGTGATATGAAGGCAGGACTTTCAGTACAGATAGGGGTGGCACACCACCTTTGTAAATATCTGGATCGAATGAATGGATCGTTAGTGATGCATTTTGCGGTAGGTGAAGAGCGAGCTGAACCTGGTACACTATCGTTGCTTGAGGCTGGCTATACTGGAGATATGGGGATTGTAACCGAACCGACAGAGTTACGTATTGCTGCAGCAACCCGAGGTCTTGCACCAATTCATATCAAACTTATAGGGAGATCAATCCACGCCAGTAGAGAGCACTTAGGCATCAATCCTGCTTGGGGTTTGCAGTGGGTGCTTGAGACGTTGCGCCTCTACAAATTTGATCTTGAAAAGAAAAGTCACCCACTCCTCGGCCATGGAACTTGTACTCCAACTGTCGTGCAGGGCGGTGTTGTACCAAATGCTGTTTCAGATTTTGTTGATATATACGTAGACCGTCGCCTTATACCTGGTGAGACAGTGGAAGGAGAAGTGGCAGAAGTGCGTCGCCGATTATTTGCTGCCAGGCCTTCCGGTTCAGAGATCGGGATTGAAGTCGATGTTGCGTATAATCGCTTCGAACCCGCGGAGATTGCAATAGACGCTCCCATTATCAGCTATTTAAAAAGTAGCTCAAAAAAAATATTTGGCCAGTCATCGGTGGTTTATGGTGCGCCCTATTCAAGTGACGTAAGGAACTTAGTAAACGATGCAGGTATTGAAGCCGTGAATTTCGGTCCTGGTAACGTTGCGGAGTGTCATTGCTCTGACGAACGCGTGGAGATTAAGCAACTAGAAGGATGTGCCAGAGTTATTACCGATTTGGCCGAAGAGCTAATGTTAGAAAAATGACAAACCCTGAGTTCTGAGTTACTGTATGTACCAGACATCCTTTAGCGTACGGCCCGATTAAATTGTGTTTTTACGGCGTCCCGCCTTCACCAAGATCCCACCATAACCCAGTCATGAGTTGTAACGCACTTTGCGAAGTTGTTTCGAGTATATGCTCGTTTGGTGCATGTTGAGAGCAACCAGCATAGGAGTGCGGCACCCAGATAGTCGGTAGACCAAGTACTTCAGAAAATACATCATTTGGCAACGAGCCTCCAAGATTTGGAACTATTGCAATGTCAGCATTTGTTGTGTGTGTAAGTGATCTTGCTATCCACAATACCCATGGGTGATTAGGTTCCAGACGGGTAGCATACATCGGGTCAGGCTCACTGGTGATAATAATATCTTCAAACCCATGGCTATCAAGATGTGACCTCAGCATTGGCATTAGTTCCTCGGGTTGAGTTCCTACTACGTAACGTAAATGACCAAATGCCACTGCACTTGATGGAATGGCATTTGCTGGAAACTGTGGATTACCAGTCTCAAAAGCCCGCACCTCAAAAGTGTTACTTCCAAACACACGTTCTTCCGGTGTCATACCAGGCTCACCCCAATTAGGGTTAATCTCTGGAGAGTTTTCACCTCCTCCTACTTTTAATTTAGCTATTGCTTCTCGAACCGACTTAGAAAGTGTTGTGTTGCGCCATCCTTCCACAAGAATTTTTCCATTGCGATCAATCATACTGGCAAGTGCATGCGCCATCACAACGCCAGGGTTCGTTAATAATCCACCCCAGTTGCCTGAATGATGTGCTCCCGTATGCGAATTAAGTCGCATTGTGAAATTTAATACTCCACGAGCGCCCATAAAAATTGTTGGCATTTCTGGAGCAGTTCGCGGCCCATCCGAGGCAATAAATACATCGGCGTTAAAAAGGTTCTTATTTGCAGCACAAAATTCCCTGAGACCAGGCGAACCTCTCTCTTCACCCATTTCAATCAATACGATAACGTTGAACCCTAGTTGACCCCGAGTTTCAATAACAGCTTTTAAGGAAGCTAGATTAATAGTGTGCTGTCCTTTGTTGTCAGCGGTACCTCGTCCGTACCACTGATTACCAACTTTGGTAATTTCCCAGGGGTTCATTTTGTTGTCCCATTCGTCATCATAACCAGCAACAACATCACCGTGACCATAAGTCATCACCGTTGGCAGATCATCCCCCTCAGAACGATAAGCTACTAAAAATGGACCCGCATCCGCACGCGGGTTTGGATGAATGGTGCAAGTGAAATCTAACTCTTGCAGATAGGGTGAAAGATTTTCTTCTAGATAACTTTTTAGTGCAACATCGCAATTGGGTAAGTTACTTTCAGTTTTATAGGCAATTCGTTGACCCAGCTCAGATTCAAAGCCACCTGACTGAAAATACTCTTCAATTTTTTCTAGCGCGTGAACTCGACTCATGATGACGATCTCCTCAAATGTAATATACAAAATTCACAATTAACAAAACAAATCTTACAACTTTAAACTCTCAAAATTCACCACATTAAACTGCATTACTATTTCTATATAGGCGCATACAGAATCTAATTTTTTCTTATACGTTGTCTTGGGTCAGGTGAAAGTATCGAACTAAGAAGCATTTTAGTATAAGAATGCTGAGGGTTTGAGAATAATTGATCAGTCTCAGACTCTTCGACCTTCTCTCCAAAATACATTACAGCAACACGCGATGCCATATGCTCCACAACAGCGAGATTGTGGCTTATAATGACGTAAGTAAGGTTTAGTTCTTCACGTAGGTCATTTAAAAGATTAAGAATTTGCGATTGAACAGAGACATCTAATGCCGAGGTAGGTTCGTCACATATGACAATTTTGGGACTATTTATCAGAGCCCTTGCGATGGCTACGCGTTGTCGTTGCCCTCCTGATAACTGGTTTGGGTATTGGTCAAACATTCGAGAAGGCAATCCAACTAAATCCATAATTTGGAGAGCTTTTTTCATCCAAACATCAGAATTCTTCTCACCTTGGATACGCATTGGTAATGTAATTATAGATCCAATGGATTTGCGGGGATTGAGTGACGAATATGGATCCTGAAAAATTGGTTGAACCATTTTGGCAAGCTCCAATCGAGGAATTTGTTCAATTTTTGATCCACAGAGTTCTACACTTCCACTATCTTGTTGTAGCAAGCCAAGGAGAATTTTAGCTAATGTGGTTTTGCCACAACCAGATTCGCCAACTATAGCCAATATTTCGCCTCTCAAAACTTGCAGAGACACACCATCTACAGCGCGTAAGTTTTCTTTTCCTCGGAATAAGCCCTTGGAAATTTTAAAATCTTTAACAATATTTTTTGCATCAATCATTATTTCAGTCATTAATTGACACCTTTGCTTATCTTAGATTTAGATTTTTTTAAACAACTGTCACAACAAAATCGAACAATATGATCCGTTGTTCCGTGTACTAAAAATGCATTTTCAATGCCTTCAAAAGGGACAAGGTTTGCAATCTTTTCTTCATCTTTATCTGAAGATTCCTCCCACCTTCCAGCAAACCGACATTCAGTAAAATCTCCAATTAGCGATGGAACCATGCCCGGTATTGATCCCAAATGTTCACCTCTTTTTATTTTTCCTGGAACTGGGATGCAACTCAACAATCCTCTTGTATATGGGTGAGACGGATTATCAAAGATTTCATACACACTGCCTTCTTCCACAATTTGCCCCGCATACATAACAGCTACACGATCAGCAATTTTTGCAACAACACCAAGGTCATGGGTAATTAAAATCAACCCTGTATTAAAATCTGTCTGTAATCTCGCCAACAATTCAAGGATTTGAGCCTGTATGGTTACATCTAGAGCTGTCGTTGGCTCATCTGCAATAATTAATTCCGGCTCACATAACAGTGTCATAGCAATCATTACACGCTGCCTAAGACCTCCCGAAAGTTGATGTGGATACTGTTTAAGGCGTTGTTTGGCTGGAGATATCCCTACCTTTTCCAACATTTCAACTGCTAATTTTTTTGCTTCTTTACCCCTTATATTTCGATGCCGTGCTAATGTCTCCACCATCTGATTTTCGACTGTAAACGAGGGGTTTAAGCTTGTCATAGGTTCTTGGAATATCATCCCAATTTTACTACCCCTAATATCAGACATTTGCTTATCTGAGTGATTTGCAATGCTAGTACCGTTAAGTTCAAGTTTATCAACAGTTCTGATCGCCTTTTGTGGCAATAAATCCATTATTGCCAATGAAGTTAAAGACTTTCCACATCCAGACTCTCCAACTATACAGAGGGTTTCACCTTTGTTGACACTAATACTAATACCATCAACTGCATGTAAAATATCCCCCGAAAGAGGTATGTCGATAGAAAGGTTTTTAACATTTAATACCTGATCAGCCACTTCCACTCCTAATTCCTGTTTTCAGGCGCAGTCACGTCCCGCATTCCGTCACCTAAAAGATTAACCGATAGTACTAATGCAAAGAGAGCAACGCCAGGAATGGTAATCAGCCATGGTTCAAATAACATCATATCTTTACCCTCTGACACCATCAAGCCCCACGATGGGAGTGGTGGTTGAACTCCCAACCCAAGAAACGACAACGCAGCTTCTAAGATGATTGCGTGGGCAATTTCTAAAGTTGCAATTACTATGAGGTTATTAACTACATTTGGCATAACCTCAGTCATCAGTATTCGCGTTGTCGAACAACCAACAGCTCGTGCTGCAGTAACATAATCCATTGACCTAATTTGTAATGTCGAAGAACGCATAACTACTGCGAACCTGTCCCACAGTAAAAGTCCTAAAACCCCAATAACAACTTGTAGCGAACCACCAACAATGGCAACCACCGCAAGGGCGACTAATACCACTGGCATTGATAGACGAACAGTAATCAAGAAAGTGACCACCATATCAACACGACCACCAAAGTAACCTGCCATAACACCTAAGAAAGTTCCAATTACTCCAGAAATTAATGCTGCGCCTATTCCTATCAATAGCGAAATTCGTGAACCGTAAATTAGTCTAGAAAGATAATCTCGTCCCAGGTGGTCTGTACCAAATATATGTTCCCAGCTCCCACGAGGGTCCCATACTGGTGGCTTTAGGCGATTAAGCAAATCCTGCTGATAAGGATCGTGAGGAGCGATCAATGGAGCCAATAAAGCTAAAAGGACAACAAAAACAACGATCGTAGAACCTATGACCATACCTTTGTGCCGAAGAACGCGACTTTTCAGTCCCGAAACGGGGAGGGTCGAAGTTGTCTGAGGTAAGTTAGTCATGATGTTCAGCTGATCCTTATTCTTGGATCTAGCCATGCGTTAATAAGATCAGCAATTAACGTTAAGATAATATAAAACAGTGAGAATGCGAGGATAAGTCCCTGCACTGTTGGCAGGTCATTTCTTGTAATAGATTCCCAAGCAAGAAAACCAGCACCATGCAGCGCAAAAATTGTCTCAACAACGATTGATCCACCCAGCATAAAACCAAATTGTACTGCCGCAAGGCTGACTACTGGGATAATTGCATTTCGAAGAGCATGTTTAAAAAGCACGATTGGTGGCCGAAGCCCCTTTGCGCGGGCTGTGCGGATATAATCCGTACTCAACACTTCTAACATACCAGTTCTAGTTAATCGCATTATTGCGGGAGCCGCATAATAACCAAGAACAATGGTCGGCATAACAAAATGCAACCAAGTGTCTGATCCCGACACGGGTAGCCAACGGAGATTGACTGAAAATAAAACAATTAGAATAAGGGCAAACCAAAAACTTGGAAGAGCTTGCCCCATAACTGAAAGGAACAACGCCACCCTATCAATGATACTATTTGGTCGGATTGCCGACGCAACACCAAGCGGGACTGCTAATCCTATTGCAAAAATAATAGCACAAAGTCCAAGGGTCATAGTGGTGGGTAAGCGCTCGGCAATTAGGTGGCTAACATCCGTACGAAAATAATAGCTTTTACCAAGATCTCCAGAAATCGCTTTTTTCAGCCAATCTAAGTATTGCACAACAATAGGACGATCGAATCCATATAATTGACGTATAGCTTCAATGTCAGCGTCAGAAGCAGTTTCCCCAGCCATTGCAATAGCTGGGTCACTGGAAATATAAAGAAGACTGAAACTGATCATTGAAACAGTCAGAGCCACTAAAATGGCAAGTATCGACCGTTTAAATGCGTAAGCAATCATCTCTGTTAAACCTTACTAAAATGTTAAAAAAGCGTCTACGCTTATTAAAAGCATAGACGCCGTATGTGTATTATTTCCAAGTTGCCGTAAAGAAACGCGGTATCTCATCAGGAGTTGGATTAAAATTTAAATCCTTTGAGAAAGCATAGTTCGTATTATACGACCATAAGGGAAACATGAACACTTCATCAGCAATCCGGGAAAGAGCCTTTTTGTAGGCATCCTTTCGAACAGCTAAATCCACAGATGTGTCACCAATACTCAGATTTTCCATAACTTCAGAATCTCGTGAGTAATCATCTTTTCCGCCTCTTTGGAAATGACTGGTAATAGCCGATACGTCGTTTATCGAGTATGAACCCCATGTACCAAAATTAAATGGCGAACCACCATCCTGCACCTTATCTCTGAAAGCTGCGTATTTAAGGTAAGTAAACTTAACCGTAATACCAACTGCATTTAGATTATTGATCATTGCTTCTGCATAATCACGGTTACGATATGCCAAGAATGGTGTTTCAAAACCATTTGGATACCCAGCTTCTGCAAGCAGTTCTTTTGCTTTTTCTGGGTTATAATCGTATTTTGCAACATCTTGAGTGCAGCCAAATTGAGTGGGGAAGCAAAGTGAATTAACCACTATAGACTCTCCCTGCACCAATGCCTCAACTATACCTTCACGATTTATCGAATGAGCTATAGCCTTTCGCACTCGCACATCATTCATAGGGTTTTCACTATGTCGACCAGAAGCATCAAAGTTAAGATATCCAATTCGCATAGTAGAAGAATTTTTTACTGTGAAATTCCCTTGCGCCTCAACTCTTTGGGCTTGATCCGGCTTAACCTTCCATATCCAGTCAATTCCACCAGAAAATAACTCAGCAAGTTGCGTATTGCTTTCCGCGATAGTGCGGATAACTATTTTTCCAATACTTGCTGAACCTTTTGGGCTCCCTGAATGATAGCCTGTATACTTTGAGAATTTGTAGCGCTTACCAGGCTCAACACTAGTAACCATATAAGGTCCCGTCCCTACAGGATTTAGTGCCATACCCTCAGGCCCAACTTCACCATAATACTCGTTAGGATACATCACAACTGGACCAGAAAGGAATTCTAGTGCTGCTGGGAATTCTGTCTTTAAATTTAACTGTACTTTGTAATCACCAAGCTTTTCAGCGTTACTCCACCAGTTGACATTTCGCGCAGGCTTAGCGCCATTAGCGGGGTCAGCGAGATAATTCATTGTAAACACAACGTCATCAGCATCAAACTTTTCGCCATTATGAAAATTCACGTCTGATCTAAGATCAAACTGGAGTGTTTTAGAATCGATCCACTCGTACGAAGTAGCTAGATTTGGAATATATTCATTTGTGACTGGATCCCTATATAAAAGGCCATCCCAAATCATTCTTGATATTACAATACCTTCACGAGCAGTATTATAATAGTTATCAATTGACTCGAGCTCTCGATCGATTGCTATATTTAGCGTATCACTTGACTTATCGGCATAGGCTGGAGAATACATCATAGTTGCCGCTAATGCGCCAATTAATGAAAGTACAAAACTTTTATTTTTCATTATGAGTCCCTTTCTTTGCTAGTTTTAGTGCATCCGTAAAATATTATGTTAAATCTAAACATGAATAATTCAAACTGTCGAGGTAATTAGTAATTTGGTTTAGCTACACAAAAGCTCGGGTTCATTTATTTGTATCTAGATGTGCGTTTCAAGAATCATGAACTTTAGTTATAGGTTCAGCTAGGAGAGTAAAAACTTACAATGCAGACCAAACACGAGCCTTGCCACGTCCAATTCCGATATCCACAGTGAAATGAACCTGACCAGAACGAAGATGAGAAACTACTGCCCCTTCATCGATATTAGGTGACGACTCNCCAGATTTTGCNACAACGATGTNNCCAATAGAAATGCNAAGTAGATCACGTTCAGCTTTTTCTCCAGCTTTNCCAACTGCCATCACAATACGGCCTGCGCGAGGTTCTGCCCCCGCAATACCCTTGCGTACTAATGTGGAATCAACAATGGCACGACCAATATTCCGAGCTGCCCGTTGCGACTCTGCCCCTACTACATCACAGGTCAATAAATTTCCTGTGGCAGCACCATCACGCACAATCATCTGTGCCAACTCAACTGTCATATCCTCAAGCGCAGCACGAAAGTCTTTTAAAGTGGAATCACTCGCGCGTTCGATCTTCGGCTGACGTTTCACTTGGCCAGTCGCACAAAGTAACACGGTATCACTAGTGGAAGTATCGCCGTCTACCGAAATACAATTAAACGATCGGTCGACTGCACGAGTTAGACACGTTTGCAGCACCTTCGCTGATATTTTTGCATCCGTAAAAAGAAAAGAAAGCATTGTTCCCATATCTGGTGCAATCATCGTTGAACCCTTAGCTATCCCTGCCAAGGTCACATCAACATTGCCAATCTTCACTTTACGCACAACTGCTTTTGGAAATCGGTCAGTTGTCATGATACTTCGCGCCGCATCATGCCATGCCGCATTTTTCAAGGCTTTGACACCCATTGGTACCTTATCGGCAACAAATTGAATATCTTTCTTCTCACCGATTACACCGGTTGATGCGAGAAAAACCTGAGACGTGCGGCAACCAACTGACTTTGCAACAGCAGCCGCAGTGTTCTCTACTAGCTTGCGTCCTTGGCTTCCTGTAAAGACGTTAGAATTTCCTGAGGTGGCCACGATGGCACGAACCTTACCTCCTGGCAATTGGCGTTTACTCCATTCAACTGGCATCCCAGGACATCGTGAACGCGTCAAAGTTCCTGCGATAGTTGAGCCAGGGACCAATTCAGCGACGAACAAATCGTGCTTACCATTATCCTTTAAGCCTGCGGCTATACCTGAGACTCTGACGCCTAAGATACTCGGGATCTTCGGTAGTGGTGGAAAGTCGTCTTCAGCAGGCATGGCGAACCTCAAGTTATTAAAGTTGTAATGAACTTACTATATCTATTTTAGTTTATATGTAAAACGTCATTCAAAAATTTTATCTTTTCTGAAAATGTTTAAATATATATTTTTAAACGAATATGTTACCATACCTTGAGTCATTAATCATAAGAGTGGACATTCAACATTTAGGATCCATAGGGCTTTACAAAAAACATAATTACACTGCTTGTTGGGAAAATATAATGTATCTTTTAAGCTCTTGTTTGGATGATTTAAGTGGCCAACATGTTGTAAGTATCAAACTATTTTTCTTATCTATACTTTGTGGTATTTCTAATTCAGGTTTATTAGTAATTTCTGTTTTATAAATCATATATGTTTGAATTAACCCGTCTGACATTATTAATTCAATTTTATCACCCACATTTAACTCATACATAAACTTCATATGACTGTCCCGGTGGCCGGCTAGTATAACTGGCCCGCTTGATGATTTAGGTTTAATATTATTTATTCGCCCTATTCCCCACGCCATTGCTTCACCTGACACACTGTTTAAGATAACTCTAGAGATTTTAAGCCTTGGTACTTTTAGCTGGCCAATCGTATAAAAATCAGCGCTTCTCCAAGGCTTTTCTGTTTCATTAGTTCTCAAAGATTCTTGCCATGCAACCTCTAGATAATGCTGCCCAACAATCGCTTTGATGGGCATTAAACTTGCCTTTGCTATCCCAAGAACTCCACCTAAAACTAAACAGCAACCAAGTGCCATGAAAATCATTTTATACATAATTTTTACGACCTATAATGATGAGAATGATTGCCCCCAATAGTGTAGAAAATAATGCAAAAAGAATAGAACTTTTCCAATTCAACGCAGTTTGAGGAAGTGAGTACATTTCTGATTTTTGAATTAGGTTAGCAGTTATAAGCAACTCATTATTAGACGACATCTTTTGTAATCTTTGTGGTATAATTTCTTTGTAATTATATTCAAATTGCGTAGCATCCCAGCCATTTGGAATTGCAACTTTTAACTTTGAAGTGTCGAAATTAATGCCTTGAGGCCGCGAAGGTGTTATATCAACCGCAACCATGGAAGTTAGGCGGGATACTAATCCATAATTTAGTGCTGTTTGTAATAACTCACTATCAATATGTGCTTTCTGACTTGCATTTGGGCTTAACGAAATTCTATTTCGCTCAAGGTTTGAAATCTTTTCTCTCGCCCAAAGTTTTGCAATACCTATTTGGTCACTGCCTTGATCTAATGTTACTCTAGCAACCCATTTTTGGTTGCCTATTTTACCTATTACTTTTGCAATTCCTGATGCATTCTTTCCTCGAATTGCTATAGACAAAGGATCTCCTGCATACAAATCTGGTAGTGGATTTGGATACACTTCCGCCTCAAAGCCTTTTGGAAGTATAAGCTCTAAATCAGTAATTACAGGGTTTTCAATTTTACCAAACAGATCTGTCATTCGATTAGATATTTCATCCATATCTCCAATATAAATATGTGAACCTCTTCCAAGTTCTGCAGCTCTACTCATAAAGAAACTATTAGGTGCTGATCCTATACCAATAGTGAATAATCGTGCTGTCTGTAACTCTCTATTTATAAGCGAGAACAGTTTACTTTCTTGAGTTACAGCGCCGTCAGTTAAAAAGATTAATTGTTTTAAGACTGACTTTTCAGATTTAAAGTTTTTAAGAGCATATTTAAGTGCAGGGTACATCTCTGTGCCACCGTAACTGTTTAACCTACGTACATATCTGATTGCTTTATCGCGCTCTTTGCCAGTAGCTAAAACAGGATTTTCTGCGTAACTTGAGTAGCGATCATTGAACAATACAATGTTGAATTTATCACTAGGCTTTAAACGCTTAATTGCCATTTCCAAACCAATTTTAGATTGGCGCAAAGGCTCTCCTCCCATCGAGCCTGAAATATCTTGAATAAAGATAATCTCTCTATTTGGAGAATATTTATTTTTATTTGTTAGAGGTGGGTTTAAAGTTAGAAGCAGATGCTCCTGATTGCCCTGAGTTTCCTTGAATAATGATGTTTGAGTATCCTTATCTTTTGCTGTCCATCTCAACACAAAATCTCTGTCACTCGATATAGGGCCTGGTAAACTAATCTTATGGTGACCATTTGAAAGCTTATCTATATTCACTTTATGGAAAGCGCTTTTTACTGAATTGAGATCAAACCCTGTATTCAAATCAATTAATATTTCTACAGGATTAAAGAGTTCCTTTTCGTCTAAAATTTTTACATCAATATTTTCATTATAGTCTGCATTAATTGATTTGTTTGAAAACCCTGAACTTCCAAACTCAATCTTCTCTTCTATTACACTTATATCATACCGTGGCGCGCTAACGAGTGGCACTCTAAGCTCCCAAGTTCCATCTTTTGATATCAATTTTGACTGAAATTCAATCTGAACCACTACAACTTCTCCAGGACCAATATTAGCTATGTTATTGGTAAAGAGATTTGGTTTTTGTTGTTCAATTAACGAAGCTTTTTTTCCCTCGGCTTTGGCTTCTTCATAAATAACCTTAGCTTCAAACTTTTCTTTGATTATGCCCTCAATAAATTTCTCACCAATCCTTAACTTTAATGTATCAACAGCTGCATTTTCTCCTATTGGAAATACATAAACGCCTTCTGCCCATGTCTCGCTCACATTAATAAACCGTTGACTAACGATAGTTCTGCTAGACGATCCAGCGACAGCAATTTTTATATCTGTTGAGAGTAAAATTGCGGAACTAAGCTTATTACCTGATCGCATCAGAAGTTGTCCACTTTCCACATCTTCCAGGTTAATTGAGGGCTGTTTGGGAGAGTATTCTGCCCTTAAAGGCACAGATGCTGAGAATATAAAAATCATGACTAAAGTGAGCCCTACTAATCTATCGCAAAGATGCCACTTATTAATCATTTGACTTAACCAGACCGTATTTAATAAACTTTGCGTCATAGGTTGTTCCATCTGCTTTTAGACTTTTTGAGTATAGCAAGATAGAAATACTTAGGATTGCTACAATATGAATAATGAGAAGAAGGTTGTTAACGATATTATGTATGAGGTGGTATTTAATGAACTCTTTGGTTCTTAAAAATATCATGTGGTTTCCTTTGTCCGTTGTGCCTGTGGTGGCCGTTCAAGGCAGGACAACGAAAAACCCGCCCTGAACTGACCATGCTCAATAGGAAGAACAATGGAACCCCCTACCCTGATCTAACAATGAACCAGCAAAGTGCAGAAAGAATTAGAGGAGTTTGAATGAATGGTGATAGTTCATGCAGATCTTGTGCACAGCACTTGCAATGCAAACGTATAGTTTTGAAAGGAATTTACAAAAGAGCCCTTTCAAAAAACCAATAAATTCCTATAATTGCTATGGCCAATGAACAAGGAAAAACAACAACTTTTCGATACTGAATAGAGCGCCCAAATGGTAGTGCTAAAAAAATAAATGCTATCGCAACTACAGTCAGCTGGCCAAACTCTACTCCAATATTGAAAGCAACTAATGATAAGATAAATTGACCCTGTGCAAGCCCAAGATCTCCCAAGACTGATGCAAACCCCAATCCATGTAACAGTCCAAATAAAAAGACTACTAAAATACGCCACCACCCTAGCTTTGGTCGCAGAATATTTTCGATTGCTACATAGGCAATCGAAATAGCAATAAGCGCCTCAATTAGCCACATCTGCGAAGCAGGAATAGTAATAAAATTTAGTGTGGATAGGCCCAATGTTACAGTATGAGCTAAAGTAAATGTAGTGATTTGTGATAGCAATGGCCGCCAAGCAAGCGAAAATAAAAATAACCCAAAAACAAATAAAATGTGATCTAAACCTTTGGGAATAATATGTTGGATCCCCTCTACCAGAAATCTCCAAAAAACCTGAACTTTAGTTTCATCAACAAATCCAGCCCTAGGAAGAGGAGCGCTCATCTCGCCACCAGTAAGAAATGCCGCATAAGCATTATCACCGATACCATGGCGCACTACCAAACCACCATTTTGAGCAACCCAACCAAATACAACTGGATTATCATTCATTGGCAAGTCTACTTGAATTGTTAACTTCGTATCACGCGGTAGATCCAAATTTGTTTCAGGAATAACTTCAATATTATTTAATTCGAAAGAACCTCCACCTTCAATTAACAAACCTTGCGCAAGCGAAGGCCACTCTTTACTTACCAAATTCGCTAATTCTGTATCTGTAAGACTACGCAATTGATCATAAATAATTGCCTGAGGAGCATCATCAGTGTTCATCACTTCAGTCAAATCAATCCCAGCAAGTAATGTCTCAACTGTAAGGAGCAGCTCAATTTTAACTTTTGTCTTTGTCATAGTCACATCTGCAATTGCTGGACGCAATTCATGAGCATGAACACCTGTGAATGCTAAAAAACTCACAGCAAGACTTGACACCAGTGCCAAACGCCACATCATCTTAGAAAAAGGTTTAATCATGTTACAACGATTCCTGATACTTATTTTGAGCCTAATATTTACAAACCCAGTTTATGCCCATGAATTTTGGATTTCACCAGTTAAATACGAAATTGGTATTAATGAGCCCATTGAAGCTCACAATCGTGTAGGCCAAAATTTTGTTGGTGGTAGCTATTACTTTTTAGAAATGCAAACTAAAAGACATGAGGTCATGCAAGCGGGAAAAAAAATCAAAGTTACCGGACGCAACGGTGATCGGCCCGCATTCCAACTAGAAGGTTTACCCAATGGGTTGGCAATATTAGTGCATGAAACCACTAATATGAGATTAACGTACAGAGATTATGAAAAGTTTAAAAGCTTTGTAAAACACAAAGCCTTTAAAGGACTTCCTCAGGCTCATATCACGCGTGGCTTACCAGAGAGTGATTTTGTTGAAAGCTATAGCCGCTTTGCTAAATCACTTGTGGCAATAGGAGATGGTGTGGGTCAAGATGTTTCAGTTGGACATAAAATTGAAATAATTGCCCTAACCAATCCTTACACAGATGACCTTAGCAATGGAATGCATGTGCAAGTCTTAATGGCGGGGAGGCCACGGGCAAATGTACAATTAGAACTTTTTGAGCGTCCATTTAACTCAAATGAGGAAGTTCAAATAAGATTGTATACAACAGATATCAATGGCATCGCTATATTCCCAGTTACAACAGGTCATGAATATATGTTAGATAACGTCGCTTTAATTCCAATTGAACCTAAAGTTAAAGGCGACCCAGTTTGGCAAAGTATATGGGCAAATTTAACATTTTATATTCCAAAAAAGTAGTTATTTGAAATATAGGCATTCTTCCAATAATCTTAAAATTATTTAAATTATTTTTTTGCCAGCATATTAGCATAAACAAAGTTGTGGGTAGGTTACGCCCAACATAATTCCTGAGACCAGGGCCATTAATTGTATGGCGTTTTTGCAAACTCTAGCGTCTAGCTATTCTCCTACCACAGGCGGGTGAACATCCGCCGGAATCGGACATTTGTAAGGAAATGTTGCAAGATGCTCAGCATGTGCCTTTTTCGCCGAGGTGCGCAATTCATCGCTCAGGATCATGGCGCGTGCTGTCGCTGCCATGACCTTTGCAGCATGGATCATACCTTTGTGGGCAAAAGGCTCCTTGCCCTGTGCAGTGAGTTGCCATGTATGAAACGGGGTTCCCATGGCACAGGTGGCGACATTGGCCTGTACGGTTGGCACAGCCCAACTGACATCACCTACGTCGGTAGATCCTATGCCACCAACGAATAACCGGTCCAAAGGGGCCACAAAATCGCAAAGCGCCATTTCGTAATCCGGTTTCATATTGAGAAGGCGGAAAGTATCAGCGATGTCGTCATTTGTGAGAGTGGCACGAATTTCAGCGGCGAATTTCTCATCGTTCGCGTCAAATGGAACGGGACCGAGGGCGTCGAATTCTGCCTGCATTGCTTCTTCTAAAGGGCGGTTGCCCAACAGGTTTGACACTGCAGAGAAGACCTTAGATTCCACCCGAACTCCAGACATCAGCGCTGCACCTTCTGAAATGGCGTGCACCCGCGCCACAAGGTCCGCAAGTCCGGCAAGGTTGCGGGAACGGACCAGATGGCGGACAGTCGCCTTGGCAGGTACGACGTTCGGTGCGATACCACCTGCGTCTAGATAGGCGTAGTGCACACGTGCATCATCAGGCATGTGTTCGCGCATGTAGTTTACACCGATGTTCATCAACTCCACTGCATCAAGAGCGGAGCGACCAAGTTCCGGCGCACTGGCGGCATGTGCTGCCTTGCCTGTGAACGTAAAGTCGATCCGCGTGTTGGCAAGTGAATGCGCGTCATCCACGCCATTGAAGCTTGCGGGATGCCAAGTTATTGCAAGGTCGACATCATCGAACAGACCTTCGCGGACCATATACGTCTTGGCGGCACCGCCTTCTTCAGCAGGACAGCCATAGTAGCGAACCCGTGCCTCGATCCCCTCCGCTTCGATCCAGTCTTTAATTGCTGTGGCGGCCAGCATTGCAGCAGAACCAAGCAGATTGTGGCCGCAGCCATGACCAAAACCCGACGTATCAACCATCTTGGGCTCCGCCAGTCCGGGTTGCTGCGAAAGTCCGGGAAGCGCGTCATACTCGCCCAATATTGCTATAACAGGTCCGCCTTGGCCCGCTTCACCAATCACAGCGGTTGGGATACCCGCGGCGTTCTCCTTTATTCGAAAACCTTCGGCTCTGAGCATTTGTGTATGTTCGGCGCATGAACGAGTTTCGGTGTATGCTATCTCGGGCATATCAAAGATACGGTCCGCAAGTCCAATGAAGGCTTCGCGTTTGGTCTCTACCATTGACCAGATCGGGTTTTCGTTCGTCTGCATTTCTAACTCCTACGTTGTGGGTAGTATTATGGGTAGAGAATTTGAAATTATTTTTCCCTAATTATATCTATAACTTTAATTAAGTTATTGGCGGAGCGGAAGGGATTCGAACCCTCGGGACAGTCACCTGCCCACACGCTTTCCAAGCGTGCGCCTTCGACCGCTCGGCCACCGCTCCAAGGCTGGGTTTAACTTTAGGCTATTAACGATGCAAGCCCTTTTATAATAGTGTTAATTAAAAACTTTAAGTATCTAAGTGTAAATGAACTCGTCTGTTTGACTTACCCTTATTTTCTACTTTACCCAATCGAATTTTTCCAATTTCTAAAGTACTTTTTACATGTGTCCCGCCACAAGGTTGTAAATCAATTTCGTCAGTTTCCGTACCAATCCGAACTAATCTAACTTTACCTTGACCCATAGGTGGTTTCACTCGCATTGTTTTCACAAGAGAAGGATTTTCTTCTAACTCGGCGTCAGTTATCCAACTTTCTGTGATTTTAAGCCCTCTAGCTATAAGTTCATTAAGTTCATTTTCTAAAATTTCTTTATTTTCTAAAGGCTCAGGCATCTCAAAATCTAATCTACCCTTCTGCGAGCCTATCGAACCACCAGTAACACCAAGGGGAATAACAACAGATAAAAGATGTAAAGCTGTATGAATTTTCATATATCCGTACCGCGTAGGCCAATCTATCTTTTGTTGAAATTTTTGACCGATCTGAATACCTTCAGTGGAGCCTTCAACAAAAAAAACAACTTTGCCTTGATCGCCTTTTCTTACTTCCCTTACCTTTAAATTCAAATCACCCGAAATTAATTCACCCACATCAGAGGGCTGCCCGCCTCCAATTGGATAAAATACTGTTTGGTCAAATATTAATCCCCCATTATCAGTTAACTCTACCAACTCTGCAGTCGCTGATTTCAAATAGGCATCATCCCTAAATAACAGTTCACTCATAAGTTATTCTCCCGCACCATCAGCATCAGTATCAGGGAGATCTACTTTTCTTTTCTTTATTTTAGTAATTTTTGGGGCATCTACTTTCTTTTCTAACACAGGGTCAGGGTTGTCACCTGTTAGTGCTTCTGGGTTGCGAAGCCAAATATCTCTTTGCGCGAATGGAATCTCAATTCCCTCTTCAGCAAACCGTTCTGCAATTCGGTGGTTTATTTCTGATTTAACCGAGAGTGAGAAATTAACATCTTGGAGAACAATTCTAATCTCAAATTCAAGAGCGTCTCCACCAAAATTTAGAAAGTAAACACTAGGTGGATTTTTATCACTTACCATTGGGTGCTCTAAAGCAACCTCTTCTAAAATCCTGGTAACTTTTTGTGTATCAGTCCCGTAAGCAACCCCAACTGATAAGATAATCCTTCCAGTTAGATTTCCCTTAGTCCAATTTGTAACTGCACCAGAAATTAGGTCGGAATTTGGAACAATTACATCTTTCCTATCAAATGTTTGAATCACAGTTGCTCTAACCGAAATATCTTTAACAACACCCATAGTACCGTTAACTTCTATCCAGTCACCTTGAGTAATTGGCCTCTCGATTAATAGAATTATTCCCGACACAAAATTGGAAACAATTGTTTGAAGTCCAAAGCCTATGCCAACAGACAATGCACCTGCGACTATAGCGAGTGACGATAAGTCTATACCAGCTGTTGAAATTGCAATGACGGCAGCTAAGAATATACCAAGGTACCCTACCCCGTCGACTACAGCATTTTGACCACCAGCGTCTAACTTTGTCTTTGGAAGAACCTGTGATTTTAAAGTATTTTGAATTGCCCTAGTTAATAGATAACCAATCACAAAAATGATAATAAATTTAATAAGATCAGAAGGAGTTATACGACTTTCACCCATCTGAAAGCCATTCGAGATTAGAGACCAAATTTCACCTAAGTCTGAAACCCTTGCCCCCCAAATAAGCGCCAGGAAGGGGACTGCAGCAATTATTGCGCCAAGCCCTAATAGAGTTGGCACCAAACCCTTCACAGCCTCCGTTTCGCCTATCAAAGTAGAAAATATATCACGAAGAGTTCTTTGACCAATTAATACAAGCCCCGCTAAGCCAAATGTGAGTAATGTCGAAAATAAAATTACAGTCCCAGCATATGAGTAACCAATCAATGATAGAATTGGCGAAACAAAACACACTAGAAAGCCAAGTCTTAATACCAATACGCACAGAGCTACCGTTGACTGTTCTAAGCCTGAATCTTTTATGCGTTCACTAAGAAGCTGGCTAGATATACTAGAAATCAATCGAAATAATATAATGCCAGAAATTGAAATGATAATGAAGCTAAGGATAGCAACTGACGTATCTGTGAAATAACCAGAACCACCCAAGTTATTAACAAAAAATTCCAAACCGTAAAGAAATCCAAGTATGTAACTGGAAAGTATCGCAAAACCGACCTTATCCTCATTAAGGTAAGTTAAAGAGGTTTCATTATTATAGTTTATATTAAACAGTCGTTCACCCAACCAGCCAGCTAGATAAACCGCAATAATAATGCAGAAGATCATACCAACAACCTGCTGACCCATATTTCCAAGAAGTTGAGAGCTATCCAAAGCCGATTTTAAAAGGTAAAAACCTCCTATTGAAATTACAACCTTTATTATAGAAAATAATAGTTCAGTCAGTCGTCCTAAAGCTGGTCTTTCAGATAGGTACGGACCAAACGAAGTGTTAACCTTCGAAATCCAACCACTCGCCGCATAAATAATAAAAATACCAATGATAGCAAAGGCAATTGTTGCTGGGAATTTATCCCATATTTTTGCTCTACTAGCGTTATCAGAAAAAGATCGAGAAACCTCCGCACTTATTGTTTTAACTATACTTAAGGCTTCTGTAACAGGAGAACCCCAACTGCCAATATTTAGTGGTGAAGGCCCTAGTTTTAGTATTTGATTTGTTTGTCTGGAGCGAAGAATTTCATCCACTTCTACTATCAACCCGTTCGACCGTACAAATGCCTCAGTAGCCCTAATAACCGGTATCATGGATAAATTCAGTTGCTCATTTAGAACGCGTCGTCTCTCAGAGATCTCCAAAGAGGCATCTTCAGTTCCTTCACTTTTTGTTCCTAGAGCAGAAAGTTGATTGTTTATCCTAATAATCCGTTGAGAATTTAATTCTTTTCCTATTGAAAAAAGAGTTCTCCACTCAGATAACGTCTCTCTTAATGCATCTAAATCTTTTGAAGGAACTTCCTCAGCAACAATAATCTGTTCTATTTTATCAGCAGTTTGTTCCCAGTTTTTATAATCAGGTAAATCAGATCCCACCACTTGTGATTGGCTTCTTACTTCCCCGCCAAACATTGTAAAAATTATAGCGAACGAGCAGCAAAGGATAAAAGATTTAAAAAATTTCATATTACTCAAAGACCTCGACTAAAGTTTCTTCTTTTTTACTCATCCAACTAGGTATAGGTAAACCTTTACTCTCTAAAAATGTTGGATTCCACATTTTTGAATGATACCTCATGCCATAATCACACAGAATTGTCACTATTGTATGACCAGGGCCCATTTCTTTTGCCATTTCAATCGCCCCACCAATATTTATTGCTGAAGATCCACCGAGACATAAACCTGTATTTTTTAGTAGGTCAAAAACTATTGGCAATGCCTCTAAATCTGAGATTGTATATTGATAATCTGGAGTAAATCCTTCCAGATTAGCAGTAATACGACCTTGCCCGATACCTTCACTAATTGAACTACCTTGGGAACTAAATTTTCCATTCTCATAATAATTATACAAAGCCGCTCCATAGGGATCTGCTAATCCAATTTTTACCCCTTTTGGTTGTAAGAAATTACTAACCCCAGCCAAAGTCCCACCAGAGCCAACTGAACAAATAAATCCATCCACCTTACCATCTGTCTGCCTCCATATTTCAGGACCAGTAGTCTCTTCATGAGCTTTTCTATTAGCTGTATTATCAAATTGGTTAGCCCAAATTGCTCCGTTAGGTTCTGTTTTCTCAAGTTCTTTAGTCAAACGCTCTGAATATTTAACATAATTGTTTGGATCTCGATAAGGAACGGCAGGTACCTCAACTAATTGAGCTCCCATTAGACGAAGTTGATCTTTCTTTTCTTGGCTTTGTGTTTCCGGAATAACAATCACAGTTTTAAAACCATAATATGCACCGACCAAAGTCAAACCTATTCCTGTATTTCCAGCAGTTCCCTCGACAATTGTACCACCCTTTTTTAGGGTGCCCGCCTCAATCGCACTACGAATTATATAAAGAGCTGCTCGATCTTTAATAGATTGACCAGGATTTAAAAACTCAGCCTTTCCAAGGATTACACAACCAGTTTCCTTACTTGCCCGTTCAAGTTTTAAAAGAGGTGTATTCCCTATTAATTCAACTACTGAGTTTGACATAGTAAAACCTTCCATTTTTGATAGATATTAGAGGTTAAAATAGTTTGTAATCACTTAAAATTTTATAAAAATATTTATATTTGCAACCGAACTATTAGCACATTAACTTTGCTTTTTAACAAAAATTATTATTATCTTATAATTAAAACAGAGCAAAGGATTTATTTCTATAGTCGCGTATTCGACTTTATAAAATCAGCCCTCAATTTACTAAAAATAACTTTTAATATCTTTTTTCATTTCATCCACACTCAATACACCAAATTTTGTCATTACTTTTTTTGCAAAACCGTGCGTTCTTTCTCCAGAAACCTCTTGCCAATCTTTGAGGCTCCATGGCTCTTCAAGCCGAGGGATCAACTTACTCGGCATATATACCTGTGTATCTATTAAGACTTCTTTTGATAAGACTTGGACGGGCTTTAGGAAGTAGTCAAAGATGTGTTCATAAAAATCTGTTCTTAAAATATCCATTTTTGTTAATTCATTAAGAATAATTCCGTTGGCAACAAGCCCCACTGATTTTATCATAACGGGGTAATCAGCATCCATTACCTTGAACACACCATAATCTTTAAGGGTTGCAGAAACTAGCTCAACTTTACGACCCAAAACTATCTCTAAAAGAGCTTTATCCATTAATGTTCCAAATATAAAAATATTCATATAGATCAATACCTTAAATTTATTAATTCACTTGGATTTATGGATAACAGCACAGGTGTTATTTTGGTTTATTAATCGTGATTTGAGTTACATCGCAATAACCACTTAAGAAAGTTCCAGCACATGAGGTTAAATAAAAATCCCACATATTTTTAAACCTTGAATCAAAACCCAACTTAACAATATTATCCCACTCTGCATTAAAAGTTTTGTGCCAACGCCTAAGTGTAGCACTGTAACTTTGTCCAAATTCAATAGAGTCTTTAACATTAAGACCAGCATTATTAACCTGCTCCCTTAGCACTTTGGGGCTTGGCAACATTCCTCCTGGAAATATATGTTTTTGAATAAAATCAACACTCTTTCTATAAGAATCCCACCTACTATCTGCCAAAGTGATAATCTGCAAAGTAGCGTTACGACCAGGTTTTAATCTATCCCTTACGGTAGAGAAATAAACTGGCCAGTACTTTTCACCCACAGCTTCAAACATTTCTATAGAAGCTATCCCATCATATACACCTACTTCATCTCGGTAATCTTGAAGCTTTATTTCTACTAATTCTGATAGACCTGCCTTATTAATTCGTTCAACAGCATAATCGTACTGTTCTTTAGAAATCGTTAGGCCAGTAACTTTAAGACCACGTTTTGACGCAGCATACTCTCCAAAGCCTCCCCAGCCACACCCAATTTCTAAGATGTGATCTCCAGCCTTTACTCCCAATTGATCTATTATACTTTCATATTTATTTTCTTGTGCTTTTTCAAGAGTTTCTGAATCTTTCTTAAAGTAAGCAGAACTATAAGTCATACTTTTATCAAGCCATAATGAATAAAAATCGTTACCCAAATCATAGTGATAACTTATATTTTTCTTTGCCTGTTTTTTTGAGTTAGACTGAAGCCAGAACCGCGTTCTCTCATATAACCTAACTAAAGCCATACCAGGAAATCCTTCGTAAACCTCATCATTTTCTGCATGCATTAGATCCATGAATGTTTGCAAGTCAGGAGTAGTCCACCAGCCATCCAAATATGCATCGCTAAAGCCAAGATCTCCCTCTCTAATAAGTCGTGCAAATAGGTCGTCATTATGCACTGTAAACTCTGCCTCTGGCCCCTCCAGAAGACCTTGAGCTCTAAAAACCCGCCCATCTTCCAGCTTTACGTCAAGCCTACCATTATTAAGCTTTTTTATAACTCCAAACGATTGCGCAAAATACCTTGGAAGGTTTTTCTCACCATCTGTTGAACTCAATATGACCATGATACCTCCTACTATTGAGTATAATATACACCAAAAATGCACATCCACTCAATAAATTTTTATAAATAATTTAATTAATTTTAAAAAATAATCTATTACTCTAATTGCATAAGAGAAAATATTTGGTAATCACAAAAATATTCCTATCATTATCAAATGTTTAGATTATTTCATCAAGCGCTAAAATGAGGCGATCAACCTCACTTTTATCATTATAATGTGCAAACGAAAGTCGTAAGACTCCAAGATTCATATCTACATTCATGGCTTTCAATGGTCTTTTACCGTAAAAATCTCCACCTGCAGCCATAATATTTTTTTGCGCCAATTTAGATGCTATTTCATTTGCACTCTCGTGAACTTCTATAGAGACGGTTGGCGCTCTATTTTTTGCATTTGATGGTCCGATTAGCCTAACTGAATTTTTTGCCGAAACATAATCCAAAAGAGGTTGCAGCAACTTTGTTTCATGATCTCTAAAAAGATCATGTACCAAATTAGCTTTATTTTGACCTAATTTACCACTTTCAAAGTGATGCCCTATGATAGCATCAAAATACTCAACCATCCCAGCACAGGATGCAACTTGCGCATGATCAGGACCTGCAGGTGTAAATCTAGAGAAAAGCGTTTTCTCATTAAAATAATGTCCCTGATTTGGAAGCGAAAACCCCAAATCCTCTCGAATAACCATGATACCTTGATGGGGACCAAAAGTTTTATACGCGGAAAACAAATAAATATCAGTGCCAAGGTCTCCAACATCTGGAATTCCGTGAGGAGCAAAACTAACACCGTCCACGCAACTGACTGCACCAGCTGAATGAATAATTTTAACGATCTCTTTCACATCATTAATTTCCCCAATAACGTTCGAACAATGCGGAAAGCATACTAGCTTAACGTTATCATCAAGCAATTTCTCTAACTCAATAGTTTCTAAAGACCCAGTTTCAGAGTTAATACACCATTCACGGACCTCAACACCGCTCTCGGCCAATCTACGCCAAGGACCCGAGTTTGCCTCATGATCTTGGTTAGTAACTATAATTGCATCACCAGGCTTTAACCACTGTCGAAAAGCTTGGGATAAGACATAAGTATTTTGTGTGGTTGAGGGGCCAAAACTTACTTCATCTACTTTCACTCGCATGAAGTCAGCTAACCCCTTACGAGCCTCATCCATCTCTTCTCCACCTAGAGTGGAAGCGTTATAGGGATCATATGGCTGGACTTTTCTCTCTTCGTAAAACCTTGTTAATCGGTTAATAACTTGCTTACAGGCATAGGACCCACCAGCACTTTGGAAAAATGCTTGCCCCTCTAACTGACTGTTTTGAAAAGCGGGAAACTGCGTACGAACGAAATCGAGGTCTAAATCCATGGTAACTCCTGTTGAAAATCTACTTTGGCACTACTTTACTGAGGTTTACTTCAAACCCGCAAGCTATAAAAAATTACGGCCCAGACCAACTAATTGGGCATATCTCAGCAGACTTTCCATCAAAGTCCCAAACCCTACCATAATCCCTAACACGTGATCTTTTTCCTACGGCAACTAAAACATCTGACCCCATCCAATACTTAGTATTGGAAACTAAAACCGGTTCATCTGGAGACTTTCCAGCTACTAACTCAATTTCTCCCTGAATTTTACGCCCAATATTTATTATACGCTTTTTTCCATCCCTGATTATTTCTACTGGAGCCCTTTCAGCACCAATAATTTCAGACACAAGAAACGTAAACAGACCAGTGGTCCCCCCAGCAGCTCCAGAAAATATCTTTAAAATACCATTATATGCTTTTTGTGTTGAATTTTCATCAACATATGCTGCGACTTTCCAATTTCCTTCAGCCATTCTGCCTGGGATATCGACCAGTAAACCGACATTTAAACCAGCCAAGCTTTCACCCTCGAAATGGCCTTCGTCTATAATAATTCCCATCCACGCATGACAGTGACCTTCGGTTGGGGGGTGGGCTCCCAATGAAACAACACACGGACAAAATACATCGCAAGAACAGTTTAAAAATAGTTCCCCTTTTATTTCCCAATCGGTTGGTTCTTTTCTGCGTCGTTTTGGATTCATTCGACTATCGATTTTTTGCATGACCTGAAGTTTGTCTGACGTCTTACTTACTTTTTTATTCATCCTAGAATCCCATCTAATTAAAATTTATTATAGCTAAGCTAATACCCGATAAAATAAGAATACCACCTAAAGGTTTCTTCACCAATACACCAACTTGGGGGAGTTTTTCAATAACAACTACTAATGTTATTAGACCCATCCAAACAAAATTCATATACCCTACTGTAAAACCTAAGAGCATAAAGCCCCAACAGCAGCCAACACAAAACGCCCCTAGGCCTAATCCCATCCTTAATCCGCCAAAAAAGCCTTTTCGCCATTTACTTAAAAAATAAGCCATCGGCGAGTGACATACCCCATGGCAATAATCTTTAAAAACAGTAAACTGAAAAATACCCACTGCAATTAAAACTAATGAAATCATCCACTTAGATTGGAAAACACCAAGATCTGTTAGTATATTTACTTCAGTCAATGAGCTCTGGGCAATAGAAATTATTAAAGAAAACAATACCCATATAATTAAATAACCCAATAGAACTCCAAGCCAACCAAGCCATGATCCATTAGCACTTTTTATCAAGTCTTGGTAACCTTTCAAGGTTGGAACCATTGCAGGAAACATCATTGCTATCATCATAATTGACCACATGGGGAATAAGGTTTTAAAACTTACAGTGCTCCCCATACTCATAGCGTTGCTCCCCATACTCATAGCTTTCGTAGACTGGCCAAACCAATCTAATCCCATCATTTTAGACATTGAGTATAGATAGTACCAAGAAAGTAAAATTAGGATGAAGAAACCTACCCAAAAGAAAGACCTTATAAAAGATATATTGATCAATTTCATTTCTAACTCCATAAGAGAATCTAAACAAGGAAACTGATGTCATGTTTTTAAATGTCTGACAAATGAAAAATGAAAAGCGCAATAATGCTAATTTATCAACTGAAATTTCAGAACAGATAAAAGAGTCAATAATCAATAAAGATCTTGATGTTGGATCTCGGTTGCCTTCTGAGTTAGAGCTAGCAGAACAGTTTAATGTAGGAAGATCCACAATTAGAGAGGCATTAAAAAGATTAGCCGCTCAAAGCTTAATAAGAACCCAACGAGGTGCATCAGGTGGAGCCTTTATAAATCATATAAAATTTGAAGATGCTCATGAACAGCAAGTAACAACTTCTATTTTACTTCTGTCAATGAACGACGTTAAATTTGAAACTGCTTGCGAAGCACGCTTCGCCCTTGAAAGAGCGTGCGCAAAGTTTGTTGCTCTCCGCAGAACAAATACTGATATATTAGCAATAGAAAAAGAAATATTGACTCAGGGTCAAAGTAAATTGACCGATGAGGAGTTTTGTGCATCTGATATTAGACTACATCGTATCTTGGTGGATTGTGCTAAAAATCCAATTCTAAGTTATCAACTGGCAGGGGCAGTTGAGGCAATGCAACCACTAATGAATATGATTACCTACACAGTTAGGTCTCGTGAGAAAATAATTTTGTTCCATCAAAGTATAATAAGTTCTATAAGAAATAGAGATGCCGAGGGGATAAATTTTGGTCTATCAAATTTAGAAGATTATACAAAAACTCTAGGACAAAACATATTAGCATCTTACAAGTAATTTAAAAACTAGGCATTTAGATCTTTCAGTATTTGATACTAACTAATTAAGATATTCAAATTATTACTTTTTATTTATTGTTAAGCTTTCCAAAGCTACGGTTAAAGTATATGTATGGAATTGTCCGCAAGGACTATGGACATAAACGCGCTCGTAATAAGCGGCTCGGACCCGGGGGCGGTACCCGGCGACTCCACCAATACTCGTTCATTTGACGATTATGGGGTCGAAATAGGATCGACGGACGTCTAAAGGAGTTAGCTTTGGCTCGGTGAGATACCACCGTTATCGGTTCAATTAAAGCTAGTTGCAAATGACAACAGAGCTCCGGTAGCCCTAGCTGCGTAAGCAGTTCGGAAAACCGAAAACTTAAGTCCTATCGCTTTGCAGCCATAGGCGGGGTTCGGAGGCACCTGGCAACAGAAGCCTGTCCTTTACCAAAATTCGCCATATATGGATATATCTCTTTTTTTAGGGCTATCCCTCATATTCTTATGACAAAAGTATTCCCCAAATTTGGATATACTTGTGATTTCTGAAAACCCAATTCCAACCCACTCGATTTTTTCGGGTGGAATACCATCTCACCCATTCCCACCCTCTCTCGAGTCAGTCGCTAAAGCTTCTGTTTTTATGGCTCTAAGCAATCGACTGATTTTCAAGGTTCGTGAATGATGGGTGGGAATTACTTTTTAGTAAGAGAACTCTGTTTCTATTTGATTCGTACTCAAAAAGGAAAC
>NZVE01000061.1 GCA_002697345.1 Paracoccaceae bacterium | reverse complement strand
AGACGCTGAAATTACATCGTATTTAGGTCAAACACTAAATAGTAACATGCAGGGAAATATAATTGATTTATGCCCTGTTGGGGCGTTAGTCTCAAAGCCTTACGCTTTTACTGCTCGCTCTTGGGAGTTAAATAAAACAGAATCAATAGACGTTATGGACTCTCTAGGGGCAAATATTAGAATTGATACAAAAGGTCGTGAAGTAATGAGGATTCTTCCTCGCAATCATGATGGGATTAACGAGGAGTGGATTTCTGATAAAACTCGATTTGTTTGGGATGGGTTAAGGTTGCAAAGGCTAGATACTCCTTACATACGAGATGATGGAAAGTTAAGGAAAGCATCTTGGGCTGAAGCTATAGATTTTGCTGTGAAAAACATGAGAGATAAAAAGTTAGCTGCCATTGTTGGTGATTTGAATTCAGTCGAAGCAGCTTTTGCATTAAAAACTTTGGTTAATAGCTTAGACGGAATTATTGAGTGCCGTGTTGACGGGATCGATTTCCCGCCAAAAAACCGTTCGGCTTACGTTGGCAATGTTAGTATTGAGGAAATTGATGATGCTAAAGAAATTATAATCATTGGAGCGAACCCAGCTAATGATTCACCCGTTTTAAACTCTCGTATAAGAAAAGCCTGGTTGAACGGTTGCAAAGTGAGTCTAATTGGTGATGAAATAGACCTCACGTTTGATTATAATCATTTAGGAGCTGATAGGGATTGTTTAGATAAAGTAGCTCTTAGTAAGGATTCTATTGTAATTGTTGGGGTTGGTGCTTTGTCAGATGGTGATGTCCCGGGGGTTCTAGATAAGTGTATGTCCATTTCAAGCCGTATGTTAGTTTTACATGCTTCGGCTGGAAGGGTGGGAGCACTAGATGTAGGATGCGTTACTGAAGGAGGATTAAAAACCTTGTTAGACGGCGCTGAAGTAATTTTCAATTTAGGAGCAGATGAAATCTCAATCGAAGAGGGGCCCTTTGTCATATATCAGGGCTCTCATGGAGATAGAGGGGCTCATAGAGCTGACATAATTTTTCCATCAGCTGCCTACACGGAAGAGGATGGTATATTTGTAAACACGGAGGGTAGGCCACAACTTGCGTTACGAGCAGGATTCCCCCCTGGTGAAGCTAAAGAGAATTGGGCAATCATAAGAGCTCTATCTGGTGCACTTGGTAAATCGTTACCATATGATAATCTTTCAGAGCTTAGAAAAAATCTTTTTGAAACAGTGCCGCATTTAGGGAAATTAGATATAGTTCCTGAGAATGAAAGAGATGTAATTAATTTAACTAAGATTAAAAATAAAAATATTAACTGTTATGAAATTGATTTTTATAGATCTAACCCTATCGTGCGGGCGAGTAAGGTAATGGCTAAATTAAGTGCTCTAAATAAAATAAAAGAAGTCAAGAGATTGTAAAGAAATGGTCAATATTAAGAGAAATATTAATATGCTATGGAATATTTTATGAGTAATTTTCTAGCTACTGGGCCTGGCATGCTCTTTTTAATCGTAATCCAGTGCTTGGGCATAATTGGCTTTGTGATGATTTCACTCCTATTTTTGGTTTATAGTGATAGAAAAATATGGGCGGCTGTTCAGATGCGTCGTGGCCCAAACGTGGTGGGCGTCTGGGGTTTGTTACAGTCTGTAGCTGACGCTCTAAAATATGTATTGAAAGAGATAGTTATACCCGCTGGAGCTGATAAGACAGTTTTTATTTTAGCTCCACTGTTAAGTTTTGTGCTCGCTATGATGCTATGGGCCGTTATACCATTTAACCCTGGTTGGGTCCTGGCTGATATAAACGTAGCTATATTATATGTTTTTGCGATAGGCTCACTGGAAGTTTATGGAGTTATAATGGGGGGCTGGGCGTCTAACTCCAAATACCCATTCCTTGGTGCCCTAAGATCAGCTGCACAAATGATCTCGTACGAGGTTTCAATTGGCTTAATAATAATCGGAGTTGTAATTTCTACGGGGTCCTTAAATTTCTCTGATATAGTGATTGCGCAACAAGGAAATTTAGGTTTTTTAAATTGGTATTGGCTTCCTCATTTTCCTATGGTGATACTATTTTTTGTATCTGCTTTAGCAGAAACAAACAGACCACCCTTTGATTTACCCGAAGCGGAATCAGAGTTGGTAGCAGGTTACCAGGTTGAGTACTCTTCAACTCCATTTTTGTTATTTATGGCTGGAGAGTACATAGCAATCTTTTTAATGTGCGCGCTTATCTCTCTTTTATTTTTTGGGGGTTGGTTGTCACCGTTTCCATTCTTACCAGATGGTGCACATTGGATGATCATTAAAATGGCATTCTTCTTTTTTATGTTTTCCATGGTAAAAGCAGTAGTTCCAAGATATCGATACGATCAATTAATGAGGCTAGGTTGGAAGGTTTTTCTACCACTTTCATTAGGATGGGTGGTTATAGTTGCATTTTTGGCAAAATTTGAGGTCTTTGGTGGTTTGTATGCACGATGGGTGATTGGAGCGTAATATGGCAGTTAGTATAAAGAGAAGAATCAAGTATTTTCTATTATTTGATTTTTTAAAGGGTTTTGGTTTGGGTTTTAGGTATTTTTTTTCACCTAAAGCAACCCTAAACTATCCTCACGAGAAAGGTCCACTGTCTTCGCGGTTTAGAGGTGAGCATGCTTTAAGGCGTTATCCAAACGGTGAGGAGCGTTGTATTGCGTGCAAACTTTGTGAAGCAGTTTGTCCTGCGCAAGCTATTACTATTGATGCTGAGCCTCGAGATGATGGGTCTAGGCGTACAACACGTTATGACATTGATATGACGAAATGTATTTATTGTGGGTTTTGTCAAGAAGCATGCCCAGTAGATGCTATAGTTGAAGGGCCTAATTTCGAATTTGCCACTGAGACTCGAGAGGAACTTTTTTACGATAAAGAAAAGCTACTGTCTAACGGTGATCGGTGGGAATCAGAGATCGCACGGAATATTGAAATAGATGCGCCGTACAGATGATAGTTATTCGACAAGTATACAAGGCCTATCAAGTCTTAGAAATCATGTGCTTTGCATTTTTTGAAAATGCTCAGTCCAACTTAAAAAGCAGGGGATAAAGAGTAAATGTTACTTATAGACATTTCATTTTATGTATTTTCTACAGTAATCCTAAGTTCTGCACTCTTGGTGGTTGTATCTCGTAATCCAGTTCACTCAGTATTATGGCTGATATTAATGTTTTTATCATGCGCAGGATTGTTTGTTTTGTTAGGTGCAGAGTTTGTGGCCATGCTTCTAGTGATAGTGTACGTGGGCGCGGTAGCTGTTTTATTTTTGTTTGTTGTGATGATGTTAGATATTGATTTTGGCAGTTTAAGGAGTGAGTTTGCTAGGTATATGCCTATCGCAGGGTTAATCTGTATAATATTATTAATGGAACTTTCTTTGGTTTTTGGTGTTTGGCAGACGGCGGAAAGTGCTGATCAGGCTCGTGCAGTGATAACACCAGATTTATCCCAGGTTCAAAATACAGCGGCTTTAGGCCATGTTGTTTATAGTAAATATATTTATCTTTTTCAAACTGCTGGCTTAATTCTGTTGGTAGCAATGATTGGTGCTATTGTACTTACAGTGAGAGACCGACCCAATATAAAGAGACAAGACGTTTTAAGCCAGATTTATCGTGACCCTAAAGAACAGTTAAAAATTATAGATGTTGAATCGGGAAAGGGTTTGTAGAGTAATGGTTAGTTTAGAGCACTATCTATTAATGTCGGCTACTTTATTTATTATTGGTATTTTTGGCATATTTGTGAACAGAAAAAATATAATTATAATTCTGATGTCTATCGAAATTATACTTATGGCAGTAAATATAAATTTAGTGGCTTTCTCAAGCTTTATGAATGATTTAGTTGGACAAGTGTTTACACTATTTGTTCTTACTGTTGCTGCTGCGGAGGCAGCAATAGGTCTTGCTATATTAGTTTGTTTTTATCGCAGCAAAGGCTCCATACTGGTTGACGATGTCAACATGATGAAGGGTTAGTATAGTATGGAAGTTTTAGTCTTATTTTCACCATTAGTTGGAGCTCTTTTTTGTGGGTTTGGATGGCGATTCCTGGGAGAAAATTTGGCATGTTGGGTTGCAACGGCCTTACTATTTCTTTCAGCTGTATTATCGTGGATTTTATTTTTAAAATTTGATGGTAATACTCAAAATATAGCTATTCTACGTTGGATAGAAAGTGGAACACTATCCACGAATTGGGCAATTCGTTTTGATAGGCTCACAGCTATTATGTTTATTGTAATTACTACGGTTTCGAGCTTGGTCCATCTCTATAGTTTTGGGTATATGGCGCATGATGAAAACTTTGGAGAGACAGAAAGCTACAAGCCTAGATTCTTTGCGTACCTTTCGTTTTTTACTTTTACTATGCTCGCTTTGGTGTCAGCTAATAATTTAGTTCAGATGTTTTTTGGTTGGGAAGGGGTAGGGGTCGCATCCTATCTTTTAATTGGTTTTTACTTCAAAAAACCGTCAGCCAATGCTGCAGCAATAAAAGCGTTTGTAGTAAATCGCGTAGGAGATTTTGGATTTCTATTAGGCATATTTGGGCTTTATCTACTTGTTGATAGTATAAACCTTAATGAAATTTTCCAAGCCATTCCTGAGATTGCAAATACAAAACTTACTTTCTTGTGGCGTGAATGGAACGCAGCAAATTTAATAGCAATACTATTATTTATAGGTGCTATGGGAAAATCTGCACAACTATTTCTTCACGTATGGCTACCAGATGCAATGGAAGGTCCTACTCCTGTGTCGGCATTAATTCACGCTGCCACTATGGTTACTGCGGGGGTCTTCCTGGTATGTCGGATGTCACCTTTAATGGAGTACGCTCCCTTAGCTAAAAATCTTATAGTTTATGTTGGAGCAGCTACCGCCTTTTTTGCGGCAACTGTTGGGTTGGTTCAGAATGATATAAAAAGAGTTATAGCCTACTCTACGTGCTCACAGTTGGGATACATGTTTGTAGCGGCGGGTTTGGGAGCATATTCAGTAGCAATGTTTCATTTATTAACTCACGCTTTTTTTAAAGCGATGCTATTTTTAGGTGCAGGCTCGGTCATACATGCAATGCATCATGAGCAAGATATGAGATTTTATGGGGGTTTAAGAAAGAAGATACCTTATACTTTTTGGGCGATGATGATTGGTACTTTAGCAATTACGGGGGTCGGTATACCTCTAACGCATTTTGGGTTTGCGGGTTTCTTTTCTAAAGATGCTATCATTGAGAGTGCTTATGGTGCGGGCTCTAACTTTTCATTTTGGGTTCTTATAATTGCAGCGGGCTTTACTAGTTTTTATAGTTGGCGATTAATGTTTATGACATTTTTTGGAAAATCCAGAAGTAAGCCAGAAACTTATTCACATGCTCGTGAATCCCCAATTACAATGCTTATTCCTCTGGGTATATTAGCGCTGGGCGCAACTTTTTCGGGGATCGTGTTCCTTGGACCTTTCTTTGGAGACCATCAAAAAGTTAATCAGTTTTTTGGTATTAGCGGACCTGAGTCTCATGCGACATTGTCCAACTCAACTGATCCTGCAACAAAAATTGAGGGAAAAGTTCATAATAGCTCAAATGAACAAGCTAATTATACTATTGATAGTAAGGGTTCAAAAGGTATTGATATAACACATGGTCAGTCAACTTTAGGTAAGGGTGGATTATTTTTTAGAAATGATAACCATGTTATTGATAATGCGCATCATGTACCTAAATGGGTAAAAATATCACCATTCATTTCCATGATTCTTGGCTTCTCTTTGGCTTGGGTCTTTTATATTCGTGACCCAGAACTTCCACGCCGCCTTTCAGTACAGCAAAAATATATTTACCGATTTTTATTAAATAAATGGTATTTTGATGAGCTTTACGAGTTTGTTTTTGTACGGGGCGTAAAAGCTTTAGGAAAATTACTTTGGTTACGTGGTGATGGTAATATGATTGATGGGACCATAAATGGTATAGCTTTGGGTATAATCCCTTTGTTCACAAGATTAGCAAGTAGAGTTCAGTCTGGATTTATATTTCACTACGCTTTTGGTATGATAATAGGTATTTTAGTAATAATTTCCTGGTTTGCGATTAGTGGGAGTAGCTCATAGTGGAAAACCTTTTAACGATAATGATATTTATACCGTTAATTGCAGGTTTAATATTGATGATATTTCTCAGGGGTGATGATGCTGCTGCGCAAAACAATGCAAAGTTGCTCGCGTTAATAGCTACTTTGGCTACCTTTCTAACATCTATCTTTCTTTATGCTGGGTTTGACTCTGCGAATACAGATTTCCAGTTCGTTGAGGATCGAGATTGGCTTTTAGGATTTAGCTACAAAATGGGCGTAGACGGGATATCTATTTTATTCGTACTTTTAACTACTTTCTTAATGCCCTTAGTTATTGCTAGTTGCTGGGATGTGAAACATCGGGTCAAGGAGTATATGATAGCACTCTTATTCCTTGAGACTTTGATGTTAGGTGTCTTTTGTGCTTTGGACTTAGTATTATTTTACTTGTTTTTTGAAGCGGGTCTAATCCCAATGTTCCTTATTATTGGAATTTGGGGTGGTGCAAATAGGATTTATGCTTCATTCAAATTTTTTCTATACACGCTCTTAGGGTCAGTTTTGATGTTAGTTGCAATTATAGCAATGTATGTTGATTCAGGGACCACTGATATCCCTACCTTATTTTTACATGAATTTGATGCAATACCGCTTGAAGTTTTAGGAATAAAGGTTACGGGCGGCCTTCAGTCATTAATGTGGCTTGCATTCTTTGCAAGCTTCGCAGTGAAAATGCCTATGTGGCCATTTCACACTTGGCTTCCTGATGCACATGTTCAAGCGCCTACAGCTGGTTCTGTAGTTCTTGCAGCTATTCTTTTAAAAATGGGTGGGTACGGTTTTTTACGTTTCTCGTTGCCAATGTTTCCGATTGCTTCAGAGCTTTTGGGACCAGTTGTGCTTTGGATGAGTGTAATTGCGATAATCTATACCTCTTTAGTTGCACTGGTTCAAACTGATATGAAAAAACTGATTGCTTATTCATCGGTTGCGCATATGGGATTTGTTACGATGGGCATCTTTACGGTAAACCAGCAGGGGATTGATGGTGCTATTTTTCAAATGATTTCGCATGGTTTTATATCAGGTGCGTTATTTTTATGTGTGGGTGTGATATACGATAGAATGCATACTCGTGAAATTTCAGCTTATGGTGGGCTTGTCAATCGAATGCCTGGGTACGCGTTGGTTTTTATGTTGTTTACAATGGCAAATGTTGGATTACCTGGAACGTCAGGATTTGTTGGGGAGTTTTTAACCATTATAGGGGTGTTTAAAGTCAATACTTGGATAGCTGTTTTTGCAACATCTGGAGTAGTACTGTCTGCTGCATATGCTTTATGGTTATATCGGCGGGTAGTAATGGGAGATCTTATTAAAGAGAGCCTAAGAACAATTACGGATATGAATTTAAGGGAGCGAGCTATTTTTACTCCTTTAGTTTTTATGACTATTCTTTTGGGTATATACCCAGCTCTCATTTTGGATGTTATAGGGCCTTCTGTTGGCCTACTAGTTGAAAACTATGAGAAAAGTATTTCTGTTTATAGTCACTCAATATTAAGTTTTAGTAAGCATTGAGGTTAACAAATGAATGGTAGCTCATATAATATATTTAATAGTAGTAACTATTTTGGTTGGTCAGAGACCCAAGGTGTTCTTGAAGTTATTCAGATCTTGTTACCTGAAATTGTTTTAGCAGTTTTTTCTATGATTGTTCTATTGGCTGCTGTTTACAGTAGAAAAAATAAAGTGACCTCTATAGTTTTTTGGAGTACCGCTACTACTTTCTTGCTAGTAAGTATTTTTATTATTTTTAGAGGTCAGGCTGTTTATACTGCGTTTGGTGGTGCTTTTATAGATGACTTATTTTCAAGGTACTTAAAAGTTCTTATTCTCATGTCAGCAGCAATAATACTTATGTTATCTCAGGATTTTTTAAAGCGTAATAACCTGTTTAAATTTGAGTATCCAATTCTTATGACTCTCTCGGTAGTTGGAATGATGATGATGGTGTCTGCTGGAGATCTTATGTCGTTATACATGGGTTTAGAGCTACAATCTCTCTCACTTTATGTACTAGCTTCTTTCAGTAGAGATAGTGTCAGATCTACTGAGGCCGGTTTAAAATATTTTGTCCTGGGGGCACTATCTTCTGGTATGCTTTTGTATGGATCGTCATTAATCTACGGTTACTCTGGTTCAACAGTTTTTTCAGAGATCTTTATAACTGCCGCTGCAAATGAGAAATCTTTGGGTTTTGTTTTTGGACTTGTCTTTATTACTATTGGTATGGCGTTCAAGGTGTCAGCCGTACCTTTCCATATGTGGACACCAGATGTTTATGAGGGTGCTCCAACGCCTGTAACTGCGTTTTTGGCCACGGCGCCAAAAGTTGCTGCTATGGGGCTTTTTGCAAGGGTAGTTCACGATGCATTCGGTGGAGCTTTTAACGATTGGTCACAGATTTTAATTTTGCTTTCAGTTTTGTCAATGTTATTTGGATCTATCGCTGCAATAGGGCAAAAGGATATAAAACGATTAATGGCTTACTCTTCTATTTCCCATATGGGGTTTGCCCTAATGGGTTTGACGTCTGGAGGTTTGGAGGGAGTCCAATCAATGTTAATTTATATGGCTATTTATGTAATGATGAATATTGGAACGTTTGCTTTTATCATCTCTATGGAAGTAGATGGGAAACCTGTTTCAGAAATAAACAGTCTTCAGATGTATTCTAAAACTAATCCAGGTCGTTCTATGGCTTTACTTATTTTAATGTTTAGCCTAGCGGGTATTCCTCCTCTACTTGGTTTTTTTGGTAAGTTCTATGTTCTAAAAGCTGCGATAACGTCAGAATTATATTTGTTAGCCACTGCAGGTGTGATAGCTTCTGTGATTGGTGCATTTTACTATTTAAGAATTATTTACTACATCTACTTTGGAGAAAACCCCAGAGCATTAGATCAAACACATTCACTTTTCAACCAAACTGTTTTAGTGATAAGTGCTTTAGCAATGGTATTAGGAGTTGTGAACTTGTTTGGATTAGAGTTCATAAGTGAGCTTGCGGCAAACGCTCTTGTCAATTGATTGGCCGACGGGCTATCGAAAGATAATTATTGACGAAGTAGATAGTACTATGAAGGAAGCTCGTCGAAGACAGCAGTATATAAATCAACCAACTTGGATTTTAGCAAAAAATCAAACTAAGGCCCATGGTAGAAGAGGTCGAGTTTGGAGTAATCCAAATGGTAATTTTTCTGCAACATTAGCACTTAAACTAAGTGGAGACCCGGCTAACTTAGCGTTGAGATCGTTTGTAACAGCTTTGGCTTTATTTGATACTTTAGCTTATATAACAAAAGCATCAAAATTATTATCATTAAAATGGCCTAATGACGTGTTAATGGAAGACAAGAAAGTGGCAGGAATTCTTTTAGAGAGTTTTGGTTCAGGTAAGATAACTGATTTTTTGCTCATAGGCGTTGGTGTAAACTTGGTTCCCTTACCTGATGGAATAGAGCCATCTTTTGGAGGTATGGTTCGACCAACTAGTTTAAGTGATTTTGGTTTTAAGATAAATCCTGAAGATTTTCTTGTTTATTTAGCAGCTAATTTCGATTATTGGGAAAAACAGTTAAGAAGGACTGGTTTCAGTGAATTACGTAAAGTGTGGCTTAGCAGAGCTATTAAAATTGGAGAAATGATAACTGTAAGAACAGGGTTAGATTTATACGAAGGAATTTTTGATACAATTGACGATAGTGGTAATCTAGTTTTGAAAATGGACTGTGGCATCAAGGTAATCCCTGCTGGGGATGTTTATTTTTAGGGAGTTAATATGCTTTTAGCGGTAGATTGTGGTAACTCTAACACTGTTTTTTCGGTATGGGATGGATCTAATTTTATTGCGACTTGGCGTATCTCAACTCATTGGCAGCGAACTGCGGATCAATATTTTGTGTGGTTGTCATCATTGATGAAGTTAAATAAACTAGAAGTTGAAATAAATGAGGTAATTATTTCATCCACAGTGCCACGAGTTGTATTTAATTTAAGAGTGCTGGCAGATAGATATTTTGATAGTAGACCTATTGTTGTAGGGAAGGGAGATTGCAGGCTTCCAGTTGATGTACGAGTAGATATGGGTACGAACGTTGGACCGGATAGGTTGGTTAATACTGTCGCAGGTTTTAGTCGATATGGTGGAAATTTAATTATAGTTGATTTTGGTACGGCAACAACTTTTGATGTAGTAGCTTCTGATGGTGCCTATATTGGTGGAGTGATAGCCCCTGGCGTCAATGTAAGTTTGGAGGCATTTCATCAAGCAGCTGCTGCTCTGCCACATGTTGATGTAACCAAACCTGACCGTGTTATTGGAACGAATACGGAGGCATGCATGCAGTCAGGAATTTTTTGGGGCTATATTGGTTTAGTTAAAGAAACAACAGCAAAGATAAAAGAAGAGTATGGGAAAGAAATGAAGGTAGTGGGTACAGGCGGCTTAGTCCCTTTATTCCAGCAGGGTGATGATATTTTTGATATATTCGATGATGACCTTACAATGCGTGGATTAGTGGAAATAAACGAATTCAATAGAAAGATCAAATAATGTCAGATGAAAACTTAATTTACCTACCTCTCGGTGGAGCGGGGGAGGTTGGAATGAATATGTATCTCTACGGATATGGAGCTAAGGGTTCTGAACGATATATTCTAGTAGATGTTGGCATAGCTTTCCCGGATATGGAAACATCACCTGGGGTCAATTTAATTTTTCCTGATGTAACCTGGCTTGCGGAAAGGAAAGATAGACTCGATGGAATTTTTATAACACACGCGCATGAAGATCATATTGGTGGCTTGGGGCATCTCTATGAACAATTAGGAGCTCCTATTTTTGCTCGAAAATTTACTGCACATATTGCACGTATGAAAATGGAAGAGCATGGGCAAGATGTTGACAAAATAACTGTAGTAACCTCAATGCCTGAACAGATAGCTGTTGGCGCTTTTAAAGTTGGATTTTTACCTATTAGCCATTCTATTCCAGAGTCTTCCGCATTAGTAATTGATACGCCATGCGGAAGGATTATTCATTCTGGTGACTTTAAATTAGACGAAACACCAGGTGTTGGCGATCCGTTTAATAGAGAGGACTGGTCGTCGTTAGGGCTGGTAAAAGCATTAATATGTGACTCGACAAATGTGTTTAATCGTCTTTCAGGTCGGTCTGAAGAAACCGTAAAATCTCCTATTAAAAAACTAATTAGAAATTCACAAGGTTTAGTTGTAGCTACTACTTTTGCGTCAAATATAGCAAGAGTAAGAACATTGGCGGAAGCAGGAATCTCAGAAGGAAGGTCTGTGGTAGTATTAGGTAGAGCCATGCATAAAATGATTTCTGCTGGACAGGAAACGGGAGTTCTCAAAGACTTTCCAAGCACCATTAGTGCTGAGGAAGCTTTAGATGTTCCCAGACAAAATTTACTTTTAATAGTAACTGGTTCTCAAGGAGAAAGACGGGCGGCGTCTGCTCAGTTAAGTAATGGGAAGTTTAAAGGTTTTTCGTTAAAAGAGGGAGACGTTTTTCTCTTCTCGTCAAAAACTATACCGGGTAACGAGGTCTCTGTTATCAGAATTATTAATAATTTAAGTGAGATTGGTGTGGATGTTATAGATGATAGTATGGGTGATTACCATGTTTCAGGCCATGCTAATAGACCAGATTTGGAGGAAATGCATAAAATTGTAAAGCCAGACTTTATTATTCCCATGCATGGAGAACATAGAATGTTAAGAGAGCACTGTAAGTTGGCAACAGAAAATAACATAGATAGTATTCTTGCCACAAATGGTATGGTCATTTCTATATCAAACAATGGATTACAAGTTGTTGATCATGTAGAAACAGGAAGGGTTTATCAAGATGGTATTATACAAGTTGGGGCTCATGATGGTGTTGTTAGAAATAGAATAAAAATGGCGTTAAATGGTCACGTAACAGTAGGTGTTCTAATTGATGAAAATGATGAACCCATGGAGGATGTTTGGTGTGAGCTAAGAGGTCTTCCTGAAAGAGGTATTTCTTTGAATGATTTAAGTAATGTAATCGAAGAGGATATTGAGAAAACACTACCCTTTTTGGATCAGAAGCTAATTACTGAAGACAAGAAACTTGAAGAACAACTGACACGGTTGGTAAAAAGGGTTTGTTCTAATGAGATCGGAAAAAAGCCTGAGGTTACTATTCTTATTTCAAGACTAGCTTAGTCCGTTTATTGAACATCTACTATTTTTGACGCTCTTCAAAGCTTTGAGTTATAAAGTTTGGCATTCCAGAAGGATCTGTTAAAACTTCTTCTTTTTTAATAATAGGTCCAGTTTTTAAAGGTTTAATCGAGGGATGACTGGATTCTAAATTAGTGCGTTTTTTAACATTTTCTTTTGGAATAACTTTTGCTTCAGCTTTTTTTACTTTTGGCTCTTTAGGTGTGTTAATCTTTTCTGATTTATTATTAACCACTGTTTGTAGGGGAATATTAATTCCGATCAGTGAATTAATAGCATCTATAAATTTTTCATCCTTCGACGTGCTTATAGTTATTGCCTTTCCTGACCTTCCAGCTCTTCCTGTTCTACCTATACGGTGAATATAATCCTCAGCATTTATTGGTACATCAAAATTAAATACATGAGAAACACTAGATATATCCAGGCCTCGTGCTGCTACGTCAGAAGCCACCAAAAGCCTGATATGGCCTTCACGAAAGCCATCGAGTGTTTTTGTTCTATGTGACTGCTCTAAGTCTCCATGAATAGCTTCTGCTATGTAGCCATGCTTTTTTAGAGACTTTGCGACTATATCGACATCCACCTTGCGGTTACAAAAAATTAACGCATTTGTAAGACTTGATCCTTCTTGATCAATAAGCGTCCTAAGTAAATTTCGTTTTGCCTTTATTTGTTGATCTTTCCCTACAGTAGCTATCCTAAAAAGCTGTTGAATAATAGTTTCTGACGCGGTTGCTTGTCGTGCAACTTCGATACGAGCTGGGTTAGATAAAAATGTGTTAGTTATACGCTCAATCTCAGGGGCCATGGTTGCTGAAAAAAACAGAGTCTGTCGAGTAAATGGTGTAAGCTTAAAAATGCGTTCTATATCTGGTATAAAACCCATGTCTAACATCCTATCAGCTTCATCAACTACCATTATTTGAACGCCGGTTAATAACAATTTCCCTCTTTCAAAATGATCTAACAGTCGACCTGGCGTTGCAATTAATACGTCAACACCCCTATCAATTAGCTGATCTTGCTCCTTAAATGAAACCCCACCGATTAATAAAGCCTTAGTTAGTTTAGTATATTTAGAATAGGTATCAAAGTTTTCGGCTACTTGGGCTGCTAGTTCTCGCGTTGGTGCCAATACAAGAGAGCGAGGCATTCTCGCTCTAGCTCTACCCCGATTTAACAAAGTAATCATTGGTAAAGTAAAACTTGCTGTCTTGCCTGTACCGGTCTGAGCAATGCCAAGTATATCTCTGCCTTCACAGGCCGGTGGTATAGCTCCCATTTGTATTGGGGTTGGGGTTGTATAACCAGCCTCTTCGACAGCTTTTAGTACTTTTGGGTGGAGTTTTAGCTCTGAAAATTTTTTCATATAGTCCTGAGATTAGCGATTTATTATCGCAGGTATTTGAGACGCAATAAGCAACGCGTCCTTGCGTCGGATCGAAGACGAACTCTTCTAACGGAAACCGGATACTGTATCTTAAGCAATTGGTCAATCTTATTGAATAAATAAACTAAATCATCAACTCCTTCGTTTTATTTAGTTTTATTTCTGGGAAGTCTCTTTCAACTCGATCTATATCCCATTGAATCCTGGTTAAATATACTAAGTCGCCATCATTATCACGACCAGTTTGACTTGGATTATTACTAATAAATTTTTCTACAAGAGTTTTTGGACCAGAAATCCAACGTGCTGATGTAAATTGAGAGGCTTCAAATTTAACAGGTAATCCATATTCAAGTTCAATTCTACTTGCAAGTACTTCAAACTGCAAAGCTCCGACAACCCCCACTATGAACCCAGACCCAATGCTAGGTTTAAATACCTTGGCTGCACCTTCTTCAGAAAATTGGGTTAACGCTTTTTCTAAGTGTTTAGCCTTCAGAGGATCGCCCGCTCGACATGTTTGTAATAATTCTGGGGCGAATGATGGAATTCCTGTCACTTTAAGTACTTCACCTTCAGTCAAAGTATCACCGATACGAAGTTGCCCGTGGTTGGGAATACCGATTATGTCACCTGCCCAGGCTTCGTCAGCTATTTCACGATCATTTGCTAAAAATAGAACAGGGTTAGATATCGTCATAGGTTTTTTTGAACGCACCTGTGTGAGTTTCATACCTCTTTTAAAATGCCCTGATGAGACTCTAACAAAAGCTACCCTGTCACGATGCTTTGGGTCCATATTTGCTTGAACTTTGAAAACGAAACCGGTTACTTTTTCATCTTCGGGTTGAATCGTCCGAGTGAGTGTCTTTTGGCTTTGTGGTTTTGGAGCATATTTTGCAATGCCGTTCATCAGTTCTTGAACACCAAAAGAGTTAATAGCAGATCCAAACCATATAGGTGTCTGAGTGCCTTCTAAAAAAGCATGGTGATCGAAACTAGGTAGTAGCTCACGGGCAAACTCTAAGTCTTCCAGGAGCTTTATATATAGATCTTCTGGTATGTGATTTTTTAATATTGGGTCATCTAGCCCTTGGATCTTTATACTCTGTGAGACTTTGTTTCTATCCTTCCGACTCATTAACTCTAAAGTGTTATTTAGCAAATCATAGCAACCAATAAAATCCTTTCCTGTGCCAATAGGCCAGCTCGCAGGAGAAACGTCAATTGCAAGGTTCTCTTGAATTTCGTCGATGATCTCAAAAATATCCCTACTCTCTCGATCCATTTTATTACAAAAAGTGACAATTGGTAGATCTCTTAATCTACAAACTTCAAATAGTTTTCGAGTTTGGCTTTCGATACCTTTTGCTCCATCAATAACCATTATGGCAGAATCAACTGCTGTTAATGTTCTATACGTATCTTCAGAAAAGTCTGAGTGCCCAGGTGTATCAACTAAATTGAATCGGTTAGAATGGAAGTCAAATGACATTGCAGATGCTGAAACAGAAATTCCTCTATCTTGCTCCATTTTCATGAAATCTGATCTTGTTCGCCGTGAGTCTCCTTTAGCTCTAACTTGGCCTGCAAGCTGGATAGCACCTCCATAGAGTAAAAATTTTTCTGTTAAAGTTGTTTTTCCTGCGTCAGGGTGACTTATTATTGCAAAAGTTCTTCTGCGATTTATCTCGTTATGAGACATTGAATTTTTTGAAATTTTTTCGGACATAACCACTCATATAAAGACGAACTTACATTAGCGCAATCTATCCTATACATTCCTTTTTGTTTCCGAAATAATAACCACATTGTAAGATATATTAAATAATATTTTGGATTACTTAAGATTCAAGTTGTAAGTTTTTAAAGCTAATTAGAAAAATTAATTTGAGGTAGAATAAATGGATTTAGGAATTTCTGGAAAACGGGCTTTAGTGTGTGCTTCAAGTAAGGGTTTGGGACTAGGGTGTGCCGAAGCCTTAGCAAGTGCAGGAGTTAACCTTATAATGAATGCTAGATCAGAAATGGATTTAATGTATTCAGCTAATAGGATTATTGACACGTATGGTGTTGAAGTGGAAACAGTAGTGGCTGATATTACTTCTGATAACGAGCGTTCAACAATTTTAAATCAAATAAAAAATATAGATATACTAGTAACAAATGCTGGTGGACCACCTCCCGGAACATGGGAAGATTGGAATAAAGAAGACTTTGTTTTAGCTTTAGAGGCAAATATGTTAACGCCAATCTCCTTAATGAAACATTATTTGCCAGGGATGATGGAGCGGGGTTGGGGGCGTGTTGTCAACATAACTAGTCAATCGGTAAAAGCCCCAATTTCTACTCTTGGGTTATCTAATTCTGCTAGAGCGGGCCTTACTGGTTATGTTGCTGGAACCTCTCGTCAAGTAGCATATTCTGGAGTGACTATAAATAACCTCTTGCCAGGCAGTCATGCAACTGATCGTATTAAAAACCTGCTCAAGAGTTCGTCACAAAAGCAAGGAGTAAGTGTTGAAGATTTAAGGAAAGAGCTGGAGGCTAGTATTCCAGCTAAGCGATTGGGGACTTATACAGAGTTTGGTGAGGTTTGCGCTTTCTTATGCTCTAAACATGCGGGATTTATAATTGGACAGAATATATTAGTGGACGGTGGTGCCGTAAATGTCACCTTATAACAAGTTATGAATTTATATTATTAATATTTTAATCAGTCTTGATTTAAGGCTTAGAGTTGCTACATAGCTGACAAGAATGCTAATCTTTAATACTTTCTAGATTGTTTTGATTAAAAAAAAGAGAAATGAAAAGTTTGATTCCACGTTTAGAAATAAGTCGGCTTTCGAAGTCATTTGCTAAGGTAAAGGTTGTTGATGATATATCGTTCAGTATAGCGCCTGGTCAGGTAACTTGTTTATTGGGTCCCTCCGGCTGTGGTAAATCTACGACTTTAAGGATGATAGCTGGTGTTGAAGATACTGATGGCGGCGTGGTTACTATAGATGGGCGTACCGTCGCAAATGATCAATTTAATGATCCTCCAGAGAGCAGGTCAATTGGTTTAATCTTTCAAGATTTTGCTTTATTTCCCCATCTAAATGTTTTCGAGAACGTGTCTTTCGGGCTTGAAAGTAAATGTAAGAATAAAGATAGGCGTACAAATGAACTTCTTGAACGCGTTGGTTTGCAGAATTTTGCCTTGAAATACCCTCATCAATTATCAGGAGGGGAACAGCAGCGTGTTGCACTTATCCGAGCCTTGGCACCCAAACCAAAAATAATGCTTATGGATGAGCCTTTTTCGGGATTAGATGACAGGTTAAGAGATGGCATTAGAGACGAAACTCTATCTGTACTTAAAGAAGAGGGCACGGCAGTTCTCTTGGTAACTCACGATCCGTATGAAGCTATGTGTATGGCTGATGAAATAGCTTTAATGAGAAAAGGAAAAATAGTTCAAAAAGGAAGTCCTTACAATATTTACAATTCTCCAGTTGATATAGCTTCAGCAGCTTTTTTTTCAGAAATCAATGTAATAAAGGGATACTCAAAAGGATCTTTGACAGATACACCTTTTGGACGATTTCTTACACCCGGCCTGTTGGATGGTACGCAAGTAGATATAGTCATTCGCCCTCAACATTTACGGATAGACTTTGATCGAAATGGGAGAGGACCGAATCCAACTAAGGAAGAGGGAGTTCCGTCCAAAGCGGTTGTGGAGTCCTCACGTTTTGTAGGTCGAGAGAGTTTAATAGAGTTTAAAATGAATTCTGATAATTCAATTTTAAAAGCGAGCGTCCCAGCAGTTTTTTTACCAAAACCAGGAACTATTTTATGGCTTACCATGCGTAGAGATAGATGTTTTGTATTCCCAGTAAAGAAACTATCTTAGTTTAAACTATTTTTCAGAATCATAATTAACTCAAGAAAGTCAGTGGCTTTAAGTGATGCCCCTCCTATCAAGCCACCGTCGACATTAATTAATGAAAATATTTTTAAGGCATTATTTTTATTTACTGACCCCCCATAGATTATACGGCAATGATTAGTAGCATGCTCACCAAAGCGTTCAGATATGTAGTTTTTGATAAATGAATGAACTTTTTCTATTTCTTCAGGTGATGGAGTTTTGTTGGAACCTATAGCCCATACTGGTTCATAAGCAATTACTAGATTATCACATATAATTTTTGAGTTTAACGATACCTTTAATTGCCTTTCTATAACATTTAATGTTTGATTGTTTTCGTAAGATTTTAGATTTTCACCAACACATATAATTGGGATTAGACCTTGCTTGACTGCTTCGAGTGCTTTTAATCGAACGAGAGTGCTAGTTTCTTTATAAACTGTACGACGCTCAGAGTGACCTAAAATGACATAATTCGCTCCAGCTTCCTTAAGCATAGCTGCTGAAATTTCTCCAGTGTATGCTCCGCACTCGACTTGATGACAGTTTTGACCAGAAAGTAGTAAATTTTTTGGAGTATTAAGACCTTTAAGTTCGTAAAGTAACGTTGCCGGAGGGGCGATTACTATATCGATTTCTTGTTGGGGAACTTTTTTAAATAATAGATCAATATCTACCAGGTCTTTAGATCGACCATTCATCTTCCAGTTGCCTATTATTATTTTACGACGTGCTTCCACTGCTAACCTCTAACTATGAAAAATATTATTAGTAAAATAAATAAGTCTATTTTCTTAACTTTTACTAAACTGTCATATCTTCAAATTTAATAGATTCTCCACAACCGCAAGCTTCTGTAACATTTGGATTATTAAATTTAAAACCGCTTTCTAAAAGGTCAATTTTATAATCAATCTCTGTTCCGAATAAAAACATTTGTGCCATTGGGGCAATCATCACTCTTGCTTCGCCATCTTCTATTATAAGATCATTAGGATCAGCAAACTTAACAGATTTCATTGTGTATTCCATTCCTGCACAACCACCTTTTTTTATACCAATTTGAAGGCCATAGTCATCATTTTTCTTCATCAGCTTCTTAATCTGCTCAATTGCCATAGGTGTCAGTAAAACAGGATTTTTTACGTTCTCTACCATCACATAAAACCTAACTCTAGTTTTGCCTCGTCACTCATCATTTCCATACCCCAAGGTGGTTCCCAAATTAGTTCTACGTTGACGTCTTTGACACCAGGGACTGATTCTACCGCGGTAGCTACCCATCCGGGCATTTCCCCTGCAACTGGGCAACCTGGAGCAGTTAGAGACATTAGTACCTTTACAGTACTTTCTTCGCCAATTTCGATAGTATAAATGAGCCCTAAGTCATATATATTGACTGGTATTTCTGGATCAAAAACAGAACGGCAGGCTTCTACAATGCTTTCATGAAGCGGATGATCAGTAGAGGAAGGAATTATTAATGGTTCTCCTTCGAGATGGTCTGTTCTATTATTCATTTATGACTAGCCTAATATTTTTTATTTATTAACTATATAAGTCAGCGCGAACCATACGTCTAGAGGTAACAGCCCTTTCCCTTGGTCTCGACTTACTCTAGATCTGATAATATGACTACTAATTTTTCATTTTGTGTAAAGAATTTTGATGGCAAAGCCCGTCGAGGCATTATTAAGACCTCACGTGGAAATATTCAGACGCCTGCATTTATGCCAGTAGGAACTGCTGCAACAGTAAAAGCCATGATGCCGGAAAATGTTAGAAAAACTGGAGCTGAAATTCTTCTGGGAAATACTTATCATCTAATGCTGAGGCCAACAGCAGAATTGATTCAAAAACTGGGAGGTCTTCACACTTTCATGAATTGGAGAAAACCAATTCTGACAGATTCGGGAGGTTTCCAAGTAATGAGCTTAGCTAAGTTACGTAATTTAACAGAATCTGGCGTCACATTTAAGTCGCACATAGACGGTTCCAAGCATTTGGTAACTCCAGAGAAATCAATAGAGATCCAAAAAATGTTAGGTTCAGACATTGTCATGTGTTTCGATGAGTGCACTCCTTTCCCTAGTACTGAAAGAACTAGTTTAAATTCTATGCAACTTTCTATGAGGTGGGCAACAAAATCGAAAGAAGCTTTTGGCTGTTACCCCGAACACGCCCTATTTGGAATTCAGCAGGGAGGGATATATAAATCACAACGCGAAGAAAGTGCCGAGCATTTAAAATCAGTAGGTTTTGATGGTTACGCAATTGGGGGGTTGGCTGTCGGAGAGGGACAAGATTTAATGTTTGAGGTTCTAGATTATGCTCCTGATCAACTTCCTCGAGACAAACCTAGGTATTTGATGGGCGTTGGAAAACCAAGTGATATAGTGGGAGCAGTAACTAGAGGGGTGGATATGTTTGATTGTGTTTTGCCCTCACGATCTGGTAGGACTGGCCAGGCTTTTACACGGCGCGGTGTCGTGAATATAAAAAATTCAAGGCATGCAATGGATCCAAGGCCACTAGATGAGGCTTGTAAGTGTCCCGCATGTCTAAATTATAGTAGAGCTTATCTTCACCATGTTTTTAAGGCTAATGAGATTATTTGTTCAATGCTAATGACTTGGCATAACCTACAATATTATCAAGATTTAATGGTTGGGATACGGTGCTCTATAGAAGAAAATAAGTTCAATAATTTTAAGAGTTACTTTTTTGAAGAACAAAGAAGGGGTGATATTGAGCCTATATAAGTCTTTCTTTAACCTAGTAAAAAATAGATTTTTATTAAAAAGTTTGTTGGAAAGTTACAGATAAAACTTTATCCCTTGAAAGAGGAGATGATAACCCCCAAATAAACAGTATGAAGTATAGAACCCAAATCAAGTGCTAGTGTGTTAAAGGAATAGATATGACAAATAAACCTTTGGAAACTTTTCCAGTATTACCTTTAAGAGACATCGTGGTTTTCCCACATATGATTGTACCCTTATTTGTTGGAAGGGAAAAGTCTGTAAAAGCATTAGAAGAGGTAATGAAAGATGATAAGAGGATTTTGCTTTCTAGCCAAATTGACCCTTCGATTGATGAACCTCATACAGACGGTATCTACCAAGTTGGGGTTTTAGCAAATGTTTTGCAACTTCTGAAATTACCTGATGGGACAGTAAAGGTTTTAGTTGAAGGTGGAGTAAGAGTTAAAATTATTAACTTTGTAGAGAATGAGTTCTTTTTTGAGGCAAATGCATCAGAAATTAAGGAAGTTGATGGAGATGAAACAACAACAAAAGCTCTTGTCAGATCAGTAGGAAAAGAGTTTGAACGTTACGCTCGAGCCAAGAAAAATATTCCTGATGAAGCTCTGAGTTCGATTGCAGAGGCTACGGAAGCTAATAAGTTAGCAGACCTAGTGGCAGGACATCTCGGTCTTGAAATTGAACAAAAACAAGATCTTCTTGAAACGTTAAGTATTACAGAAAGATTAGAAAAAGTTTATGGTCTTATGCAAGGCGAGATGGGTGTCTTACAAGTTGAAAAGAAGATAAAAAGTCGGGTAAAAACCCAAATGGAACGCACTCAACGAGAATATTATCTGAATGAACAAATGAAAGCCATTCAGAAAGAATTAGGTGATGGCGAAGATGGTGAAAACGAAATAACAGAACTCGAAAATAAAATTGCAAATATAAAACTATCTAAGGAAGCTAAGGAAAAGGTTGACGGTGAGATTAAGAAGTTAAAAAATATGTCACCAATGAGCGCTGAGGCAACCGTGGTTAGGAATTATTTAGATTGGATTTTAGGGATTCCATGGAATGTAAAAAGCCGAGTAAAAAAAGACTTGTCCAAGGCTGAAACTATACTAAACGATGACCATTATGGACTGGAAAAGGTAAAAGAACGAATAATCGAATATTTAGCTGTGCAACAAAGATCAAAAAAACTTAAAGGACCCATAATGTGTCTTGTGGGTCCACCGGGTGTAGGTAAAACATCCCTTGGCAAATCAGTTGCCAGAGCTACAGGCAGAGAATTCATTAGGATTTCCCTAGGTGGAGTGCGGGATGAGAGCGAAATTCGAGGACATAGGAGAACATACATAGGTTCAATGCCAGGAAAAGTAATCCAAGCATTAAAAAAAGCAAAAACATCTAACCCATTAATATTGCTCGATGAAATAGATAAAATGGGACAGGATTTTAGAGGAGACCCAGCTTCAGCTATGTTAGAAGTTTTAGATCCTGAACAAAATAATACTTTCTCAGATCATTACTTGGAAGTAGAATATGATCTGTCCGATGTAATGTTTCTAACAACAGCAAATACTTACAATATGCCTGCACCATTACTTGATAGAATGGAAATAATAAGCTTATCAGGATATACAGAGCACGAGAAATTAGAAATCGCGATACAGCATCTGGTGTCTAAACAGCTTAAAAACCATGGCTTGAAGAAAAAAGAAATTGAGATAACTGACAGTGCGATTACAGAGATTATAAGGACCTATACTAGAGAGGCTGGTGTTCGAAATCTAGAACGTGAAATTGCTAAAATTGCACGTAAGGTTGTTACCCAAATTGTAAAAAAAGAGCTAAACTCTGTTACAGTTTCAGATAATAATATCGCAAATTACCTTGGTGTTAAGAAATATAGGTTCGGTTTGGCAGAGGAAGAAGATCAAATAGGTGTCGTTACAGGTTTGGCTTGGACTAGTGTTGGGGGAGAACTTCTATCTATTGAGGCCCTAAAATTGCCAGGGAAAGGTCGAATGAAGACCACAGGGAAGCTTGGAGACGTTATGAAAGAGTCTATTGATGCGGCTTCCTCATATGTTAGATCTATCAGTCCAACATTGGGTGTGAAACCAACAAGTTTTGATAAATTAGATATCCATGTTCACGTTCCAGAAGGCGCAACTCCAAAAGATGGACCGTCTGCTGGATTGGCGATGGTTACATCTATCGTTTCGGTTTTAACTAGAATACCTGTTCGTAAAGACCTAGCTATGACCGGCGAAGTTACTTTAAGAGGAAACGCATTAGCGATTGGTGGGCTAAAAGAGAAGTTGTTAGCCGCTCTAAGGGGGGGGATTAAAACAGTTTTGATTCCAGCAGAAAATGAAAAAGATTTGACGGAAATACCTGAGAACTTAAAAGAGGGACTCGAAATTATCCCAGTAAGTCACGTTAAAGAAGCTTTAAAATACGCCTTAGTCTCTAAGCCTATACCAATCGAGTGGGACGAGGTGGCGGAGGAGCTTGCACAGGCGGCCGTACAAAGCAATGAAGAAAACGTTATAGGTAAAAATTTGCAATAAAAATATTAGATTTTTAAATTTAAGGTTTTTTTCTTTAAAACTTATTTGGTATTAAATACTCGATTAAAAATATGATTTACGTGCTTAGTATGATAATTTAAGTCGAATTTTTCTTTTATTTGTTTTGTTGAGAGTACCGATAGCACCTCTGGGTCATTCAGGAGCTCAGTTTCAAAATCTTTACCTTCGTTCCAGACTCGCATTGCATTGCGTTGAACTAAACTATAACTTTTCTCTCTACTTAAACCGCCTTGGGTAAGAGCTAAAAGCACTCTTTGAGACATAATGAGACCTCTAAATTTATTCATGTTCTCCATCATTTTCTTTGGATAAAGTACTAAGTTATCAATTACAGAAGTTAACCGATGAAGAGCAAAATCTAACGTTATTGTTGTGTCTGGAGCTATAGCTCGTTCAACAGATGAATGAGAAATATCTCTTTCGTGCCAGAGAGCAACATTTTCAAGTGCTGGAATGACTGACATCCTCACAAGACGCGCTAAACCGGTTAAGTTTTCTGTTAAAACAGGGTTTCGTTTATGTGGCATAGCTGAAGAACCTTTTTGCCCTTTGGAAAAGAACTCTTCAGCTTCGAGCACTTCAGTGCGTTGCATATGTCTTATTTCGATTGCTATATTTTCTATAGAGCTGGCAACGACCCCTAATGCGCTAAAGTATGCAGCATGTCTATCGCGTGGTATGATTTGGGTGCTTATTGTCTCTGGGACAATATTTAACTTTTTACAAACGTATTCCTCTACATATGGATCAATGTTCGCAAAGGTGCCCACGGCTCCTGAGATGGCTCCGGTAGAAACTTCTGAGCGAGCTACTAACAGTCGCTCTTTATTGCGGGCCATTTCGGCATAAAATCTGGCAAAGGTTAGTCCCATAGTAGTCGGTTCCGCATGGATACCATGCGAGCGTCCAATGCGAATGGTGTCCTTGAAAGAATAGGCTTTAGCTTTTAAAGCTTCCAGGAGGTGGTCAATATCTTGTAGCAATATATCAGTTGCTCGGACTAATTGAATATTCAATGTTGTGTCCAATACGTCAGAACTGGTCATTCCTTGATGCACAAAACGTGCTTCATCCTGACCAATTATTTCTGCCAGATGCGTTAAGAATGCAATTACATCGTGTTTTGTTTCAGCTTCAATTTCATTTATCCGAGAGATATCAAATTCTGTATTTTTTGCTTTCCAAATAGCATCTACACTCTTAATTGGGATCACGCCTAGTTTCGCCTGTGCTTCGCAAGCGTAAGCTTCAATCTCATACCAAATATTAAATTTTGTTTCAGGAGACCAAATTTTTATCATTTCTGGCCTTGAGTAACGTTCGATCATAAGGTTAAGTATCCCGGTTTTTATATTATTAACTAGCTATTAAACGGTCTCTGTCGCAGTAACAAGTGCTACGAAATGGAAAGATGAGTATTTAAAAATACCTTTTTATTATTAATCGTTGAATATATACATCCTTATATGTCATATTGGTTTACAATAAGTTTAAGTTATAGGTTGATTATCTTTAACAATTAAGTAGGTACATTATAGGTATTATATTGGAGAGAAGAGATGTTGAATAATATTGGGCTACCAGGTGTTCTTTTGATCGCGGTGGTAGTATTAGTTATGTTCGGGAGAGGAAAAATTTCTTCATTAATGGGGGAAGTAGGTAAGGGCATAACAGCTTTTAAAAAAGGTGTTGATGAAACCAAAAAAGAAATCGACACTTCTGAATCGGATGAAGTAAAAGACGTGACGCCTAAAGATGATAAGGAAAAAGTTTAAGTACTATAACTTTTTGAGGGTCTAATATGGGGTCAACCGAACTTTTACTTATCGGTCTTGTTGCGTTAATCGTAGTGGGTCCAAAAGAGTTACCGGGTATGTTTCGGATGATGGGGCAAGCCACTTCAAAAGTAAAGAAAATGGCAAGAGAGTTTTCTCGAGCTATGGAAGATGCGGCAGAAGATTCTGGTGTGGGCGATATTACAAGTAGTCTTCGTAATATCGCAAATCCAAAAAAAATGGGTTTGGATGCTTTGAAAACTGCTACTGACTTCAGTAGCTATAATCCAGGATCAGAAACAGAAAAGTTGGCTAAAGATCGATCAAAAGAGAGAGAGAAAAATAAGTTAGCAGTAGAAAAGAGACGCCAAGAAAAGGCAGTCAAGAATACAGATGTTGATTCTGTAGATAATGAATTTGAAGTAGTGGTTAAAGCTACTAATAAAGATAAAAACATTAGAGCACCGAAATTAAAGCCTAAAGTAAAGATAGCTAAAAAAAAACCTAGTAAGAAAAGTACTAAAAAGAAAGACACTATACTATGAGTGTTGAACCTGAGGCTGAGGACGTTGAGTCAAGTGGTGCTCCTTTAATAGAGCATTTGACCGAACTGAGATCACGCTTGGTTAAGTCTGTATTAGCATTTATTGTTGGTATGGGTATTTGTTTTACTGTATGGAACCCCATTTTTAATTTTTTGACGCAACCTATATGTGGTCAACTTTTGGAAAGAGGTCAGGATTGCGGACTTATACTTATAAAACTTCAAGAAGGTTTCTTTGTAGCCATTAGAATATCTCTATTAGGGGGGTTAATACTGTCTTTTCCAGTAATTGCAGGCCAGCTTTGGCGTTTTGTTGCGCCAGGATTGTACAAAAACGAGAAGTCCGCTTTTTTACCGTTTATCTTGGCCTCTCCTGCAATGTTTTTTCTAGGTGCTGCATTTGCGTTCTATATTGTTATACCGTTGGCTTTTGATTTCTTTTTAGGGTTTCAGCAGATTGGTTCGTCAGGAGACTGGGTAGAGGGCGAGGGTGCGGGCTTGGGAGATCCTGGGATTACGTTTCAAGGTTCCGTTGCAGAGTATTTAAGTTTAACTATCAAATTTATCGTTGCTTTCGGTCTTTGTTTCCAATTACCTGTTTTATTGACCTTAATGGGTAAGGCTGGTTTAGTTTCCTCTAAGGGGCTTGGAAATGTACGGAAATATGCTGTGGTTGCGATATTAGTGCTCGCAGCTTTGGTTACCCCTCCTGATGTCATAACACAGGTAATTCTTTTTGTGGTGGTATATGGGTTATATGAAATTTCAATTCTTCTAGTTAAAAGGGTGGAAACCAAAAGAGAAAAGAAACTCCGAGCGGAAGGTTTGTGGTTCGAAGATGATGATACAGATAATTAGGGTGAGTTATTAATTATGTCTCAAAAGTTTCTGTCTCGTATAGCTGACGCATTGGAGAGGATTTCTCCTCCCAACGAACTTAACCCAGACTTTAGTGTGGGTAATGCATTTTTGTGGAACACAACGCCTGATTCCTTTCAAGTAATTGAAAGTGTTAATCATGTAGATCTTGATTTACTGTTAAGTTTGGATCGTGCGAGAGATACATTGTTACAGAATACTTATCAATTTGCAAAGGGTTTCCCAGCAAATAACGCGCTATTATGGGGTGCTCGTGGGATGGGTAAATCGTCTTTGGTAAAAGCGATTTGTGTAAAAGTTCAATCGGAGAACTTACCTATTAAATTGATAGAAATCCAACGTGAAGATCTTCCATCCATAGGAAGATTACTGAGTTATATAAGAGATCTTAAAGAAAGGTTTATATTGTTCTGCGATGACCTTAGCTTTTCAAATGATGACCATCATTACAAATCCCTTAAAGCAGTCCTTGATGGTGGAATTGAAGGTCGTCCAGACAATGTTATATTTTATGCTACTTCTAACCGTAGACATTTAATGCCTAGAGATATGATCGAGAACGAATCTGGTAGTGCAATTAATCCGTCGGAAGCAGTAGAGGAGAAAGTATCATTATCTGATAGGTTTGGCCTTTGGTTGGGTTTTCATCCATGTACTCAGGATGAATATCTTTTGATGATTGAAGGTTATTGTATAAGATATGGAATTCAGATTAGTAAGGAAGATTTAGTTCAAGAAGCCATCGAGTGGCAACAGACAAGAGGTGGTAGATCTGGAAGAGTGGCTTGGCAATATTTTATTGACTTAGCCGGTCGAAAAGGAATTAGTATTTAAAAATACTTGGAGGGGTCTACCGCTTCCATTCCTTCGCGGACCTCAAAATGTAGAAATGAAGGTTTACCACTCGACACTTTTGCAATTTTTTGCCCAGCTTTTATGATTTCATCTTTTTGAACAGATATATTTGAAATATTTGCATAGATGGTTAAAAGATTACCACTATGCCTTAAAATCAGAACATACCTTTGTTCAGTATCTTGTGTTATGGCTATCACTCTGCCATCTGCTGCTGCCCTAACAGTTGCGCCACTAGTCGCAGAAATGTCTATTCCATCGCTTAACCCTTTTTTATACTGGCGAAGCGTTTCACCAGTTACGGGTTTTATAAAACTTATTAATTCTGGTTCTATTTTTTCTGTTATAGTTGCTGTTGCCAATGAACTTTTTATTCTCGCCTTAGGTTTACCGTTGTTGGCTTTACTATTTGTTATGATGGCGCTCTCTTTTTGATTGACCTGTTGGGAGGCCTTTGGTGGTGTACTCGTAACAGTAGCCGTTTTTTTTGTTTTGATAGAAGGAAGGTTTAATCCATCTATATTTAGAGACTTTCTAAGGTTAAAATCTAAAGTTGAGAGTTTCTCTTGAATAGCTAAATTGCACGCCGAAAGACTGAATACTAAACTAATAGCTAAAGTAAATCTTAATGCCTTTATTAATACCATAATCTTGATTACCCTTTATTTACTTCTTACTCAATCCCTCGACTAGAGGAACAAATCGAACTGGAAATAGTTCTTCATAAACGAAGCCAGATTCCTCACGTACAACCTTAATTAAGTTTTGAATTGAGTCTGACTGTCCAACTGGTACGATCATTATACCTCCAACTTTTAGTTGATGCAAAAGGATATTAGGTGGGTCTTCTGCTGCTGCTGTAACCATTATTTTATCAAACGGTGCTTGTTCTGGTAAACCTAAGCAACCATCGCCAAAAAAAGTAGTCACATTATTGATGTTAAGATTAATAAAAAGTTTCTCTACATAATTTGTTAGCGTAGAATGCCTATCAATAGTATAAACTCTTCTAGCTAACTTGCTTAAAATGGCTGCTTGGTACCCTGAACCAGTTCCCACTTCTAGAACTTTATCCCTGGGTTGGACATTTAGTGCCTGCGTCATCAATCCTACAACTGATGGTTGGCTAATGGTTTGAGCACATGAAATTGGAAGAGGTACGTCCTCATAAGCTCTTTCGGCAAATGGTCCTTTAATAAAGTGCGCTCTGTCAATCTTTTCCATTGCTAACAATACATTGGAATCAAGAACCCCTCTAGATCTAAGGGTATAAAGAAATTGCATTAAACGTTCTGAGTGACCACTTTCTAATTGTTGCATTCTAGTTTTTTCTTCAAATCATTTAATAAATCGTACCTTGTTAAATCACAATCCATGGGCGTCACAGAGATATACCCATTTAGGTTGGCATGCACATCAGTGTTTTCAGCCGTAGGAACATCCTGCCGATTTCCCTTTATCCATAAAAAATTTCGACCATTTGGTGCAACACTTGGTTCGACCCCAAATTTTGTCTTCCGGAGCCCTTGAGAAACTACTTTAATTCCTTTTACATCATTTGATGGAGTAGGGGGGACATTTATATTATAAAAGGTGTAATAATTTGATCCAGCCCATGGTCCGCTTTCAAAAATATTTTTAATTAGAGGTGCTAAGTGAAATAAGGCTGCTTCAAAAGGGTTCTCAAGTGTTATATTTTTAGGGCCATAATATTGAGAAATAGCAATAGATGGAATCCCTTGAAGTGCCCCTTCCATTGCGGCTCCGACAGTGCCGGAGTAGACAGTATTTTCCCCAGCGTTATTACCTTTATTTACTCCTGATAAAATTAAATCTGGTTTTTTACCTTTTAATACGTAATGGAGGCCCGCTAGTATGCAATCCGCTGGTGAACCTTGGATTGCTATTTTTCTTTTGCCTATCTCAGAAACTAGTGTTGGGTTTATATAGTTTATACAATGGCCTACTCCTGATTGCTCTGATTCAGGTGCCACAATCCAGACTTCACCATCTGGGCCAGCTACCTTTAAAGCAATCTCGTGCATCACTTTTAATCCTGGTGCGTTAATACCGTCATCATTCGTAATTAATATACGCATTCTTGTACCTTTTCATTTTATTATAATTGATATTGAGTTTGAGGTGTAGAGGGTTTTAGGTTAATTACTAATTTAGTTTCCCTTGATCCGTTATTAAAGATTTTCCACCCATGTACTTTGTTAAAACACTTGGAATTGTGATAGAACCATCTTCATTTTGATAGTTTTCGATAACTGCTATGAGAGATCGCCCTACTGCTAAACCAGACCCATTTAGAGTATGTACGAACTCTGGCTTACCATTGTCATCGGGCTTGTATCTTGCATTCATTCGTCGAGCTTGAAAATCACCACAAAGCGAAACGGAGCTAATTTCCCGATACTTATTCTGCCCAGGTAACCAAACTTCGATATCATGAGTAACCTTGGCTCCAAACCCAATATCTCCAGCGCACAATATAACGGTTCTGTAAGGTAACTCTAAGGCCTCTAGAAGCCCTTCGGCGCACTTGGTCATGCGAGAGTGCTCTGCAGCGGAAGTGTTTGGAGTTGTGATAGAGACCATTTCTACTTTTTCAAATTGATGTTGCCTTAGCATTCCTGCTGTATCTCTGCCGGCAGAGCCTGCTTCTGATCTAAAACATTGAGAATGCGCGCAGTATCGATGAGGTAAACTACTTTCATCCACAGTTAGTCCATTTATTATATTAGTAAGAGTAACTTCAGCTGTTGGAATAAGCCATTGCCCTGTTGTCGTTTGGTAACTGTCTTCTCCAAACTTTGGAAGGTTCCCTGTGCCGTACATCATTGCTTCATTAACAATAACAGGAGCCCAGGTTTCCAACAGACCATTCAGCTGTATATGAGTGTCTAACATGAATTGAGCCAGTGCCCTATGTAACTGTGCTATTGCCCCCTGGAGAATTACAAAGCGAGATCCTGAAATTTTTGCAGCGATTTCAAAGTCCATTCCAGATTTTGCGCCGCTAACTTCAAAATGCTCTTTTGGTAGAAATGTATATTGTTTGGGCTTTCCCCATTTTCTCATTTCTACATTTGAAAGCTCTGAGTCACCATCTGGGATCTCTTCTGAAACTGTGTTTGGGATGCCCATTAATAGGGTTTCAAGCTTTTGATCTTCATCTCTTGCCTGAGAAGTTAGTATTTGAATCTCATCTTTTTTCCTAGAGACTAGCTCTCTAAGTCTTTGAAACTCTTCTTCATTTCCTTCGGCTTTAGCAAGTCCCGCATCTTTAGCAGCTTTGTTCAGCTCTGCTCTTTCTTTTTCAGAGACGCTTATTTTTAACCGTCGTGAACTATCTATAGCTAAAATCATTTCAGATAGAGGAGATAATCCGCGTCTTTTTAATGCCTTGTCGAACTCTGCTGGATTCTCTCTTATCATACGAATATTATGCATCTATAGATTCTCCTAAAAAATCACCTAGTTTCCATATGCATGAAAAAAAATATGTTTTGAACCATGAAATTCATTGTATAGCCACCTTGCGACTTTCTTGTTGCACAGATAGTGTCTCTTTCAAATTAATATGGCACCTGCCAAAAACCTTAAAGGATATATTATGTCTCAAATTCAACAGTTCATACCCTTAATTCTTATTTTCGCAATAATGTATTTTCTTTTGATTAGACCTCAACAGAAAAAAGCTAAAGAACACACTAACATGGTTTCTAATTTACGCCGCGGTGATAACATAATCACTCAGGGTGGAATAGTAGGTAAAGTTGCAAAAGTTAAAGAAGATGGTGAGATTGAGGTTGAAATTGCGGATGGCGTAAAAGTTCGTGTAATAAAATCGACTGTTGCAACCGTTATAAGTAAAACAGAGCCAGCAAAGTAAATCATTAATGCTTCAAATTTCTTCATTAAAAAGAATCTCAATTCTATTTGTAGTTTTACTTGGCATTCTGTTTGCGTTTCCAAACTTTTTTTATAAGCATGTGGAAGACTATAATGATGCCATTAAATCGAAAGCTCTTTTAGATGGAGACACCAATAAGAGTGATTTAACTTACTGGTGGCCCAAGTTTTTACCTTCGCGGTTAGTTAACCTTGGTCTAGATTTAAGAGGAGGAGCACATCTTTTAGCAGAGGTTAATGTTGAGGAGGTTTATGCTTCACGCATGGACTCTATGTGGCCGACCGTTAGAGATGCGCTTAAGGCCGAAAGAGGACAAATTGGGAGTATAAGGAAGCTAAAGGAAAGTTCCTTTGGACAGCTAAGAATTAGTGTTTCAAAAAAAGAAGGTTTAATTCGGGCAATTGAAATTGTTCAAGCTATGGCTGTTCCAGTTTCATCAGTTAATGCGCTTGGTTCAAAAGACTTATTAGTTTCAGGTCAGGATGGGGAGCTTATAATCGAATTAAGCGAGGCTGAAAAGCTCGCAACAAATGATCGTACACTTAAACAATCTTTGGAAATTATTCGAAGAAGAGTTGATGAAGTTGGGACACGTGAACCTACAATCCAAAGACAAGGTGAGCGTAGAATACTTATTCAAGTTCCAGGAATTGGTTCGGCAAATGAATTAAAAAGTCTTATAGGCACAACTGCAAAGTTAACATTCCAGGAGGTCGTTCGTCGAATTTCAAATCCTGACGAAGCCATTAAACCAGAAAATGGTTTGTACAAAGCTTATAGTAAGGAAAGTACAAATGCTGAATATTATATATTGAAAAAATCGCCAGTAGTAACTGGAGAGGATCTAACTGATGCCCAACCTTCGTTTGATCAGAACGGGTTACCTTCCGTAAACTTCCGGTTTAATCCTTCTGGAGGAAAGAAGTTTGGTCTATTTACAGCTAATAACATAGGTTCACCATTTGCTATAGTATTGGATAATGAGGTTATCAGTGCCCCTGTAATAAGAGATGCTATAATGGGTGGCTCAGGCCAAATAAGTGGAAGTTTTTCGGTTGAAGAATCTTCAGAGCTGTCTGTTTTGTTGCGAGCTGGAGCATTACCTGCTGGAATGATATTTCTTGAAGAACGAACTATTGGTCCTGAATTAGGGCAAGACAGCATAGATGCTGGAAAAGTTGCATGCTTAGTCGCCTTTATATCTGTATTAGTGTTTATGTTTTTAAGTTATGGATTGTTTGGTATTTTTGCTAATGTGGCATTGATTATTAATGTAACTTTAATATTTGGTCTCTTAAGCGCCGTTGGCGCGACACTAACACTCCCTGGGATTGCAGGAATTGTACTAACAATTGGGATGGCTGTAGATGCGAATGTTTTAATTTTTGAGCGAATTAGAGAAGAGCTGAAAACCTCTAAGGGTCCTGCAAGGGCAATTGAGGTTGGTTATGAAAAAGCATTAAGTGCTATCTTGGATGCAAATATTACTACATTAATAACTGCTATTATTTTGTTTGTGATGGGTTCGGGCCCTGTCAGAGGTTTTTCAATAACTCTAGGTTTTGGTATAATTACGTCAGTATTTACAGCGATTTACCTCACTCGTCTTTTTATTATTGTTTGGTTCGAACGAAAACGACCCAAAAGTATAGAGGTGTAAGATGAGATTAAAGCTAATAAAAGGAAAAACGAATTATAACTTTTTTGGTAAATGGAAGCTTTGGCTTGGTATTTCTTCGACACTAATTATCTTAAGTTGTGTTTCTTTATTTTTTCAGGGCCTTAATTATGGAATTGATTTTAGGGGAGGCACAACAATCAGGACCGAATCAGAAATCACTGTAAATGTTTCTCAGTACAGGCAGGCTTTGGACGTTTTAAACCTTGGGGATATAGTAATTACAGAGGTTTTTGACCCAACATTTAGAGAAAATCAGAATGTTACTCAGATTAGAATTGAGGCGCAAGATGGGGACGAAAGCATAACAGCATCAACGGTTAAGTCGGTGGAAGTCGCATTGTCGGCTGTGGATCCCGGTATAAAGTTTCCTTTGGTTGAGAGTGTCGGTCCGAAAGTTTCATCTGAGTTAGTAAAAGCTGCCGTTTGGGCAGTTATTTCTGCTATTGGAGCAGTATTATTCTATATCTGGCTTAGATTTGAGTGGCAGTTTGCTTTGGGTGCGGTCCTAGCATTGGTCCATGATATCATTTTGACGATGGGAATTTTTTCACAAGTACAAATTAAATTTGATCTGGCTATAATTGCAGCTTTGCTAACAATTGTTGGTTACTCTTTAAATGATACGGTTGTAGTTTTTGATAGAGTTCGAGAAAATTTACGAAAATATAAGAAGAAAAACCTAAGTGAAGTCTTGAACATGTCTATAAATGAAACATTGGCACGTACACTTATGACGTCTGTTACTACTTTGTTAGCATTAATCTCTCTTTATGTCCTTGGTGGAGATGTAATTAAAGGTTTTGTTTTTGCTATGATATGGGGAGTACTCGTTGGAACTTATAGTTCTATTTTTATAGCAGGAACAGCACTACTTTATCTTGGGGTTAAGCGAGATTGGTCGAAATCGTCAGCCAATAAAGGAAATAAATTTGGTAACATTGACGCGTGATTGATGCACTTTTTGTTATTCTTGACGAAGGTGTGTTCGCTTACTTGGTTCTAGGGGCGGTATTAGCAGGTTTAGTTAGAGGGTTTTCAGGGTTTGGGACGGCAATGGTATTTATACCTATTGCTGGGCAAGTTCTCTCTCCAGTAGCTACCTTGATCGTTCTGTTAGTTATGGACTTGATTGGGCCATTACCAAATATTCCAAGAGCAATACGTGATGGTAAACTTCCTGATTTATTGAGGTTAATCACAGGAGCACTTATTGGTGCCCCCATTGGGGTTTATTTTCTTAACCTCATGTCAGCAGATACTTTCAGCTTTTTAGGGGCTGTGTTTAGTTTATGTCTGCTATTATTACTGATTTATGGAGTTAGATATAAAGGTACGTTGAATCAGGGACTTATATTTTTTACTGGTGCCATAGGTGGTTTGTCTGGAGGTGCCTTTGGTATTCCTGGACCACCTGTTATTATGCTTTATATGGCGTCTTCACTCCCGGTTTCTGTTATCCGAGCAAATAACACGCTTTTTCTTATTTTGATTGATATTTTATTATTTTTAATCTTTTGGTTAAAAGGAATGTTAATATTTAATTTTATAATTGTTGGGTTAATCATAGCGATACCATATTTAGTTTTTTGTGTTGTCGGGGCAAAATTATTTAACCCTAGTAGAGAAAAACTATATCGCATTGCTGCATATACCATAATTTTCTTTTCGGCTATTTCTGCTTTACCAATTTGGAGTTGATACTAGATGCGTATTACTGAAGTTTCATATGAGCATAGTTTACCAATAAAAGGATATGGTGTTGGGTTTTTTAGAATTGGACCCGATATAAAATGGGGAAACTTATTTATTTTCAATAAGGAAATTCATTCTTGGAGTGGTTTTAAAAATGTAAGTTTAATAGTTAATGCTCAATCCGAAATAGATGTTCTACTAGTTGGTACAGGTGCTAAGCTCTGTGATATTCCTAGTAAATTTAGAGATAGTGTCGAGGCAATAGGTGTTAGTGTCGAAGCAATGTCGACTCCTATTGCCTGTAGAACCTATAACGTGCTGCTCGAAGAAGGTCGTAGAATTGGCACAGCTTTGTTGGCAATCTAGCGATTCACCATTTACCTACGTTCTCCATACTTAACCATGGTTCAATAGGCTCTAGCGCGCTGTGCATTTGAAGTAACTCAATTGAAACATTGTCTGGCGAACGAATGAAAGCCATTCTTCCATCGCGAGGTGGACGATTTATAGTAACATTGTTGTCCATTAAATATGTACAAGTATCATATATATTTTTTACTTGGTAAGCTATGTGACCAAAATGCCTGCTATCAGATGGTAAAAGGTCGTCACCGTCCCAGTTATAAGTAAGTTCTAAGTGAGCATTTTCTTGCCCAGGAGGAGACATGAATACTAGTGTAAATCTTCCAGTTTCACTATCCACTCGACGTGTCTCCTTTAGTCCTAAAAGCTTATAAAATGCGATAGATTTTTGTAAATCCTTTACTCTGACCATGGTGTGTAAGTATTCTATGTTCATGGGTGCCTTCCAAAAGTAGTTAATTAAAGAGTGATAGAGTAACCACTATCGGTTACAGTTATCTAGTGAAAGTGGTAATTTATAATGACGGTATAAATTTTCAGTCCAATATAATTATACTCTTTTTATAATTGACTGGATGTTATGACAATTATAGAAAATTATATCTGAAAATGCAAAAGGGGGTTGGGTGAGTTAGTTGATTATGAAGCTATTGTCGAATGTTTATACACGACTGTAACGACTGTATTCGAGAACATATATTAATTAATTTCATGTCCTCGAGCTGAGGATAACTCTGGCTACCAGCGTAAAAATAAAGTGTATAGGTCAAAGAAATATTTAGGTGTATCCGGTGTATAAATTTTTGATGAGACTATTAACCGAACGAAATTAAATTTTTATTAAATAGCGACAGATTTCTAGCCACTTAAATTTAGAGTAATAAAAAAAACGCCACTTAAAAGTGGCGTTTTAAAATAAGCTAGAAAACTTAATTAATCTAGTGCTACTAGTTCACCAGCAGAAGCTCTTCCGTCTCGTCCTTCTACCATTTCGTATTGAACTTTCTGATCGTCTCTTAAACCAGTTAGACCTGCTTGTTCAACAGCTGAAATGTGAACAAAAACGTCTTTTCCACCATCATCTGGTGCAATGAAGCCGAAGCCTTTAGTTGTATTAAACCATTTTACGGTGCCATTAGCCATTCCCGTATCTCCTTTTTTATTCCGCCCACATTATGCGGCGGTTCGGTGCAGCATCTTCAAGTTGGTCCGGCTGCTAGAAAGAAGGCGGGAACGTAAAGTCTGTATCACAAGCCATCTTATTAGCGGAATTTTCAGAAACTGCAATAAAAACTTCAAAAAAGACAAAATAATAAATAATATATATTTTATTTACCACATAAACCAAAAATATATTTAATTTAAAATTTTCAATTATTTAAATTATGTTAAACAAGGTTTCTGTCCAAAATTCGATAATTAGTTTAATATATGACATGTTAAGATGGCCTTAATGTTAATAGTTCTGGAGTTATAATGATAAAAATTTATGGAATAAAAAACTGTGATAAATGCCGAAAAGCTTTTTCTGAATTAAAGAAACGATGGGATAATGTTGAGTTTATTGATATACGAAAAAACCCCTTAAATTCAGCAGATTTAGAACATTTTATCGAAGTTTTTAAACTTGATTTAGTAAATAAAAGGTCCACAACGTGGCGTCAGTTAAGTGATGCGCAACAGGCTCTTTCTGTTAAAGAGTTAATAATTTTTGCACCTTCAGTAATGAAACGCCCAATAGTTGATAATGGTACGTTGTTTTTGGGGTGGAACACCGAAATAAAACAGGCCTTGGGTTTAGTTAAATAGTGGGTTTTCAAAAACTACACATAAATTTTTACCTTAAATCTGGCGGTAAAGTAAGAGTTTTTAGTGAGTTAATTATTTCTGTTAAGGATAATATCTCGGTATTTTTTTCTCCTAGTCGACGTACAGTAACTGTTTGATTCTCTACCTCTTTATTCCCTAGAGCAAGTATAATTGGAACTTTCTTCAAAGAATGTTCTCTAACTTTATAATTTATTTTCTCGTTTCTAATGTCTGTCTCAACTCGAACTCCGACGTTTTTTAGGGAATTTACTAAAGATGTGACCATCTCATTTGCATCAGAGATTATTGATGCAACTACTACTTGTACTGGAGCAAGCCAAAAGGGTAGCTTTCCTGAATGCTCCTCAATCAATATACCTATAAATCTTTCAAAAGAACCCAGTGTCGCTCTATGTAACATCACTGGACGGTGCTTAGCACCGTCATCTCCAACATAGCTCGCATCCAGCCTTTCTGGCATTACAAAGTCAACTTGAAATGTCCCACATTGCCAATCGCGTCCAATTGCATCTGTTAAGACAAACTCTAACTTTGGCCCATAAAATGCCCCTTCCCCTGGATTCATTTCAGGTTCAACACCAGCAGCTCTAGTCGCAGATAGAAGGGCGTTCTCTGCTTTTTCCCAGACGTCATCAGCACCTGACCTAATCTGCGGTCGATCAGAAAATAAAATTCTATATTTAGGAAAACCTAAATCTCTGTAAATGTTTGATAAGAATTCAATGAAAAACTTAGTCTCAGACTCTATTTGATCTTCTTGGCAAAATATGTGGCCGTCATCCTGGGTAAACCCACGCACTCTCATAATTCCATGTAATGCACCTGAAGGTTCGTATCGATTACATGATCCGAACTCAGCCATCCGTAATGGTAACTCTCTATAAGACTTTAAGCCCTGATTAAATATTTGGACATGACATGGACAATTCATCGGTTTAAGGGCATTTACGGCTTTTTCTTTAGCATGCTCTTCGTCAACCTCTACAATAAACATATTTTCTTGATATTTTTCCCAATGCCCTGACTTCTCCCAAAGCCTTCTGTCAACAACCTGGGGTGTGTTTACTTCCACATAGTTCCCATCCAACTGTTTTCTTCTCATATAATCTTGAAGTATTGTATAAATTTTCCAGCCATTTGGATGCCAAAAAATCTGTCCTGGGGCTTCTTCTTGCATATGAAAAAGATCCATAGTTTTACCTAACTTTCGGTGATCCCGTTTGTCCGCCTCCTCTAAGAAATTTAGATAATTTTTTAGGCCTTCTCGGTTTTGAAAAGCGACTCCGTATATCCTTTGAAGCATTTTGTTTTTGGAATCCCCACGCCAATATGCGCCGGCAACTGACATAAGCTTAAAGCCGTCGGCTGGAATTTGACCAGTATGTTGAAAGTGGGGTCCTCTACAAAGGTCTTGCCAATTTCCGTGCCAATACATTCTTAAAGGTTCTTCATTTCCTATAGCGTCAATTAACTCAACTTTATATTTTTCATTATTTTTTTTGTAGAATTCGATGGCTTTTGATCTTTCCCAAATTTCAGTGGTTATAGGGTCCCTTAAATTAATTATTTCCTTCATCTTTTTTTCGATTGTTATAAGGTCGTTTTGAGTGAAGGGGTCCTTTCTATCAAAATCATAATACCATCCATTCTTGATTACTGGTCCAATAGTAACCTTTACGTCTACCCAAAGCTCTTGGACTGCTCTAGCCATTACATGCGCTAAATCATGCCTTATTAATTCTAAGGCTGGAGCACTATCTTTTGTGGTGTTAATTGAAATTGTCCCACTTCTAATTATAGGCCAACTTAGGTCCCAATGCTGCCCATCTATAAATGCAGATATTGCTGCTTTTGATAGCGATATTGATATTGATTTAGCAACCTCAAAAGGAGTTACCCCTGATGCAAAATCACGTTTATGGCCATCAGGAAAAGTTAAATGTATTTTACTCAAAAAGTATTCTCCTCGTTGATTTGGCGCCTACAGTACGCCCGTTTACAAAGCTTTGTCTTTAAATGCACTATACTTTGTATACGCGTCAAGACCATATATTCCTTACCCCATAATTATACTGACTTTACTTTACTGATGTCTTAAAGCTTTACTATTCAGTAATAGATTTCTTTTGTGTAAAGTGATTTTTACTTATAAGGAGCTTTAGTATGACAGAGTATTTCAAGGGAACTTCTGGAAAAAACATAGCTTATAATAAAATAATTGGCAGTAGCCCAGGGTTAGTGTTTTTGGGTGGATTTATGTCAGATATGGAAGGTAGCAAAGCTATGTTTCTAGAGAACTATGCCAAAGAAACTGGGCAAGGATACCTCAGGTTTGATTACTCTGGTCATGGTAGGTCTTCAGGAAAATTTTCTGATGGTACAATTGGTCAATGGTTCACAGATGCAGTTGACGCTATTGATACACTAACTGACGGGCCACAAATATTAATAGGGTCCTCAATGGGTGGATGGATCGCGTTACTAATAGCAAAGAAACTTCCAAAACTTGTAGGTGGTATTGTAACAATAGCTGGAGCACCTGACTTTACAGAAGATAGTATATGGAAGAACCTTTCTATTGATGAAAAAGAAAAACTCAGAATTGGAGAACTTTTAATACCTTCAGAATATGGTGAACCGTATATTATTACCAAAGAATTAATTAATGAAGGAAGATTAAATCTAGTATTACGTGAGCCTCTAGATTTTCAGGTTCCTGTTAGAGTTCTTCAAGGTACTGCGGATATATCTGTAGAAGTGAAAACGGCAATTCGTTTATTTAATCATATAAACGCTAAAGATATAGAACTGATATTACTTAAGGGTGAAGATCACAGGTTTTCTAGCGATCAGGGACTTTCTTTGATTAAGCGCACAATTTCATTTTTATAGTAAGTAAATCAAACAGATTTTAATTATTAAAGTTTGATCTGTACATTTTGACGAGCGAAGGCAACATCACGATCATTCACACCAAGTAAGGAACCGAGTATCCGCAAAAGACTATTTTCATCATCTTCCCTTATACCGTCAGCTAGAACTAACTCCCAAAATATTTCAATTATTTCATTTCTTTTCTCTAGTGGAACAAACTCCTTTATTACCTTAGTAAACCTAACGCTATCTGAAGATTCATCTTCTAATAGTTCGGCTTTAGTGATGAGGTCTGTTACTTCGAGTTCTGAAATTGAAAATCGTTTCTTAAGTATAATTTTAATACTAGATTTTTCCAAAGATGAGTATTCATAATCACTTTTTGCTATCTTTATTAGTAAAGCTGTAAGTGCAACCCTCTCATCATTGTGTTCAACTAACTCTTCAGTTGATTTCGAGTTTTTTTTAAAAAAGTTTTTTATCATCTCTCTCACTTTTAGTAGAAAATTGGTTTTTGGCTATGAGCCCTCGATTATTACTAGATCTCCATTTGAAATAGGATCTCTAAGTTTTTTTGCTTCTTGATAATCGAGACTTTCATAGCAGGCAATCGCTGTTTCCAAGCTTTCAAATTCAATAACAACTGTCCTACTTTTAGAAACACCTTCACGTACATCTTGTACTCCACCTCGAATTAAAAATTTCGCCCCAAACTTTTCAAACGGCCTTTTGTTTGCTTGTTGGTAGCTTTTGTATTTGTCGACATCTTCGATGTCCATATGTGCAACCCAATAACCTTTGGTCATTTTAAAATCCTTTTAAATTTATTTTAGCATTTAAACTAATCTTGATATCATTTTTGTAGTTTTTATAAAGTCAGAAAACAATGGGTGTGGATTGAAAGGTTTAGACTTTAGTTCTGGATGAAACTGTACTCCAATGAACCAAGGGTGATCCTCTAACTCTATTATCTCAGGTAGTAGATCATCAGGAGACATTCCTGAGAACATAAGACCTAATTTCTCTAATTCGTTTCTAAACTTGATATCAACTTCGTAGCGATGACGATGCCGTTCCTCTATGAGTAAATTACCATAAATTTGTGCAACTTTTGAGCCAGCTCTCAGCTTAGCATTATAAGCACCAAGGCGCATAGTTCCACCCTTATCATCATGCTCTTTCCTTTTAACCTTACTGTTTCCCTGCACCCATTCTTTGAGATGATACACAACATATGTAAAACGATTCTTTTTCTTCTTATCGTCGAACTCTTCTGATCCTGCATTTTTGATGTTTGCTAGGTTCCTTGATGCCTCTACTACTGCCATCTGCATGCCCAGACAAATACCAAGATAGGGAATATCGCGCTCTCGCGCGAAGCGAGCAGCCTTGATCATTCCTTCGGTGCCTCGCTCTCCGAATCCGCCTGGAACCAAAATAGCATCAAATCCCTCTAGAAATGGCTCTGCTGGGATTAAATCAAAAGCCTCTGCATCTACCCAAGATATTTTAACTTTTACGCGATTAGCAATACCAGCGTGAGTTAACGCCTCTGCAACGGACTTATATGCATCCTCTAGTTGGGTGTATTTCCCGACGATAGCAACTTTTAGTTCACCTTCTGCATTAAAAATACAATCATATACGTCTTCCCAGCGCTTTAAATTAGGTTGCGTTGTAGGAGAAATTCCAAATGCATCTAGAACAGCCTTGTCTAACCCCTCACTATGGTAAGCTAATGGGGCTTCGTATATGGATTTCAGATCTTGTGCACTGATTACGCAATCAGATCTAACGTTACAAAACAATGCGAGCTTTTCACGTTCCTTTTTGGGAATAGGCCTCTCAGATCTACATACCAGAACATCTGGAGCAATCCCAATAGAGCGAAGCTCTTTTACACTGTGCTGAGTGGGTTTAGTTTTTAACTCACCTGATGCCGTTATATAAGGTAATAAAGTAAGATGAACATAAATGCATTCTCCACGTGGTTTGTCTTGACCAAATTGCCTTATGGCCTCAAAAAAAGGTAACCCTTCGATGTCACCAACTGTTCCCCCAATTTCACAAAGCATAAAGTCTACATCTGCTTCATTAATCTTTAAAAACTCTTTTATTTCATCAGTAACATGTGGAATTACCTGAATAGTGCGACCAAGGTAATCCCCTCTTCTTTCTTTTTCAAGAACCGTTGAGTAAATTCTTCCCGAACTAATAGAATCAGTATTACTTGCTGCAACACCAGTGAAACGCTCGTAATGGCCTAGGTCTAGATCTGTTTCTGCACCATCATCTGTAACGAATACTTCTCCGTGCTCAAAAGGGCTCATTGTTCCAGGATCAACATTTAAATAGGGATCTAACTTCCTTAAACGTACGGAGTACCCCCTTGCCTGGAGTAAAGCCCCTAGCGCTGCAGAGGCTAGCCCCTTTCCTAATGATGAAACCACTCCGCCAGTAATAAATATATATTTTGCCATTATATTTGGGTGCCCCGTGATACCTTTTCTGTAGGTTTAGATTACCTTAAAAAGCGATCTACCCACGGGATTAAATTAGTAAAGTATTTTACAACTTTTAACAACACCATAACTTAATATAAAATGTATTTAGGGTATATATTTTAACTAGTTCGTGTTTCACGAACTAGATCATTTATCAGCCCTAGGAGGAGTTAAAGGAGAAGAGCCATCCAAAGTTGGTACTGTTGAAGATTTCAATCCTCCATCCTTTTTTAGCTCCTCAATCAATTCTATATTATCTAAAACTGAAGCGTCAGTTGATTTTTGCGCTGCTACCACTGTGAGAGTAATTGAGGTTATTACGAAAGCTACTCCTAATGCCCAAGTCACTTTTCCGAGAGCACTAATTCCTGGTCTACCTGTCATTCCGCCGCCGCCGCCGCCGCCGCCTATTCCTAGTCCACCACCCTCAGACCTTTGGATCAGTACAATACAAATTAAGGCTAGGGTAATAATTAGATGTATAGTTAAAATTATATTTTGCATTTTCACAGTTCTTTATTACACTTGGGCTTGTCTTTAAGGTGACAAGTGACTGCTTGCAAGGTTTTTTATAGAAAAGTTTAGTTCAATTGTAAGAATATAACTTTCACTATTCAGCTCACACAGGTATACGAATCTAGTTAGATTACCTTTAAGGAGATATTATGGCTAATGTCGTTGTTGTTGGAGCTCAGTGGGGTGACGAAGGAAAAGGTAAAATTGTTGATTGGCTAAGTGAACGAGCTGACGTAATTGTACGTTTCCAAGGTGGACATAACGCTGGACATACTTTGGTTATTGACGGAGAAGTATTTAAGCTTTCCTTAATGCCCTCTGGTATCGTTCGAAAAGGAAAGCTTAGTGTTATTGGTAATGGTGTTGTTTTAGATCCATGGCACTTTTGTGAAGAAATAGAAAAACTTAGAGGTCAAGGAGTAAAAATTTCTCCAGAGAACCTTATTGTGGCTGAAAATACATCGCTTATTCTTCCGATCCACGGTGAATTAGATAGGGCTAGAGAGTCTCAAGTTGATGTAGCGAAAATTGGGACTACTGGACGAGGTATAGGGCCAGCTTATGAAGACAAAGTTGGAAGAAGAGCGATTCGAGTTTCTGATTTAGGTGATAGAGATACACTTACTCAAAGAGTGGAGAGATTACTTTTACATCATAATACAATCCGTCGTGGTATGGATATGGCTCCTGTAAACTCAGAAATTTTAATAAAAAAATTGGAAGATGTGGCACCAGAAATACTTAAATATGCTGCTCCCGTTTGGAAGGTTTTGAACGAAAAGAGAAGGTCTGGAAAACGAATATTATTCGAAGGTGCTCAAGGCTCTTTGCTTGATGTCGACTTTGGAACTTATCCCTTTGTTACATCATCTAATGTAATTGCAGGACAAGCAGCAACTGGTTCAGGAGTTGGTCCAGGAGCAATCGACTTTGTTCTAGGGATAGTCAAAGCATATACAACACGAGTTGGAGAAGGCCCATTCCCCTCAGAACTATTGGACCATGATGGACAAAGATTGGGGGAGAGGGGAAAAGAATTTGGTACAGTAACAGGACGAAAAAGGCGCTGCGGATGGTTTGATGCAGCATTGGTTAGGCAAACCTGTGCGATATCTGGCGTGGCCGGAATTGCTCTAACAAAACTTGATGTCCTTGATGGATTTAAGTACTTGCATATTTGTATTGGCTACGAGTTGGATGGCAGGAAACTTGATTTTCTACCGACAGCGGCAGACCAGCAGTCGCGTTGTAAGCCTATATATGAAACTATGGACGGATGGAGTGGAAGTACTGAAGGCGCCAGAAGTTGGATTGATTTGCCACCTGAAGCTATCAAATACGTGCGTCGAGTAGAAGAATTAATAGGATGCCCTGTTGCAATGTTGTCCACTTCGCCAGAACGAGAAGATACTATACTTGTGACAGATCCTTTTTCGGATTAATTTGGATTCAGGAGAAAAAATGAAGTATAAAAGTCGTAGAAAGTTATCGTTAGTAATTCTTATAATTGGTTTACCTCTTTATATTATTGCAGCTGTTTTTATAATGAGTTTTTTCCCTCGATCTAATCTATTTTTAGAGTTTTTTGTTTATGTTTTCTTAGGAGTCGTTTGGGCTCTACCCTTCAAGTTTATTTTTAAGGGAATTGGACAGATAGAAAAGCAAGATAACTAGAACTAACTCAATCTCTACAAGTGAAATGGAAATAACAATTGGATAGATCGATTAACTTTACTGAGACTGTAATGTTAGTTGGTAATGGGCCATATAGTAGAAATGATTTTAAAAAAGCGTTATTAAAATCTTCCTCTGTTGTGGTTGCGGATGGCGGAGCAAATGCCGCACATCGAGAGGGAGTAAAGGCTAAGTTTGTAATAGGGGATATGGATTCTGTCTCTACAAAAGTTAAGGCTCTATATAGCAAAGATGAGTTTTGTGAAATTGATTGCCAAGATAGTACAGATTTAGAAAAGTGCTTGCATCTAGTGATCGCCCCAAAATTTATAGGTATTGGGTTTTTAGGCGGGCGGTTGGATCACGAGCTCGCAAACTTGTCAGCTTTAGTAAAGTTTCCTGAGCAAAAGTGTATATTGATTGGCTCCAGAGACATTTGTTTTCTTTGCCCTGACGTTCTTTCAATTAAGTTACCGGTTGGAACTCGTTTTTCAGTATTTCCGATGAGCTCTATTGAGGGGGCTAGCCAAGGGCTAAAGTACCCAATAGATAATTTAAAATTGAACCCTGCAAAAAAAGTTGGGACTTCTAACGAAGTAGTTTCAAAAGTCCAATTAAGCTTTAATCATAGATCAGCTATAATTATACTTCCAAAAAAATATCTTACAAATGTGCTCGAAGTACTTTAGTAATTCTTTGAGAAATCTAGTAACTTCAAGTAATGAAATGACTCTGGAATGTCAAAATGATAAAATCTGTGGATCTAAAAGATATTGATCGGGCAAAGTTGGCCGCAGCAGCTATTGCAGTTGAATACATACAAGATGGCATGAATGTTGGTCTTGGCACCGGATCTACGGCTGCCTGGATGATAAAATGTTTGGCGAACAAGATCTATAAGGAAGGAATAAGTATTAAGGCTGTTCCGACTTCTAATCAGACTGCTAAACTTGCTTTGGAGTATCAGATACAGACCACTACACTGGACGAGGTTAAATTTCTAGATATTACAATTGATGGGACTGATGAATGTGATAAAAACTACAACCTTATTAAAGGTGGTGGTGCTGCTTTGTTGCATGAAAAAATTGTTGCAGCAGCTTCAAATAAAGTAATTATCGTAGCTGATCAAATGAAATACGTTGATTCATTGGGTTCGTTTCCGCTTCCTGTTGAATTGATCAAATTCGGTTCAAGCTCAAGTAAAGAATGCATAGTATCCATATTAAATAAACTTGGTTATAAAAATTACCAAATTAATCAGAGAATGAATGATAATTTTACACTAAAAACTGATGAAGGAAATTTTATTTTAGACTTAGAGCTTACAAAAATTTTTGAACCTTTGTTATTGAGTCGCGAACTTAATTTGGTTCCTGGTGTTGTGGAAAATGGATTATTTATTAATAGTTGTGACATTTTAATCTTGGGTGAAAAAGGGGGTAAGGTTTCGGTACATGAGCCATCAAGGAACATGGTGTCTAGCCGGAACGTAGATTTGGACCAAATGTTTCATGAGTTTAAATATTAGAAAGTAAGTTTTAGATGAAATTTGATTGTGATCTTTTTGTTATTGGTGGTGGATCTGGAGGAGTTAGGGCTGCTCGTGTTGTCGCAGCGCAAGGATATAAAGTTTGCCTTGCAGAGGGAGATAGAATGGGTGGTACTTGTGTCATTCGGGGCTGTGTCCCAAAAAAATTGATGGTTTATGCTTCTAAATACCAAGAAAACTTTAATGAAGGAAGAGAGTATGGTTGGGATGTAAATGTGACTGGGTTTTCTTGGAAGCATTTCAAGGAAAAGCTAGATGCTGAACTAGTTCGATTAGAAAAAGTGTATAGGAAACTCCTCGAAGTATCAGGGGTTAGTGTTTTTGATGATTGGGCACAGATCAAAGATCCCCATACAGTCCTGTTGAGTTCAGGTGAGGAAATTAGAGCCAAGACTATCTTGATTGCGGTTGGAGGGCAGGCAGCAAGACCTGAGGTAACTGGTTCCAGTTTAGGTATGGTTTCAGATGATGTTTTTGGACTTAAAAAGTTACCAAAATCACTTTTAATAGTTGGGGGTGGTTATATAGCAAGTGAATTTTCCTGCATTTTTAATGGGTTAGGTGTAGATGTAACTCAGATTTACAGGGGACAAAATATATTGAGGAGTTTCGATGATGATGCATCACAACTGATTTCTCAAAATATGGTCACTGACGGAATAAAGATAAGATGTAATGAAAATATTTCAAAACTTAGTCGTCAAGTTGATCAGTTAAAAATTAATTTTCAGCATGGATCCACGGAATTATTTGATGATGTATTGTTTGCAACTGGAAGAAAGCCCAACACAAAAACCTTAGGTTTACACAATGTTGGTCTAAAAACAGGGGTATCTGGTGAGATATTAGTAGATAAATATTCACAAACGGATCTACCTTCAATTTTTGCAATTGGGGATGTTACAAACAGAATTAATTTAACGCCTGTAGCAATAAACGAGGCAATGGCTTTTGCTCAAACTATGTTTTTTGGAAATCCCACAGCAGTTGATCATCATTTGGTGCCTTCAGCGGTGTTCACACAACCTGAATTAGGGTCCATTGGATTGAGTGAAAAAGATGCTTTAAAACTCGAACCAATATTAGTTTACGAATCTAAGTTCAGATCCATGGAGAAATCATTTATTTCAAAAAGTGAAGAAGTATTGATGAAATTGATTGTATCAAAACAGACAAATGTGGTAATTGGTTGTCATATTGTGGCGCCTGATGCAGCAGAAATGATCCAACTAGTATCAATTGCAATTAAGATGGGGGCGACAAAAGATCAGTTCGATCAAGTTTGTGCGGTGCACCCCACAATTGCAGAAGAATTGGTTACGATGAAGAATCCGATTAATAGAGGTTGAATTTGAGTATTAAGGCCCCATTTAACGGTAAGAGGTTTAATTTAAAAATTCTTGTAAAGGAAAAAAGTAATGGCTGGTAATAATGGTGGTGGCCCTTGGGGTGGCGGTGATAACAGTGATGACGGACAAAAAACTAATGAGCCAGTTGGGTCAGGACTTGGAGGACAAAAGATTCCTGAAATTGAAGATATCGTAAAAAAAGGTCAGGAACAACTTCGAGTTTTAATGGGAGGAAAAGGCGGAAAAACAGGTGGTTCTGGCGGACAAAATGGAAGTGGCGGGCTCTCAAAAGGATCTTTTGGTCTGGTAGTATTAGGAGCGGCGGCTCTCTGGTTATTTACATCACTTTACTCAGTGAAGCCTGAAGAACAGTCTGTAGAGTTATTCCTTGGAGAATTTTCATCGATAGGAAACCCTGGTTTAAATTTTGCACCTTGGCCATTTGTTTCGAAAGAAGTAATTCCGGTAACCAGAGAGCAAACAGAAGATATTGGTTTAGGTGGCAGAGGTGATAGTGGCCTAATGCTTACTACGGATGAAAACATTGTAGACATTGATTTTCAAGTTGTCTGGAATATAAATGATCCGGCAAAGTTTTTATTTAACCTTGCTGAACCAAGGTCGACAATTAGAGCAGTTTCTGAGTCTGCTATGCGAGAAGTAATAGCTAGATCGGAATTAGCCCCTATCCTTAATAGGGATAGGCAAATTATTGCTGACACCGCTAAGCTCCTTATCCAAGAGACAATGAATGAATATGATAGTGGAGTAAACATAGTCCGATTAAATCTCGATAAAGCTGACCCTCCTTTAGAAGTTATTGATAGCTTTAGAGAGGTTCAGGCTGCAGAGCAGGAAAGAGATAAGTTAGAGAGGCAGGCTGATGCTTATGCTTATACAGTATTAGCTGGAGCTCGTGGTGAAGCCTCTCAGTTACTCGAACAAGCTGAAGGTTATAGGGCTATGGTAGTGAATGGGGCTGAAGGTGAAGCAAGTCGATTCTCAGCTGTGTTAGCAGAGTATACAAAGGCACCAGAAGTTACGAGAAAACGGTTGTATATCGAAGCTATGGAAGGAATCTATGGTTCGATGAATAAGATTATTGTAGATGATGCTGGTGGAGGAGGGACTTCAAATATTGTTCCATACCTGCCCTTAAATGAGTTAATGAATAAAAGTAACAATAAATCAGGGGAGTCTAACTAATGAGTAAAAGTGTTCTCATATCAGTTTTTGTAGGTGGTTTAATACTTATATTACTTTCATCTGTTTTTATAGTCGACGAACGTCAAAAAGGTTTAGTCTTACAGTTTGGACAAATTAAAGCAGTTAAAGAAAACCCGGGATTAGCGTTCAAAATACCTTTTATTCAAGAAATCGTGCGATATGATGACCGTATCTTATCTCTTGACACTGTTCCCACAGAAGTAACTCCTTCGGATGATCGGCGGCTAGTGGTAGATGCTTTCGCAAGATACAGAATTTCGGATGTTGTTCAGTTCAGACAAGCTGTTGGGGTTGGAGGATTGAGAACTGCTGAGGATAGGTTGGAGAGTATATTGAACCCTGTTATCAGAGAAGTTTTGGGTTCTGAAGGTGTTACGTCTAATACAATTTTATCTGCGGATCGTGCAGAACTTATGTCTCGAATAACAGATCAAGCCCGTAGAAAGGCATTGCCTCTCGGTCTTGAGGTAATAGATGTGCGGTTGAAGCAAACTAATCTACCTGAACAGAATCTGGATGCTACTTTTAGCCGAATGAGAGCAGAGCGTGACAGAGAAGCAGCTGATGAAATTGCGCGTGGTAAGGAGGCGGCTCAGAGACTACGTGCTCAGGCTGATAGAACTGTTGTAGAGTTGGTGTCTGAAGCTACTAAACAATCAGAAATCGTACGAGGTGAAGCTGATGCTCAACGAAATGCAATTTTTGCTAAAGCATATGGTGCAGATCCAGAGTTTTTTGAATTCTATAGATCAATAAATGCGTATGGAAATGCATTGAGTGCAGATAGTACGACTATGGTAGTTCGACCGGACAGTGAGTTTTTTAACTATCTTAAATCGGATACTGGTAGTTGATATTTAATAAGCTTGTACTGGCAATTGGGTTAGTGTTGGCGCTTGAGGGGTGTATAATCGCTCTTGCGCCGACATACCTAGAGAAAATATTAAAAGTTTTACTTAAATCGACAGTAGAGAATAGGCGCATAATAGGGCTTTTTGGTTTAGCTATAGGAACCTTTTTAATATGGATTTCAGAAAAAATTATGTGAAATTTAATACGATAGTAATATTTAACTTAAGGTCTTTTATATAACTTTTTACAGTCTTAATTAAGTACTGAACCACAATCCTTTTTTTTCAATATACTTGTTTATGAGGAATTTAATGAAGCAAAAATCTTTGATATTATATAAATTTGTATCTGTAGTTTTTCTACTAATTACAATTAGTGCACACAACTCAGTTGCTGAAATGCCAAAAAGCTTCGCTGACCTGGCAGAGACTGTTAGCCCATCCGTTGTAAACATTACTACCTCTACAGTTATTGAACAGATTTCTAGGGAGCAAAAGCCAGTAGTACCAAAAGGTTCACCTTTCGAAGATCTATTTAAAGATTTTTTAGAACGAGATCAAAATAGAAAACCTAGAGCTTCATCAGCTTTGGGGTCAGGTTTCATTATATCTGAGGATGGTTATATCGTAACAAATAATCATGTCATTGACAAAGCTGACGAAATCGAGATTGAATTTTTCAGTGGAAGACGTCTTAAAGCAAAAGTAGTTGGATTGGATCCAAAGACTGATATTGCTCTTCTTAAGGTTGACAGTGATATACCTTTACCGTTTGTGTCATTCGGTGACAGCGACTCTGGTAGAGTTGGAGATTGGGTTATGGCTGTTGGGAACCCTTTAGGCCAAGGTTTTTCTGTGTCTGTAGGTATTATATCAGCCAGGAAAAGAGAGTTGGCTGGTGCCTATGACGATTTTATTCAAACTGATGCTGCTATAAATAGAGGAAATTCTGGAGGACCGTTATTTAATACAGCCGGGGAGGTGATTGGAGTTAATACAGCTATATTATCACCGAATGGCGGTTCTATTGGCATCGGGTTCTCAATGTCTTCAAACGTTGTTTCGCCAGTTATTACGCAATTAAAAAAGTTTGGAGGAACCAGACGCGGTTGGTTGGGCGTACGAATACAAGATTTAACTGAGGATATCGCAGAAGCAATTGGGATTGAATCAATTGATGGAATCCTCGTCACTGAAGTTCCGGAGGGGCCCGCAAAAGACGGTGGTATTAAGTCGGGTGACGTCATTTTAGTTTTTGATGGAATTGAAGTTAGTAATACTAAAGAGTTGGTCAGAGTGGTCGGTAAAACAGCTGTAAATAAGACTGTAAATGTAGTACTTCTCAGAAAAGGAAAGAAAATAACTATTAAAGTACGTTTAGGGCAAAGAGAGTTAGCTGAGGCAACAGCCTTTCCTAAAAATGAAAATCCTTCTGCCCCCGTAGTAGAGCTTATATTAGGTATGAGCCTGTCAGTGTTAAATGATAGTTCGAGAGGTGAGTTTAACTTTAGTAAAGATGTTGATGGGCTTATAGTTAAAGATGTTTTAAAAGATAGTGAGGCTTATGAAAAAGGAATAAGAGTAGGTGATTTGATAGTTGAGGTAGCTCAAGAAAAGCTGCTATCTTTAAGTATCTTTAAAAAACTTCTTCAAGACTCTAAAAGTGCTAAAAAGAAATCACTATTATTTCTTATAAAGTCAGAAGATCGCTTGCGTTTTTTATCTTTAAGGCTGGATTGAAGTCTTAAACTGAATACTAATTTAAGACTTCATCGAGCATGTAAGATATATCTTCAAGATGCTTTGCAATAATATGACTAACATCTCCCTGGCGTTGAATAGTTCCTGTTACTCGTAGTAGCCGGCTCTCTATGATGGCTCTTCTATATTGTTTAAATATGTTCTTCCAAATAATTATATTAGCTGTACCTGTCTCATCTTCTAGAGTAATAAACACAACGCCATTCGCTGTTCCAGGGCGTTGGCGAACTAACACAAGCCCTGCCACAGATATAGTTGTTCCGTTTGGGGGCTCCTGCAGTTGACAATTCACTATACACGAAGGTGGCTTTGGCCAAATACTATTATTTTTAGTTTTAATCATAAGAACAAAGATAGAACAAATAATTATTTTTACAATATATAAAACTTGGTCTAGAAAAACCTGATAGTCTATACTATTCCCTTCTCTTAGGTTTTATTTATGAGGCATCAAGATGGTTAAAATTACATATATTGAGTACAGTGGCGAAAAGCATTTAGTAGATGTTGAGCCTGGTTTGACTGTTATGGAAGGTGCTCGTAATAATAATATTCCAGGGATTGAAGCAGATTGCGGAGGAGCTTGCGCTTGCTCCACATGCCATGTTTATATATCGGAAGACTGGATTGAAAAACTACCAGAGAAGGATCCTATGGAAGAAGATATGCTTGATTTTGCATATGAACCTGACTCGGTGCGTTCTCGTCTTACATGTCAAATAAAAGTAACTGATCAACTTGATGGTTTAGTAGTTAATATGCCAGAAAGGCAAATATAACGTTAATTTTCCTTAAAAGTGTATTTAAAGAATTGGATTAGACTGGGAATTATACACATTAAAGCGCTCGCCATCCGATGTCTGACCTATAAAACCCTTCTGGCCAATTTATTTTTTTAAGAGTTTTATATGCTCGATCACGAGCTTCTAAAAGGCTATCTCCACGTGCGGTAATATTTAGAACTCTACCTCCATTTGCTATAAGGTGGGAGTTATGTTTTTTGGTTCCAGCATGAAAAATCTGGTTGAGGCTATCATTCTTTAATTCTTCAACAAAACGTATTTTTGAACCGTTTTTATAATTTCCAGGATATCCCTTGTTCGCCAGAACAATTGTAACAGAATGATCTTTGGCCCAGTTTATTTTTGCTTTATCTAACTTAGTTGAGCAGCATGCTACAATGAGATCTAAGACCTGTGGACCTAGTCGTATCATTAAAGCTTGGCACTCAGGATCTCCAAATCTAACATTATACTCTATAAGCTTTGGAATTCCATTTTTTATCATTAAGCCTGCAAAGATAACGCCTTTGTAAGGTGTGCCTCTATTAAACATTTCTTTAATTGTGGGCTTTATTATACTTTCTATGGTTAGATCCATTATCGATTGAGTTAATACGGGGGCTGGAGAATATGCGCCCATTCCTCCAGTATTAGGGCCTTGATCATTATCGTAAGCCGTTTTGTGGTCTTGTGCTGATCCAATGGGTAGTAAGTTTTTTCCATCTGATAGTACAAAAAAAGACGCTTCTTCACCCTCTAAGTACTCCTCAATAAGTATTTTATTTTGTATCGCAGTTTCTTTTTTTTCTAAAAAACTATCAATAGCATTGAAAGCAGTTTTTTGGTCCATTGCGACTATAACCCCTTTGCCCGCTGCTAAACCATCTAACTTTATTACAATCGGTACACCGTGTTTTACCACATATTCTTTAGCCTTTTTTACACTGCTAAAAAACTCAAAGTTTGCCGTGGGAGCACCAATTTTTTTACATAAATCTTTTGTAAATTTTTTTGAACTTTCTAATTTTGCTGCTTCCTTTGAGCATCCGAATACCGTTATTCCACCTTTTCTTAGTCGGTCAGATAGTCCATTTTCAAGTGGTCCTTCAGGACCTATTATAACTAGATCTACTTTATTGTTTTGTGAGAACTCTAGTATTTGAGAATTATTATAGACGTCTATATCTACACATGTTGCTATTTCAGCAATACCTGGATTACCAGGAGCAACCATTAGGTTTTCACATTTAGGGTTTTGTGCTATCGCCCAGGCCAACGAGTGCTCTCTTCCTCCTGAACCTATAATTAATATATTCATTTAAAGTTCCAGTTTAATTTCCTTATAAAAGTTATTATGATGGCGATTAGAAAAAAACAAGAGAGCCAACTAAATGAAGTTAATTGATGAAGACGATAAGAGCAGGAATGTTCCAGAATATGGTGTCTCTGAGATTTCAGCATCAATAAAAAGTTTAATAGAGAGTGAATTTTCAAGAGTTCGTGTAAGAGGCGAAATAGGAAGAGTATTCACTGCCCGCTCTGGTCATTTATACTATGATATTAAGGATGAAAAGTCTGTGTTAGCAGCAGTGACTTTTAAAGGGCAAGTACCTGGTTTGGCGATAGTTCCAGAAGAGGGACTTGAGGTTACGGCAACAGGAAAAGTTACTAGTTTTGGAAGTCAATCAAAGTATCAACTTATAGTCGATGATCTCAAAGTTGCAGGGATCGGTGCATTAATGGCAATGCTTGAAAAGAGAAAAGAAACTCTTCAAAAAGAAGGCTTTTTTAATAAAGAAAATAAAAAACGAATTCCTTATATCCCTAATTTAATTGGAGTAATTACGTCACCCCAAGGAGCTGTTCTAAGCGATATTTTACATCGATTGAGAGATCGTTTCCCTAGTAATGTTGTCGTTTGGCCAGTAACCGTGCAGGGCGAAAAATGTGCAGTTGAAGTTTCTAAGGCAATAAGGGGCTTTAATGCCATTCCTGTTAGCAAGGGGGGCTATCGACCAGACGTCTTGATCATCGCTAGAGGGGGGGGCTCTATAGAAGATTTATGGGGCTTCAATGAGGAAGTTGTAGTAAGAGAAGTGGCAAATTCCAGTATCCCAATTATATCGGCAATTGGCCATGAAACTGATACTACTTTGATAGATTATGCGTCAGATATAAGGGCTCCTACGCCTAGCGCTGCAGCAGAAATTGTGGTTCCAGTAAGAGTGAACTTACTTGCAGAACTAAGAAGTTTGGAAGCAAGATTAATCAATGTGATAGCTAAACTCCATGAAGTTAAAGCAGAAAGACTAACTTATTTACTTCGTTTTCTAAATCGTCCAGAGGACTTGTTAGCTAGCCCTTCAGATAAACTACAGTCTATAAGTTTACGTATGCCAAAAGCATTGAATTACGCTATTCAAGCTAAAAGGTTAAACAGTGAAAGAATTATGGCTGGTCTAAGATCAAATTTGTTGAAGAATGTAATGACTATTGCACAAAATTTATTTGATGATCATTTTCAATCAATTCGGAGGCTGATCGGTAGCCAAGTTAAATTGAAAAGGAGTACTTTTGATGGTATTGGAGTACGGCTGAGTAATGCGAAACTAAAGAAAAATCTTGAGAGTGCAGAAGAAAAACTTGAAGCTTTGGCTAAGAAATTATCCTTTCTTACGAATATAGAATTGCAAGAAAAGTCGAAGAGATTAAAGTATCAAGGTCAACTTTTAATGAATTTGAGTTATCACACAACTTTAGAGCGTGGTTATTCAGTAGTTTGGATTGATAAAAAAATTATCTCCTCAAAGTTTAATATCAAAAAAAAGAAAGATATGGTTATTGAGTTCAAAGATGGAAAATATTTGTTATAAAAATAAATGTAAAAAAATATTTAATTATTAAGAGGCTTAAAAAGGATCGGTTTAATATTGGAAATTAATCAGGCATAACCTCTTTTACTTCCACTCTCAAAGTACTACTCCATATGTAATTGTGAAATTTTGGTAGATAATGTCATTTTTTAAAAAGCTAAAAGATCGTTTATTTAGATCTTCTTCAAAACTGGAAGAAGGTATAGATCATATTGTTAAGGATGGAGGTCTCGGAGAGCCTGAAGGTGCACCAGAGCCAACGCCTGAGCATGAAGTTGCATCAGAGCCAACGCCTAAGCTTGAAGTTGCATCGGAGCCAACGCCTGAGCCTGAAGTTGCACCAGAGCCAACGTCCAATTTTCAGGAAGGGATAAATCCTAGTAATAAATCTACTAAAGTGGTTTTAGATCATGAGAAAGTTTCAGAACCAGTAAAGACAAATTTCTTTAAAAGAATTATTGGAAGTAAAAATAAAAGCCAGATTATTAAAAGAGCATTAGACGATGAAATGTTGGAAGCTCTAGAAGAGCTTCTAATTGCATCAGATATGGGTGTGGAAACAGCTGTGCGTGTCACGGCAAATTTAGCAGAAGGTAATATGGGAAGGAGACTTTCCACCAAAGAGGTTAAAGGCTTATTAGCCAATCAAATAGCTGAAATTATGGATAGTGTAGCTAAACCGATGCCAATTTTTTCAAAGCGACCACAAGTAGTTTTAGTGGTTGGAGTTAATGGATCTGGTAAAACTACGACTATTGGAAAATTAGCTAGCCAATTTAAAATGGCTAACAAAAAAGTAATTATAGCTGCTGGAGATACCTTTAGGGCAGCGGCAGTCGAACAATTGCAAGTATGGGGTGATCGAGCACAAGTTCCAGTGCTGACTGCACCAGAGGGTTCTGACCCTGCTTCGTTGGCCTTTGAAGCTATGACAAAAGCAGAAGAAGATGGAGCTGATCTTTTATTAATAGATACAGCAGGGCGATTACAAAACCGTTCTGATTTAATGGAAGAATTAGCAAAGATTGTACGAGTTATTAAGAAGAAAGATCCGACAGCACCTCATAATACGTTATTAGTTCTCGATGCTACAACGGGTCAAAATGCTTTAAATCAGGTAGAAGTTTTTCGTCAAATCTCAGAGGTGTCTGGACTAATAATGACTAAGTTGGATGGAACTGCAAAAGGTGGAGTTCTGGTTGCTCTAGCAGATAAATTTGGTCTACCAGTACACGCAATTGGAATTGGTGAGCAGATTGATGATCTTGCACCATTTGACTCTAAAGACTTTGCTCGAGCACTAACTGGCTCTGATAATTGATAGAACAGTTTTTATTACTAGAAGGAACTAACGCAGGTCACTGGGTTGCTATATTTTTAGCTTTAGCTGCTGCAGCTTTGCACGCAACTTTTGGAGCATTACAAAAAGGTAAGCATGATCCTTGGCTATCACGTGGTGCCATGGACTTAAGCTATGGCCTAATAGCCTTACCATTTGTAATTTTTGTCGTGCCAGTCCCGGAACCACATATGTGGTCAATATTATTCATCGCACTTGTGATTCATTCTATTTATAAAGTTTTACAGGCTTGGACCTATAGCCGAGGTGCCTACACGGTAGTTTACCCAATAGTTCGAGGAACATCACCAGTATTTACAGTTGTTGCAGCATTTTTTATCTTTGGAGAGGTTTTTTCATTAATACAGATATTAGGATTAATTTCTCTACTAATTGGAATCTTTGGTTTGGCGTTCTATAATTTAAAGACAGTTGTTATTGATAGAGTTTCCTTAGGTCTTGCACTAATGTTAGCAGTGATAACTGGGCTATTTGTGGCAATATATACCACGTACGATACATATGGGATTAGATCTACATATAATCCCTTTACTTTTATCTTTTGGCTCTTTCTGCTAGATGGTTTCTTTATGCCCCTGATAGCTTATATGCGCTGGAGTTTAGTGTCAGAAAAACCAAATCTTTCTGGGTTAGTTGGTCGAGGAATTATTGGAGGTATCATAGCATATTTTTCCTTTGGCTCTATAATGTTGGCAACAAGATTAGATGATGTTGGTCAGGCTTCAGTTATGAGGGAAACCTCCATTATATTTGCCGTTCTAATAGGATTTTTATTCTTAAATGAAAATGTGGGGTTATTAAGATTGTGCCTTATAACTCTAATCGCTATTGGTGCTATTGTTGTTGGAGTAGGAGCTTAAATGAAAAAAAGAGATGTAAACCCTGTGTTGAAGTTTTTGTTAGAGCTTGGACCTTTAGTCATATTTTTTATTATTTATGGCAGGATTAAAGACAAAGTCTTTTCTATTTTTGGCGTAGATTACCAAGGGTTTATAATAGCAACAGGAGTGTTTATTCCAATACTGCTTCTCTCGATTTTAGTGCTTTGGATTTTATCCGGAAAGATAGCTAAAATGCAACTTATTACAGCTCTTTTGGTTGTAATTTTTGGTGGTTTAACAATCTGGTTTAATGATGATCGTTTTTTCAAAATGAAGCCTACGATCATATATTTATTATTTGGAGGAATTTTGAGCTTTGGCTTATTAAGAAAAAAATCATATTTAGAATATGTAATGGAAGACATGCTTCCGTTAGAGCGTATAGGGTGGGTGATTTTAACAAAGCGAGTGGCAATTTTCTTTTTAAGCTTAGCTTTACTTAATGAGCTTATATGGAGGAATATGAGTACAGACAGTTGGGTTAATTTTAAAACCTTTGGCCTTACAGGAGCAGTATTTATTTTCTTTGTAGCACAAAATAGCTTGATCCAAAAATATGGAAAGACTTCACAGAAATAGACGTCAATCAGAGTAGTTCAGTTGTCTAACCTATGTGAAAAAGGCTTTTAAACGTGTTCGGGTCAAGGCTGTCCTGTTTAAAAGTTTTGCCTTCAGTTAAAACTGAAATAGCATCGTGAGAGTGCAAGCTTTCCTGATGACTGGCGATAATTCTGTAATCATTTATCCTGGGTTCCGCACTTAGTTTTTGAGCAAACGACCGTACAGCATCTTCAACAAAAATTGGGTTTGAGCCATTTAACTCAGCAAATGCCTGTTCGTCCTCTCTCTTCACCATTACCTGTGTCTCAGTGGGAACTGCTTCTCTACATAATTCTACTAAGTCTTCGAACCAGAAAGTTGAGAAGTTTGGATTGATTTCGGCAGAAATCCTTGCAACTGATCTTTGCGAATGTGGTGTTGCTAGTTGATTTCTACTCGATCGAGCGTGTTCTGCTAGCTCTAATGAGCAAGGGCAGGTCGAGGAATAAACATAATCAAGATGTATAATTCTCTTTGTTATATCATCAAAATCAACTACTTCTAATGCTATGTCGTAATACTGATATCCTTCAAGTTTGGAACGAAGGCTGGTTATTTTTATTGGAAAAGAAAACTTCATTTGTATTCTGGCATCAAAGCTGTCGAGATCTTTTTTGTAAAGAGAAATAGCTTTTGTAATCACATCAAAACTAAACGTTTCTTCAGATGTTTTGTAAAAGCTTCGCATTATCCGAGACATGTTTACACCCTTCTTATTAGCTTCTAAGCTAACAGAGCCAGTTACCGATGTTTCTAATGTGATCGAAGACAAATTCTTAGTTTTAAAGCTCACTGGCAAACGAAAGTTTGAAATTCCAACATGCTGTATTCTTTGTTTTGAACCCCGGATAAGTGAAGCAGAGCCATTTTGAATATCCGGCATTGTTTTTAGGTAGTCTTCATTTGGGATGAAGTTACTTGGATAGATAGTCTTTAAACTCTTTGAGCTAAGGGTTTGTATCTCAGTTAGTATATCAGAAAGATTGGAGTCAGAAGTTGATTGATCTAACTTTGAGGATAGTTTTTGAATTTTCTTCAATACATTTAAAGAGTCTTTAATATCTTCAGTGCTTTGAACAGATTCAATTTTTGGAGAGTGAACAGTCAACCCTATACCTCGCATGATTTAAAAATATTTTTACTTAAAACTGCTTATGTACACAATTATCTACCTTATAATACTTAAAATAAAAGGTAAAAATTGTCACACATTGTGAAAAGTATTTTTATTTTAGTTAAAATTGTAATGTCTTTAAGCGTTGTAAGAAAAACTGTGTTTTAGCAGATATCAATTAAACCTTTTTTATAATCTCTTTAACTTGACCACCAATCTGTCACCAAACCAAAGCTTAAAATCTATATTGATTGAAGTTTTGTAGTTAATAATTTCGTTGATCGTGATTGTTGAGAGTTAAAAAACAGTATATGTTATTAATTTTATAAGTATTATAATAATTAAAAATTAAGTTAGGTATATGCTAGATTTTAGACCGGTTGGATATGTTGTAGGCCTCTTAGTTTTTGGTTTAGGGCTTTCTATGCTATTGCCAATGCTATGGGATAGCTATGTTGGTAATGGTCATTGGTTTACTTTCTTGGAAAGCGCTCTAATTACTTGTACTGTTGGGGGGCTAACTGCACTTGCTTCTGCAAATGGGGTGACTGATAGGTTAAGTATTCAGCAGACATTTATTTTGACAACAGTGGTATGGGTGGCTCTACCATTCTTTGGTGCCCTTCCTTTTTATTTGGGGGCCACCGATGCGAGCCTTGTGGATGCTTTTTTTGAATCAATTTCAGGTTTCACAACTACAGGTTCAACAGTTTTGACAAATATTGAGCAATTGCCGGTTGGCTTAAAACTTTGGAGAGGATTACTTCAATGGTTTGGTGGGATTGGTGTTGTGGTGATGGCAATGGTTTTTTTACCAGCTTTGAGAATTGGAGGTATGCAGCTTTTTAGAACAGAGGGATTTGATACTTTTGGAAAAATATTACCTAGAGCTGGTCAAATTGCACAATCGATATCAATAATTTATTTGGCTTTAACTGGTTTATGTTTTGTTGCCTATTTGGCTACAGGAATGACAGCTATTGATGCTATTGTGCATGCCTTTACTACGATTGCTACTGGGGGGTTTTCAAATTCTGATTTGTCGTTCATGAAGTATGGCCAGGGAGCAGAGTATGTAGCTTCTCTATTTATGATCTTAGCAGCACTACCTTTTGTTCGGTATGTACAGTTTGTTTCTGGTAATACGCGACCATTTTTTCAAGACAGTCAAATTAGAACCTTTTTAGTCGTGATATTCCTGTTGTCGGCTTTGATGGCCCTATGGCATGTTGTCGAATTTAAAGATTTTAACGAGGTAATACTTAGAAAGGTTTTCTTTAGTGTCATCTCGATTATAACTGGTACAGGTTACGTAAGTGCAGATTATGGTTCTTGGGGGACTTTTGCTGTTTCATTTTTCTTTTTCTTAGGTTTAATAGGCGGATGTGCAGGTTCCACTTCTTGTTCGATAAAAATATTTAGGTTTCAATTATTATTTGCCTCGATAAAGACCCAATTGCAAAGAATTCAGTCGCCTCATGGTGTATTTTCACCAAGATACGAGGGTCGGGTTGTCGAGGAAGAAGTCTTAAGCTCTGTTATTTCATTTTTTGTCCTATTCTTGGTTTCAATTGGCATTTTTTCGATACTGTTAGGGTTATCTGGACTAGATTTTGTAACATCCGTATCGGGAGCCGCTACTGCATTTGCAAATGTTGGACCTGGTTTGGGTAATGAAATTGGGCCAACGGGAAACTTCTCTGGTTTAAATGATGTTTCAAAATGGTTGCTAGCGTCTGCAATGTTAATTGGACGTTTGGAACTTCTAGTCATATACGCTATTTTAACAGTTAATTTTTGGAGGAATTAATTAATGAAAAAAACTCTTGGTGCAGAATTATCGCATTACCTAAAGTCCAAAGGAGTAGATATCATATTTGGAATTCCGGGAGTACATAATCAAGAGTTATATAGGGGTATAGAAGAAGCTGGAATTCAACATATTTTAGCACGTCATGAACAGGGAGCAGGATTCATGGCAGATGGTTTTTCGCGTGCAACTGGTTTCCCAGGAGTTGCATATGTTATTTCAGGTCCAGGAATTTGTAATATTATGACACCAATGGGCCAAGCCTACTCTGATAGTGTGCCTATGCTTGTTATCTCTTCGGCGTTAGATGAGTCTATTCTAGAGCGTGGGCGGGGACGACTTCATGAAATGAAAGACCAGCGGTTAGCCGCAGAAACGGTATGTGACTGGTCAGAAATAGCAAATGATGATATGCAAGCATATGATTTGATTGATAAAGCTTTTCTTGAATTTCGCACTCAAAGAAAAAGACCAAAACATATTCAAGTTCCAATCTGGCTTTTAGAGAGCAAAGTAAAGCCTTATTCAGAAAAAAGAATAGAATTATCAACAGAGATAGAAGCTGAAATTGATCCGAACCTTACTTTAGTAAAAGACCTTTTCAAGGACAATCCAAAAGTGATGTTTATATTTGGTGGGGGAGCGACTCATTGTTCAACACTCGCTCGAACAGTCTTAAGTAAACTTAATGCTGCCTCATTTTCGACTTTCTCAGGAAGAGGCATTATTTCCCCTAAGGATAAGTTAAGTTTTGGTAGTTACCTTTCTAGGAAACTTAGTATTAAACCAATTTCGGAAGCTGAAGTTGTAATAGCAGTTGGCACGTCTTTATCTGAAGTGGATATTTGGCGAAAGACTCTTGGAACGACTGGTAGGTTTATTTGGGTTAACTCTGATTCAGAAGCGTTTTCAGACGACGTGGGATCACATGAAAGAGTTATTTGTGATAGTGAACTTTTTTTAAGGCATGTCCTTGATAATACAACAGAGAATATTTCCAAACATTGGATAGAGAGTGAGATTTCTGACTTTAAAAGAAAATGTGAACTGGAGGTTAGTATAGATAGGCCTGGAATTGTTCCACTTTGCCATGCTCTTCGTGACTGCACTCCTGATAATACAATGTTTTTTTCTGACATGACGCAGTTTGCTTATGTAGCAAAAGAAGTAATTACAATGCCTGCCCCTAATCTATGGCATCATCCATATGGGTTTGGGACGTTGGGATACGCCCTTCCTGCTGCTATTGGTGCCGCGGTGGGGAAACCAGATGATCCAATTGTTGTAATAGTTGGCGATTACGGTTTTCAATATACTCTTCCCGAGCTGGCTACTGCTGTAGAGTTAAACCTGAGCTTACCGATAGTGCTATGGGATAATGGTAAGCTAAAAGAAATTGAAGATAGTATGTTGAGCTCTCAGATAGCACCAAATGCTGTAATTTCAAAAAATCCAAGTTTTAGTAAGTTAGCCGAAGCTTATGGTATAGCTTTCACCGAACCAGAAAGCATTAAAGACTTTCAAAGTGCGATTGGTGAAGCCTTTTCTAGATGTGGGCCCACATTAATTTATATTAAAAGTGAAATTGATTTCCAAGATTAGAATTTTTATTTCCTAAACAGGCATATTTTCAATAATTAGTTTTAAACCGAGTACTAGTAGCAGAACTAAAATAATTTTGTTAAAAGTTTTGGCTGACATGTGGCTGGTAAGAAATGAACCTAAAGGCATAAATAGCACTAGTGGGATTAGAGACAGGAAGCTATATCCAAAACGCTCCATGGTCATTATCCCTAAGTATATTTGGACAGGTAATTGTGTTAACCCCATTGCAATAAAAAATATGGAAATAATAAATATAAAGTCACTACGTTTCAGGTTTATAGAATTAAAAAAAGTAAGAGATATGGGTCCAGATATGCCTGATACTCCTTGTAGACATCCTGCTAAGGTACCCACAATTAGTGCAAACCTTTGTGCTAATTTAAAATCTAGAACCCAAGATGGTCTAATAACTCTAAACAAAACGTAGCTGATAATAAAAATACCAAGGCTGGTAGATAATAAAGACTTATCTAGAACTGATAATCCAATAGTTCCTAAACCAGCTCCTAACGCACCTCCAAAGGCAAAACTGAAAACAAATTTTCTTGGTAACAAACTTCTACGATACTGCCAGGTTTGCCATATGTTGGGGACTATGTTTGGAAGGACAATCATAGCTACAGCAAACGGAACATCATATATTATAGCTAGTGTAGGAACAGCTAATAAGGGTGCTCCTGCGCCAGTTGCACCTTTAAGAATACCTCCAAAAGCGAATGCGGTAGCAATGATTATTATATTTTGAATATCCATTTTGACTTATAACTATTTTGGTTTCCCTAAAGGTATTAAGTTTTTAGGAGTTAGTATAATCTTTGCTCAGCTTACTATCAGTATAGGTTAAAAACTTTTTTGAAATTGCAAATAAGAACTTTCTAACCTCATCCTCCGTGTTGTAGTGACATATCGAGACTCTCACGCAGTCATTTATGACTAGAGGCTTTAAAACATTTCCTGAATAGTGATCATTTTTTCTTATATGAACCCGTATACCCTCAGATTCTAGGTATTCAACAAAATCAGAACTTTCTATTTCGTTAATTGAAAAAGAGACTAAACCTGTTCGAGCCGGATTTTTAGCACCCCCTAGAATATATATTTGTGGGTACTCGGACAAACCTTTCAAATTTTCTGTCCCGAACAAAAGTAAATCTGTAAGATATCTCTCATATTTGCTAATTGCTTCACCTGCTGCGTTAATCTTCTCTCGTATGCCAACTTGGTTGGAGACTTTCTCACCTAACCAGCTAAAATACTGAACAACTTCACTGAATGTCGCATATGAGCCTGGGTCACGAGTACCTAGCTCCCATGAGTTTTCTGGTGCACCATTTAGGGAGTTGTGTGGAATCTTTGCAAATCTATCAGAAATCCAAGCCACTCCATAACCATGTCTAGAAAATACTTTGTAAGGTGAAATAACATATCCATCAATATTATAGCTATCTATATCAATATTACCGTGAGGTGCATGCTGGATGCCATCGACGATGATAAAACAGCTAGGTGATTTTTTTCTTATTGCTTTTGAAATTTCTGAAAGATTTAACGTCATACCAGTAATTGGAGAAGTATGAATTATCGTTGCGATCTTTGTATCGCAACTAACGGAATCGTAATACTGGGTTGGAGATACTATACCTTCCTCATCACTGTGAATAATCTCTACGTAGCCAAGGGAGGCTATCCCAGCCCATCTTTGTGATGCACTTCTAGAGGATGGGTGCTCCAAAGTACTTCCTACTAAGTTTCCAGAGTTTGAGGTGTACAAGCAGGCTTCGCTTATAAGCCTAAATAATAACTCAGTACCACTTTCACCAACAAATATTTGACCAGAGGTGGCATTTAGAAAATCTGATAGATCATCTTTTCCTTTATGGATTACTCTACTAACCTCGTTTGAAGCTTCATTATTCCTTCCCTGATTGTCGGGGAGTGCAGAAAACTTTGAGGATGTTGAAATAACTTTTTTTAATGTAAGTGAACCACCTGCATTTTCAAAAAAAATCCTCTCTCCTCCCTCAGAACATTTCTCAACATTTTCAAACCTATCACGTATTTCTTTAATAAGGTTTTCATTTTTTTTTATCATTTTGAAATATTCTTCTAATATTTAAAGCTACTGTTTTAACATCCTAAATTTTCTTACCAACAACTGATCAAAGCTGAACTATTCTCTGCCAATTTACTAATTTTTTCAACAGATAATGGAGTTACCTCTGTGCTAAGGTCAAATTCTATACGCTGTTTTTTTAAAAGTTTTCGTATGAAAGAAGACTTCACAGAGAAAGCCGTACTTTTTGGTATCTCTTTGTTCTCGATATCGTAGTGTAAAAGGAGTCCTATCACAGCTCCGGTAGCACTCAGTACCCCCGCTCCATAGTCCCCTTTTTCTGTTTGTATTAACAATTGCTGTAAATGTTTCTCTCTTTTTAAACCCCGAGTGTTTACGAGTGTTCCGGTGTTCATAGATGGTGTTCCTAATGCGCCTTCATAGGAGAATCCTGAAGCAAATACCCTAGAGTTAAGTTTTGTATAGGATCTTGAAAATTTAAGATAATCTAAGGGACTAAGAATAGTCTTAGGTTTGAGTACCGCTATTCCTTTACCTGTAGCAACGATATCTAACTCTATGTCCATGTCTAATGTTATCTTTTGGCAATTCTCAACTATTTTTGAGGATGTTAATATAGTTCCTGATCTATTTATAAAAAAGCCAGTTTGTGATGCCTTTGGAGTTCTAATTTTTAAACCAGAAAATAAATTTAGTTGCTCTTCTGTGTCAGGACTTTCTGCACTTAAAATGTTTGTTTCAATACCTTGAATGGAGTTTTTTGCTAAGTAAATAGCCATTTCGATATCAGTCTTTATGTCATCAGGGTATTTAAATAAAAACCCTTTGATAAACTCACCATCTAGATGCGCGTAGACAAAAACATTTTGTCCGTTATCATCTCCAGAAATCGTAAAGTAATTTGTTCGTAAACGACCCTTACTGTTTTGAGGAATTATTTGAAGCTTCTTTAGAAAACGATAAAAGTCATTCAATGTCTTAGGATTTCCAGGCAGAGAAATTAGAATGGTTTTAAGTTTTTCTCCAAATGTATTTTCTGAGAAATATGCAAATGGGGCTTCATATTTTTGGAACTTTTGAAGAATTGGTAGTAAAATTTGTATTCCAGATTTGGCTTCTATGATATGCGAGAATCCTATTTTTTTTAAATATTCTTCATAATTTGAGAGAAGTACTTCTCTTTGAGCGGAAGTTAAAATATTTGTTACTGGTAGTTTTTGACGCTGTTGCCAACTCCCCATAGCTGTTCTAGTTCTTTTTCCAAAATCACCATCGATCGTAGAGGAGTATAGGTCGAGATTTTGTAATGCCAGCTGTATATATTTTTTTCTAGATAGAGTTAAATTATCTTCGTTTTTCTTTACTTCCTCAAGTGATGTCTCAATTACTGCATTGTCTTCTGAATAGGTACTTGAATTAGACAACTTATTTTTGTCAGATAAGATCTCGGGGAGAATTTCCTTTAAAATTAAGGTTTGTTTAGGCCAGAATTGTGAAAGAAAATTAGAATCGTTTGTAATAGTTGCTGTAATAGGAACTTTCTGATTGGAAAGAAGCTTTTGAATTTCTTGTTCGGCTTTCTTTTTTGTGAATGGGCCCAGTGTTAAACCGTACGAACCATTTTTAAAATGGAATCCATGAATTTTGTGTGGAGTGTCATTATATTTAAAAACTCTGCTTTCGGCATCCTCCTTGTTTACATAAGTTTCAACTTCAATCCAGAACGATTGAGCAACCACCATTGAACTGAAAGTAAAGGAGAAATAGATAATACTTAGAATCATTAGGTGGCGCATATATTGTCCTATATGTATTTTTTTAATTATAATCTATACACTGTAGTAATACGGTTGCATGGATGATGCATCAAGAAAACTAATAGTTTCTGCAATTGACCAACATCTATGTGTTCCTTATTGAAAAAATAACACGTTAAAGGCAAAAAAATGATCAATAAAACGAATAAACCCAAAAGTTTTCAAGAAATTATTTTTAGACTTCAAAGTTATTGGTCAGATTTTGGGTGTGCGATAGTGCAACCTTACGATATTGAGGTAGGCGCTGGGACATTTCATCCTGCCACTACCCTCAGAGCTTTAGGACCTAGACCATGGGCTGTGGCGTATGTTCAACCATCAAGACGTCCAACTGATGGTCGATATGGAGAAAACCCTAATCGATTACAACATTACTATCAATTTCAAGTTTTGATTAAACCATCACCTGAAGATTTTCAGAGTTTATACCTAAAGTCTTTAGAAGTTATTGGTATTGATTTGGAGTTGCACGATATTCGGTTTGTAGAGGACGATTGGGAAAGCCCTACATTGGGTGCTTGGGGGTTAGGTTGGGAAGTCTGGTGCGACGGAATGGAAGTTTCACAATTCACATATTTTCAACAGATGGCTGGGTATGATTGCAAACCTGTTTCCGGAGAGATTACCTACGGCCTGGAACGTCTTGCTATGTATGTTTTAGGAGTTAATCACGTAATGGAACTACCTTTTAACGATCCTAGTTCAATACATCATGTTAAATATGGTGATATTTTTAGGCAGGTGGAGGCAGAGTATTCTCGATGGAACTTTGATGTTGCTGACACTAAAATTCTCTTTCAGCACTTTGAGGATGCCGAAAAAGAGTGTAAAGCAATACTGGCTACTAAAGAAATTGATCCAAAATTTGAAAAGCGCATTGTGATGGCTCACCCAGCCTATGATCAATGTTTGAAAGCCAGCCATTTGTTTAATCTACTAGATGCGCGTGGAGTTATATCTGTGACTGAACGTCAGGCGTACATTGGGAGAGTTAGAGCGTTGGCAAAAGCATGTGCTGACGGGTTTATGTTGACTAACGCTGGCGGTTACTTGGAATGAGAGGAAAAATTGTCGTTTTGATACTGGTGTTTTCTACCATATTTGGTGGTGTTTCCATGTATTATCTTCAGGTTTATTATTTTTATACTATTTTGGATGGCAGTGACCCAGAGTTAAAGGTTACAATTCTATTAAGAAAAGATAAGACAACTGAAAGTATTGATTTTTATGATTTCAAAGGAATAGATGCAAATAATTCTCCCTTAAAATATAGGAGTTGTTTCAATATAGTTAATATTCGGCACATAAAGGATATTTCTATACCTGTCCTTGATCCTGTTCCTATTACTGCTCCGCATTGGTTTTCATGTTTTAAAGCAAAGGACCTGGGACTAGATATTGAAAGAGGTAGAGTAGAAGTAGTTTTTTCTGAGAAGGATATTTCTACTGGTATAGATAGAGTTGTGGCTTTTTATCCGGATGGTCGGGCATATTCGTGGCATCAGTTAAATAACAAGTACAAAAAGTGAGTATTAAGATGAAGGATCTTTTAATAGAACTGTTTTCAGAAGAAATCCCTTCTGGCATGCAGGCGCTTGGAAGCATGAATTTTAAAAAACTGATGACTGATGGACTGGTAGATGCGGGGCTAACTTATGAGAATGCTGCTGTTTTTTTTACACCTACTAGAATAGTGTTAATTGTCTCAGGTCTTACAGACACGTCTAGTTCTGAAATTTTAGAACGACGAGGACCTAGGACAGATGCCCCCGAAAATGCTGTGCTGGGTTTTCTTCGGTCTACGGGCTTGAAGAGAAATGATTTAGAGGTCCAGAAAGCTAAAAACGGAGAATTTTTCTTTGCTAAAATTAAAAAACCTGGTCGCCCCTCTGGAGTTATAGTATCTGAAACCTTAAAAAAGACGATAGAGAGTTTTCCTTGGCCTAAGTCCATGCGCTGGGGTGCCGGCACAATGAAATGGGCTCGGCCTCTAAAAAATATTATGGGTATTCTTTATGATGAAACAGGAGCCAACGTAATTGATTTAACTATTGATGGTTTGGTTGCAAATAATAAATCAGTAGGCCATCGGTTTTTGGCTGGACAATCGTTTTCTGTTAATTCCTTTGATGAGTTGAAGTTAAAACTAAAAAAGTCTTTTGTTATTTTAGATCAAGCAGAAAGAAGAGCTGAAATAAAAAACAGTGCAACTAACGGTGCTTTTGCTTTAGGGTTTGACGTTGTAGAAGACGAACTTCTTTTAAATGAAGTGACGGGTCTCGTGGAGTGGCCTACGGTTTTAATAGGACAGATTGATAAAGAATTCTTGGAGCTTCCAGCAGAAGTTTTGCAGGTATCTATGCGACAACATCAAAAGTTTTTTAGTTTAAAAAGAAAAAAAACAAATCGTATAGAAGGTTTTATAACTGTNGCTAACATAAAGACAAAAGATCAAGGGGCAACTATTTTANNGGGNAANCAAAAGGTTNTATCTGCCCGNNTGTCTGACGCTAAGTTTTTTTTAGAAAATGATTTNCGAGTTGTTAATTCAGGAATGCTTTCATGGATTGAGAAATTAAAAANTGTTACGTTTCANAAGAAATTGGGTAATCAANATGAACGNGTAGAAAGACTTAGGGTTAAAGCCATTGAACTATCAGATATTGTGGGTGCAAACAAAAAGTTGGTTGGACAGGCCGCACTCTTCGCTAAAGCAGACCTTGCTTCTGAAATGGTTTATGAATTTCCTGAACTTCAAGGCGTAATGGGTTCTCATTATGCTAAGTTTTGCGATTTCCCTGTAGAGGTGGCTTTAGCTATTAGAGAACATTATTCTCCTCTAGGTCCTACAGATAAGTGCCCAACGGAACCTGTATCGGTTACAGTTTCTCTAGCCGATAAGCTGGATGTATTAATTAGTTTTTGGAAGGCTGGTGAGCGACCTACAGGTTCAAAAGACCCGTTTGCTCTGAGGAGAGCAGCTCTAGGTGTTATTCGGCTCTTAATAGAAAATAATATTTCTTTGGATTTAGTCTCCCAGATGTCTTCATTAGAAAATGAAAAAGCTTTAGACCTTTTGAACTTTATTTATGACCGATTTAGAGTTTTTCTCAGGGATGACGATGTTACTCATGATATTGTTGACGCTTGTTTGGCTGCAAATAGTAATAACGATATCTTTATTTCTTATTTAAAGGCAAAGGCACTTTCAAAAGTACTAAACTCTGAAAGCGGTCGAGATTTAGTTCAGGGGTTCAAGCGTTCAAATAATATTCTAACAAAGGCAGAAAGTGATGATGGTGTTTCTTATGAACTCGATCCCGATACAAAGTTTTTTGAAGTAAAAGAAGAACACGAACTCTGGAGTAATCTTAATAACCTTAGTGATGAAGTTGCTAAGGCTGTGGCTCAAAACAATTTTTCTGTGGCTGTTGAATATCTCGCTGAGTTAAGAAAACCAATAGATAATTTCTTTAGTATGGTTAAGGTAAATTCAGAAAATTCAATTGTAAGGAGAAATAGATTGTGTTTGTTACATCGTATAAAGACAACAATTACTAAAATAGCCGATTTGAGTCTCATTGAGGGTTAAGGGCGTGAATTAATAAAAACTTTAATGCTTGGATAATTGGATTAAGAACATGTCAAAAATTGTTAACTACGAACTGATTACTTCGACATCTAATATCCAAGCAGATATGTATGGTTCTAGGGCAAAATGCCTACAGCGACTGATAAGGCTTGGTTTACCTGTTCCACAGTCTGTCGCTTTGTCTGTGCCTTTTGTAAATTCTATTGCTCTAGGTAAGAGTATTGATCTAAAAAAACTTGTAACATGTTTCCCTGCTAGCCCAATCATTTCTGTTAGATCTTCTCCAGTGAGTGCTGAATGGGGAGGACCTAGTACTATTTTGAATATAGGAATGAACAGTGAGATAGAGAAAGTTTACTCTAATACTCTTGGAAGTTTTGCAGCTAGAGAGTTGCACATAAAATTTATTAAATCGTTTGCTATAGAAGTTATGCGGCTGGACGATGAAATTTTTGATCATATTAATATTACACCTGAAGTTGCTATAGATGCCTATGAGCAAGAAATAGCTGAATGTTTCCCTAGAACTATTGAGGCTCAGTTGTCAGAAGTTTTGAAGTCTATGTCACGAGCTTGGCAGGGAACTTCGGCTCGATTATTAAGAGCTTCTAAAGGGGCAGCAGACGATGCTGGGTTAGGTCTTGTAGTGCAACAAATGGCTTTTGGTTTAGGGAAGGGAGAGAGTGGGGCAGGTGTTATACAATTTGTTGATTCAGATACTGGAATTAAAAGAGAAATTGGTCGTTATCTAAGTCAATCGCAAGGTAGAGATGCCCTAATTAATAAAAAAGCAGCTATTTTTCTAACTAAAGATGAGCGAGGGCCTTCGTTAGAGGATACCCAACCAGATATTTTCTATGAATTAACCCAAGCAGGCGTAAACTGCTCTAAAGGGCTAAAGGAAGAAATGCAGATAGAGTTTACTCTTCAAAATGGCAGGTTATTTATTCTGGATGCCATTCCCACCCCAAGAAATGCCCTGGCTGCTGTTGAAGTGGTTACATCTCTGGTAAAAGAGAAAATTATATCAAAAAAAGAGGCATTACTTCGTATCGATCCAAAATCTTTAAGTGATCTTCTCCATCAGCAAGTTGCTCCAGGGTCAATCAGGAATATACTTTCAAAAGGTATAGCAGCTAGTCCAGGCGCTTCTACTGGGAAGTTAGTTTTTAGTTCTTTGGCAGCACAAGTGTCCGCTGCAAAAAGTGAGAGTTGTATACTTGTTCGAAGAGAAACTACGCCAGAAGACATAAGAGGAATGCATGTAGCAAATGGGATATTAACTGAGCGTGGTGGCAATACTAGCCACGCTGCAGTTATTGCACGAGGTCTCGGTTTGCCCTGTGTGTCGGGTGCTCTAGGCATTAAAGTTGATCCTAAGCAAAAGTCTCTAGTCACAGAAGATGGCCGTATCTTTGTTGAAGGCGATTTAATAACCCTAGATGGAACTACTGGAGAGGTTCTTGAGGGCCAGGTTCCTCTTGTGTCAGTAGGGTTAATGGATAGTTTTTATACTTTAATGAAATGGTCTGATGAGTTTAGAGATATAGGAATTAGAGTGAATGCAGATACGCCCCAAGATGCTGGTGTGGCAAGTAAATTTGGTATTGAGGGCATAGGCCTTTGTAGGACTGAACATATGTTTTTTGCAGAAGAAAGACTGACAGTTTTAAGAGAAGCTATATTTGCTCATAGTTCACTGGATAGAGCGACCGCATTAGAGAGAATATTACCTATGCAGAGAAAAGATTTCTCTGCATTGTTTAAAATTATGGCGCCTTTGCCTGTATGTTTACGGTTATTTGACCCACCTTTACATGAATTTCTTCCAAATAGTAGGGCTGGTGTTCAACAATTAGCAGAAGCAATGAACTTGACTTTGAAAGAGGTACAAGAACGTATCGAAGGTCTTTCAGAGTTTAACCCTATGTTGGGTATGCGAGGTGTCAGACTAGGTATTATTGTTCCTGAAATATATGAAATGCAGGCACGAGCTATATTTGAAGCAGTGATTGATATTTCGATATCTAGCAAACAAAATATTGTTCCAGAAATAATGATACCGCTTGTTTCCGCAAAAAGAGAAGTTGAATTGGTCAAGTCCTCAATAGATTCTGTTGCTAAGCAAGTTTCAGAAGAATCTGGGTGCAGTATTGATTATAAACTAGGTGTAATGGTGGAAACGCCAAGGGCAGCACTTAGAGCTGGAGAGATTTCAAGGGATGTTACTTTTTTTAGTTTTGGAACGAACGATATGACGCAAATGACTTATGGATTATCTAGGGATGATGCAGGTAGGTTTATGTCTAACTATGTTAGCCAAGGTGTTTTTGAAGAGGACCCGTTTCATATTCTTGATCGTGATGGCGTGGGAGAACTACTATCTTTAGCTTGTGAGCGTGGTAGGGAAACAAATAAGAATTTGACGTTATCAGTTTGTGGAGAGCATGGAGGAGACCCAGAGAGTATTGAATTTTGCCGAGCCTTAGGTATGGACTACGTTTCATGTTCACCATACCGAGTGCCAGTAGCAAAATTGGCTGCAGCGCAACTTGCCATTATAAACAAGTAAAAGAGTAAATTGGTATACATAAATAAATGTTCAATTTACCCTTTATCTTTCTGTGTTTTTAATAGATAAGCCGATTTGCTCGATTTTTAAATAATTGGTGAGATAACTTTTGTTAATCCTAGTGAATTAATAATGATTAGTTTTGTTAAAAAAAACTTGATAATATTTTTCTTTATGTTGCTCACAGGGTGTGGGACAGGTATCGACGGGAGCGCTATACTTTCAAAACTTAACCTTGATAATATTTATAACCGCCTCAACTTTCGACCACTTAAAAGGCCTGGCCGAGCAATTTATATAACAACTGTTATCAATGGAAAAAAAAGAGTAACTGGGAACTTAAACGATATAAAAGTTTTGGATGCTCTTCCCGTTGCTACTGGAAATTCGGAGTGGAGATGTTTGTCGGAGGCCCTTTACTTTGAATCTAGAGGGGAGCCTGTGGAAGGGCAAATTGCTGTAGCTGAAGTAATTCTAAATCGAGTTGACTCAAAAAAATTTCCTAAGTCGGTTTGCCGGGTAGTAGGGCAGACCACGGGTCACCGACACAAATGCCAATTTAGTTATAATTGTGATGGTCTCTTAGAAGTATTTCCTGATAAAATAGCCTATCAGAGAGTTAGTAAAATCGCTCGCCTAATGCTAGACGGTGCATCTAGGGATATTACAAAAGGTGCTACTTTTTATCATAGTAAAAAAGTTGATCCGTTCTGGAGGACCTCAGTGGCTAGAACAACCAATATTGGGTCCCATATCTTTTATCGTTTCAAGTCTTAAAAAATTTTTTATGTTGGTATAAAGGTTAAGTAGAGTTTAGTGTTTTTCACTCGGTGGGGGGTCTCACTTTAAAACGTTTATATGAAAAGATTTTTATGGTTGATGAATTAAAACTAGCATTTGAGCACCCTGAGAAAAGGTCAAAGGAACCTCTAGAAGTCAACCCTCTTGATAGGATTTCTCTTAGAAACCATATTCGAGAAGTTGAAATTGGGGCATTTCATTCAGAGAGAGGTGCAAAACAAAGAATACAGTTCAACATAGTTGTTGAAGTGATAATTCCCATGAATCCAGATGATGATGTTGATTTAATATTCTCTTATGACACTATTACCTCAGCCATTGATAAAGAACTTTCGTTAGGGCGAATAAACTTACTAGAGACATTAGCTGAGCGATTGGCGAGTAACATTTTGTCAGATCAGCGCGCAGTTAGAGCTTTTATTAGGATCGAAAAGTTAGATAGAGGTCCTGGGTTTCTTGGTGTTGAAATAGTTAGAAAAGCTAATGAAAGTGCTATTTCTAGTAAGTTAACCCTTCCTGAGTGTCTTATTGTATTTATAAGTAATGAGTTGATTCAGTCTGATTTTACAATCGAATTATTAGAAATATTAGCTTTGCAACAGTATCCTGTAATTATAACGGTGCCGCCAATTTTCCAAAGTTTACCAGTCTCAATGTCAATTTTTTCAAAAATGAGAGTGGCTTTGTTGGCAATGGATCAAAATGCTTGGATCCTTTCAGATCTTATTCCTGATGTTCAGGTTGTTGAGACACGTACAGAACTGGAGTGGGCTATAAGAAACAAAAAGGTTAGTGTTTGGGGGCCCTCTAAATTAGTTATGAGTTCTGATATAGATTTTAAAGAAAATTCTTATAGTGTGGTTGATTTAACTTTATGGTTAGCACAACAAATTAATACAAAAGATATTTTTTCTATGGGGTCTGAAGCCAAAGGGCTTGGTGAAGAGCTCTCGTTAGACTCTGTACTTAAATCAAAAAGAATCCTTCCTCAGAATTAAATAAAGAAAAAAATGACATTATATTATCGTCCTATTCCACAAATTGATAGATCTAGAGGAAAAGACTCCTATTCCCTTGCTGGAGGAAAAGTTTGGTTTTCTGAAGTCGAAATCCTAGAACGAAACAGAGATAGTTGTATTGTCCCTGGGCTAGAAATTCCTGATCAAGTGATGTCTGCATTAGTTGATGAGCGTGCTAACGTTCTGGGTTTTTCGCCCTCAAGCCCAATTATAATGGGTATACTTAATGCAACTCCTGATAGTTTTTCTGATGGAAATAAATGGTCTTGTCCTGCTCAAGCATTGGTAAGAGTTAAAAATATGATAAATGCTGGGGTTAATATTATTGACATAGGGGGCGAGTCAACGCGACCAGGTTTTAAAGCTATTTCTGAGGATGAAGAATTGTCTCGTGTTATTCCAATCATCAAATCAATTAGGGATGCTGACTTAAATGTGCCTCTCTCGATTGATACAACAAAGGCGGCAGTCGCGGCGAAGGCATTGGAAGCAGGGGTTGATTTTGTTAATGACATTTCGGCGATGATTTCTGATACTAATATGGTAAACGTGGTAAAAATTAATAATGCCCCAGTCTGTTTGATGCATTCTGAACCAATCACAACAGACTCTTCAAACTTGCCACTCTACGAAAATGTCCTTTTAGATGTTTACGACTTTCTTGCTGAGAGGCTTAAGGATACTGATCGATTAGGAATACCAAGATCAAAAATAGTTGTGGATCCAGGAATTGGTTTTGGAAAAACTATGGAGCATAATCTAAGTTTGCTAAATGGTTTAAGTTTATTTCATTCGTTAGGTTGCACAGTGCTTCTTGGAGCTTCAAGAAAAAGGTTCATAGGCACTATCACTGGGGAAGCAGAACCTAAAAAGAGACTGGCTGGCTCTATCGCTGTAAGTTTAGAGGGTTTACGGCAGGGTGTGCAAATTCTGCGTGTACATGATATAGTAGGGAACTATCAAGCCACTAAGATGTGGAAGGCTATGAATTGTGACTAACTTGGATATTTTGAACAATTTAACTTAGGCGATTAGGACATTAGATGGTAAGAAAATTTTTTGGAACAGATGGTGTGCGTGGACGAGCTAATCAGTATCCAATAAATGCAGAAATGACATTAAAGCTAGGGGCTGCGGCTGGAAGGTATTTTCGGAGAGATGGAAACCAGCATCGAGTTGTCATAGGAAAAGATACACGACGGTCTGGTTATATGCTGGAGAATGCGCTTACTGCAGGTTTAACGTCAACTGGAATGAATGTATTTTTATTGGGACCAATCCCTACGCCAGGAGTAGGTTTGCTTACACGATCTATGAGAGCTGATCTTGGGATTATGATCTCAGCTTCACATAATCCTTATTATGACAATGGAATCAAACTTTTTGGACCTGATGGTTACAAGTTAAATGATCAGGCTGAGGCAGAGATAGAGGAGTTGCTAGAGCACGATATTGATAGAGCTAGTGTTAAAAATATTGGCAAGGCAAAACGTATTGATGATGGCTTGGGTAGATACGTTGAACGAGTAAAAAGTACTTTTCCGTCAGGTTTAAGATTAGATGGAATAAAAATAGTTGTAGATTGTGCTAATGGAGCTTCATATAAAAGTGCTCCCGAGGTTTTGTGGGAGCTGGGAGCTGACGTTATACCAATCGGAGTTAATCCTGATGGCTTTAATATTAACAAAGACTGTGGGTCTACGAATACAAAAGCAATCAAAGAAGCGGTTCTTTTAAATAAGGCGGATCTTGGAATATGTCTGGATGGAGATGCTGATAGGGTAATTCTAATTGATGAGTTTGGAGTTGAAGGTGATGGGGATCAGATTTTAGCTGCACTTGCAAGCAGATGGGCTGCCCAAGGTATATTAACTGGTGGAACACTAGTTTCAACTGTCATGTCTAATTTAGGACTGGAACGTTACTTAAAAAGTAAGTCAGTAAAACTATTAAGAACATCTGTTGGTGATAGGTATGTTGTGGAGGCAATGCGTAAAGGTGGCTATAACTTAGGTGGTGAACAGTCAGGTCATATTGTAATGACCGACCATTCTACAACTGGTGATGGGATAGTGGCAGCTTTACAGTTCTTATCAATAATGAAAAAAGAAAATACTCCGGCAAGTCTACTATTACATCAATTTGAAGCATACCCTCAAAAACTTTTGAACATAGGTTACAGTCCTAATAAAGATCCATTAAAAGTTGATTCAGTTCAGAAAACTATAAACCGCCTAGAGAAAAAACTTTTTAGTATAGGCCGTGTCTTGATACGTAAATCAGGAACAGAGCCACTAATTCGTATAATGGCAGAGTGCGAAGATGAAGCTCTATTGAATAGCGTGATAGATGAAATAGCTGAAAAAATTAAATTAGAGAGTGGAAATGATTAAAATTATTTCTTCAAAAACCCTATTATAGCTCTGGATTGACTTGTTCCGATTCCTAACAAAATGATTAATAGACCTATAAATAAAGTTGGTGGTAACTCTTCATTAGAAAAAGTAACACTATATAATATCGCCCAAATTGGAATTTGGTAGGTTGTTAAGCTCATGAATAAAGAGCCTGCACTTTTAGTTATATGAATTCTAAGTACGGCTCCTAGGGCTGAGGCAAAAATTGCTAAATATAGTAAAGAAGATAAAGATCTTAACGAAATCTCAGTTGGGAATCCCTCGTAATAAATAGCTAAAGGAGTGAGTATAAGAGCTGCAGCTATTAATGTGATAGCCGCAAAAATCAATGGTGGCATTCTGGGTGCATTTCTAGTCAGAACTGACCCAACAGCGTAGCATAGCGCTGCCATAAAGCATGCTAGTTGCCCCAATACCTCGGTAAGATTTGTTCCTATTTCACTAGTTTCAAAGTCAAATAAAACAATTATGCCTAAAAACCCTAATAGAAACCCAATAATTCTTCTTGGCCCTATACTTTCATCGGGAGAGAAAATGTAGACAAGTGGAAGTACTAAAAGGGGTATGGAACTCATTGAGACACCTGCAAATGCTGATGAGACGTGTTGCTGTCCCCAACTAAGTAAATAAAGTGGAAGAGCAATTGATACAACACCAATTAATATTCCAAAAACCCATGATCTTAAATTTTGAATATGTGTAAGTTTCTGTCCCATTGTAGGAGCAATAGTGGATAGAAGTATTCCGGCTATGAGAGTTCGTATTGCGGCCGATGTCCAAGGACCAACTGTTTCTAGTGAGATTTTTATAAATAAGAATGAGCCGCCCCAGATAACCCCTAGAGCACACATTAGAAACCAGTTTAATTTACCTGGGTTATCTGGAGAGATGGCGATTGATTTAGTTATTTAATGTCTCCATTAAAAAGTAAGAGGAGATACCTTTTAGGTATCTCCATTAGCATTAAATAATTAATTTCTCTCTTGATCAACTAATTTACCAGCAGAAATCCAAGGCATCATTCCTCGTAATACTTCTCCAGTAGCTTCGATTTGGTGAGCATCGTTCCGTCTACGGGTACCTCTAAAAAATGGTTGTCCAACAGCATTTTCTGTCATGAAATCCCTAACAAACTTGCCAGTCTGAATATCATTTAGGATACCTTTCATTCTAGCTTTTGTTTCCTCGTAAGGTAGTACTCTTGGACCGCTCACGTATTCACCATACTCTGCTGTATTAGAGATTGAATAATTCATATTGGCGATTCCACCTTCATATATTAAATCAACTATTAGTTTTACTTCATGGAGGCATTCAAAATAAGCCATTTCAGGAGCGTAACCAGCTTCTACTAATGTCTCAAAGCCCATACGGATTAATTCTACAATGCCTCCACAAAGAACAGCTTGTTCACCAAATAGATCAGTCTCGCACTCCTCTCGAAAATTTGTTTCTATTATACCGGAACGACCACCACCAATTGCTGAGCAATAACTTAAACCAATTTCTAATGCTTTCCCAGATGCATCGTTATCAACAGCAACAAGGCACGGCACTCCACCACCTTTAACGAACTCGCCACGAACAGTGTGCCCAGGGCCTTTGGGAGCCATCATTATTACGTCTAGTCCCTCTTTTGGTTGAATTAAACCGAAATGAACGTTTAGACCGTGCGCAAACGCAATTGCGGCACCACTTTTAATATGATCGTGGACATGCTTTTTATATGTTTCAGCTTGCAACTCATCTGGCATAGTAAACATCATTAAATCACACCAGGATGCAGCTTCTTCAATACCCATGACTTTTAGTCCTTCGCCTTCTGCTTTTTTTATTGAAGGTGATCCATCACGTAGCGCAACAACTAGGTTTTGAGCTCCACTGTCTCTTAAGTTAAGAGCGTGGGCATGGCCCTGGGATCCGTAACCTAAAATGGCCACTTTTTTGTCTTTTATAAGATTAATATCACAGTCTCGATCATAATAAACACGCATATATTTTTCCTTTCGATTGAACTTATAGTTTTTATAGGTAGTATGTATATACTATTAATTATAATAATATTTTTATTTATTGTATAGATTGATATAATTACGAAAAAATTATTCAAATAATGTTTAATTAAAGGAAAAATCATAATTAATACTATTGATAAAGAAATTTTAAAGCACTTGCAGCAATCACCGACAATCGGTGTTGGAGAGCTTGCGGATTTATGTGGCGTAACAAGTACTACCTGCTGGCGTCGGGTGGAAAAGTTAAAAGCTAAAAATATAATTATATCAACTCATGCAATAATTGACTGGCGTTCGTTAGGTTATGAAGTTGAGGTTTCACTCAGAATAAACCTTGATAAAAGCCAGCCAAGGGCTTTTGAGGATTTTATACAGGGTGCCCGTCAAATACCGCAGGTCATTGAAATTCAAACTTTTTTGGGGAGTGTCGATGTAAGATTAAGTGTTTTGGCTAGAGATATGGGACATTATCAAGAGCTATATATGTCGCAGATCTTAACTTTACCAAATATTTTGGAAGTAGAGGCGTTGATGCATATAGCATCCGTGAAATCAAATGAAATGTTACCATTATGATACATTTGGATCACATTGATCATCAGTTATTATTGGCCTTATCTTCCCATGGGAATAATAATGCTGGTGCACTTGGACGGAAGTTAGGGCTTAGTCAACCAGTAGCGTGGAGACGAATAAAGAGGTTAGAAAAACATGTAATTACTGGTTATCGGGTTAACTTGGATAAAGAAAAGCTAGGTTTTGGAGTAACTGTTTTCTTAGGAATAAAACTTGCAACGAAGGGTAGAGTGTCACTTAGTGATTTTGAGCGGGCAGTAATTTCAATTCCAGAAGTCCAAGCGATACAGCATGTACTTGGCTTATATGACTATAGGTTAAGGATTGTTTCTAAAGACTTGCCAGACTTTGAACGCATTTTAAGGCGAAGAATTATGACACTACCTGGTGTAGGAAATGTTGAGGCAAATGTACTTCTTAGCGAAGAGCGTCGCCCTGGTCCCTTAGTGGAATAAAATTAAATACTAAAATAATAAATATACTTTAAACTTATATATAAAAAATATATTATTTAATTAAAAATCTGTAATGGAGAGTAAATATCATGGTAATTTCGCACAGCAATGTTGACCCAAATGGGTTGAAAGAGTTTTCAGTTGTTTTTACTGATAGATCATTAAATCATATGTCTGACTTATTTGGAGGTGTAATGAATGATATATCCAGTACACTAAAAGAGGTTTATAAGGCTAATAGTATTGCGCTGGTTCCAGGTGGAGGAACCTTTGCAATGGAATCTGTAGCAAGACAGTTTATGTCGGGAAAGACTGCACTAGTCGTCAGAAATGGATGGTTTTCGTATAGATGGAGCCAGATATTTGAGACAAGTAATATTTGTAGCTCTGTCATTGTTATGAAAGCAAAACAGTTTGGTAATAACCTGCAATCAAGCTTTGAACCCGCTCCAATTGATGAGGTTGTTGCAAAGATTAAATCTGAAAAGCCGAACTTCGTTTTTGCGCCTCATGTTGAAACTTCAGCGGGTATCATACTTCCAGATAATTACATTAGAGAGCTTTCCAAAGCGGCGCACTCTGTTAATGCACTAATGGTTTTAGATTGCATTGCTAGTGGATGCGTATGGATAGATATGGAAGATACAGGGGTTGATATTCTAATTTCGGCACCTCAAAAAGGATGGTCTTCTCAGCCATGTGCTGGTTTAGTTATGATGTCGACTAATGCTAGAGAAAAAATAAATACGACTGAGTCAGATAGTTTTGCTATGGATTTAAAGAAATGGCTTTCAATTATGGAAACCTATGAAGCCGGAGGTCATGCATATCATGCAACCATGCCTACAGATTCTTTAAAAGTTTTTAGAGATACTTTATCAGAGACTCGTGAGTTTGGATTTTCAACAGCGTTTGATGCTCAGTGGAAACTTGGAAAATCTGTTAGAAAATCTCTGAAAAATTGGGGTATTCAGTCAGTGGCAGCAGACGGTTTTGGTGCTCCTGGTGTTGTTGTTAGCTACACTGATTCTTCTGATATTCAAAATGGATCACGATTTAAAGAGCTTGGGTTTCAAATTGCGGCTGGGGTACCGTTAAAATGTGATGAGCCTCCAGGATTTAGTACTTTTCGTTTAGGCCTTTTTGGATTAGATAAACTAAAGAATATTGAAAGTACTTTATTAACTTTAGATCAAGCTTTTGAACAAATATTTACGCCTTGACTCCCAATTTTTTTAATTAAGTATTTATTTGTAGTAAAATACGGAGACTAAAATGAATGATAAGTACAAGGTAGTAGTTATTGGTGGTGGTGTCGTGGGGGCATCTGTTCTTTACCATCTTGCGAAATTTGGTTGGAAAGACGTCGTTCTCTTAGAGAGATCGGTTCTTACTGCCGGCTCAAGTTGGCATGCTGCTGGTGGAATCCATGCATTAAATGCTGACCCTACTATGGCTTCTTTGCAAGCCTATACAATTGATTTACTTGCCGAAATTGAAAAAGAAAGTGGTCAAAATATTGGGTTGCATATGACTGGTGGGATCACAGTTGCATCTACACCAGAGCGTTGGCAATGGTTAAAATCAGCCTTTCGAGTGTTTCAATCTATAGGAATTGAAGACTGTTACTTGATGTCTCCAGCCCAAATTAAAGAAAAATGTCCTATAATGGATATTACAGGTATTTTGGGAGGTTTGTGGGCTGATAGAGAGGGCTATGTTGATACAACTGGGACAGTACATGCTTATGCTGGAGCTGCCCGTAAACTTGGAGCAGAAGTAGTAGAACACAATAAAGTTGACGAGTTAAAGCAACGTGTGGATGGGAGTTGGGATGTTATAACCCAAAAGGGTATTATACATGCCGAGCACGTTGTAAATGCAGGTGGATTATGGGCAAAACAACTAGGTCGGATGGTTGGCCTTGACTTACCTGTTTCACCTTTATCACACCATTACTTTATAACTGATACTATCCCAGAACTTGAGGCAATAGATTTTGAGGTTCCTATGACAGTCGACCTTGAGGGGTTTACTTATATGAGACAAGACCAAAAGGGGATTTTGATAGGAATATATGAGTTAAACCATCAGCATTGGGAAGTTGACGGTGCTCCCTGGGATTATGGGTTTGAATTACTACAAGAAGATACTGATCGAATTGGTCCAGAGTTGATTGAGGCATATAATCGGTATCCGACTCTAGAAAATATTGGAATAAAGAAATGGGTAAACGGTGCTTTCACGTTCTCCCCTGATGGAAACCCTTTAGTTGGGCCAATAAGAGGTCTTAAAAACTACTGGTTAGCGTGTGGTGTAATGGCAGGATTTTTACAAGGTGGTGGCGTAGGTAAAACTCTAGCAGAATGGATGATTTACGGAGAGAGTGAAGCAGACTCTTGGCCAATGGATATAGCTCGATACGGAAAATTTTCATCAAATCGAGAATATATTAAGCAGACTACTGGGCAGTTTTATTCGCGACGGTTTGTTATGACTTATCCTAATGAACAGTTGCCTGCGGGAAGGGCTCTTAAGAAAGCTCCAGCTTACTCAGCAATGACAGCAAAAGGGTGTAAGTGGGGAGAAAGCTGGGGGTTAGAAGTCCCGTTACTATTTGGCCCTGAGGGTTTTGAAGAAACGCCTACACTTAAGAGATCTAACGCTTTTGTTGAAGTAGAAAAAGAAGTTAGGGCTGTTCGAGAAAACGTAGGGCTCTTAGATATTTCGGGTTTTTCTAGGTTTGAAATAAAAGGACCGAATGCAGAAAAATGGTTAAATTATGTAATGGCAACCAAATTACCTAAGCCTGGTCGAGCTAGATTAGCTGTAATGCTTGCTCCCAGTGGACGCCTGAAGGGTGATTTAACTCTCTTTAATTGGGGTGATGGCTCCTGGTGGATTATGGGTAGTTACTACTTGAGAGAGTGGCATATGAGGTGGTTCGAAGACCATATGGAGGACGGAGTTTCAGTGAAAGATATCTCAGATACAATTGTCGGTTTTTCGATAACTGGACCAAAGTCGCGAGATGTTTTGTCAAAACTAACTCACAGTGATGTTAGTAATGAAAACATGCCATTTTTGTCCTGTCGAGAAATGGATGTTGGATTGATTAGAGCAAAAGTTGGACGCCTTTCTGTATGTGGTGAGCTTGGGTACGAAATAAATTGTGGAGCCCTTGAGCACATATCCTTAAGAGAAACCCTATTAGAAGCTGGTGCTGAGTTTAATATTCGTGAGTTCGGGTTTTATGCTATGAACTCTCTTCGCTTGGAGAAGGGTTTTGGAATTTGGTCAGCTGAATTTAAACAAGATTATACCCCCTTTGAAACAGGTATGCATAGGTGGATAGATTGGGAAAAGGACAAATTTATTGGAAAACTGAGCCCTAAAGACCTTAAAGTTAGCAGTACTCCATCCAGACAACTAGTTATGCTAGAGGTTGATGCATTAGATGCTGATGCATCTGGTTATGAGCCAGTTTGGGATGATGGGAAGAAAGTAGGGTACATAACTTCCGGTGGATATGGGCACTTTGTAAAGAAATCCCTTGCGCTTGCTATGGTAGATAAAAAATACTTAAAACCTGGAACAATACTCCAAACCCATATTGTCGGAGAAGAACGAAATGCCACTGTGATCGAGAATTCGGTATATGATCCATTAGGGTCTAAAATACGTTCTTAAAACTCTTTAACAAAAAATATGGATATAACTAGTACTACTCTAGCCAGTTTAAAGTGCATTCATGCCATATTTCATTAATTGGTCACGTATAGGAGTAATATCATGTATTAAACCTAGTGATTTATTACGTAAATCTTTAAACCATTGTGTCTTGGCCATCGAAGTTAAGTTTAAAGCATCTATCCCCTTCATTCTTAAATTTACTTTCAGTCGTCTTAATCTGCTATACTCTGCAATGGCACTTTCACTATCTAGGCCATTTTTTTCAACTAAGTCGAATAATGTGCTTATGTCTGAGATACCCATGTTTAATCCCTGTGCACCAATAGGGGGAGAGGAGTGTGCTGCTTCTGCTATTAATACTGTCCGTTCTGAATAGAATGTTTCAGAAAGCTGGCTTACTAATGGCCATAGAGAAATTTTTGAGTCTATAGTTAAGTTCCCCAGCACACCACATGATCTTTTATTTACCTTATCTTGAAATAGATCTTTATTGAGCTGAATTAGCTTTTTTGCGCAAGTTGTTTTCTCCATCCAAACGACAGCTGATCTATGCTGACCATTTCTTTCGTTAAGTGGAACTAGCGTGAAGGGACCACCACTCATATGAATTTCAGTAGATATGTTTTGATGAGAAACTGAGTGATTAACAGTAAAAGCTAAAGCGGATTGCTTAAAATTACTAATACTAGATCTTATTCCAAGAGTTTTCCTTACAAAAGAGTTTTTACCATCTGCACCAATAATAAGTTTAGCTTTAATATTTTCACCGTTACTTAACCATACTTTTGCTTCGCTTGTCCGAGTGACTATCTTAGTTGAGTTCACACCAAAATATAATTGTACGTTAGAAAGAGTATAGATTTTTTTAATCAACTCTTCCTTAAGTGTAGAATTTGGTATGTTCCATCCAAAGGGAAGTCCTGATATTTCTGAGGAGTTAAAATCACGCCTGGTCCTTGGAAGTTCACTTTCTCCACCGGCATCAATTATTCGCATAGTAAACAATGGTGTAGCATAAGGAATAAGGTCATCCCAAATACTAAACTTTTGCATAAGCTTTATTGATTGCTGTAAAAAAGCTGTACTTCTTAAATCTAGATTTTTAGTAATTGATGTTTCATCATTAAGTAAAGGGTCAACACAGATTACTTTATAACCTGATATTCCAAAAAATGCTGTAGCTAGGAGACCGGAAATTCCACCGCCACAAACTAATATATCGCATGATTGAGTCATAAGAACCTGTTTAATGCTAACCGTTGAGTTAAAAAAGTCTTTTTAGATCAGGTGCTTCAGAAAGCCGCTCAATTCAGAAGTGTGAAAATCTATATAAGGTTCATTTTTAGACTCAGGGGATACAAAAATAGTTTTCATACCTAACTGATGCGGGACTTTTAAATTTCTAAGCTCATCTTCAAACATTGCACTAGTTAAAGGGTTTAACTCATCTTTTTTAAAAACAAGTTCATACGCCTTATATTCTGGCTTTGGGTTATAATCTGCATCTTCGACCCCATAAATACTTGAAAATACATTTAATAAACCCAATGCAGATAAGACATTTTTAGCATACGGAGCTGTACCATTTGTATATACAATTTTCCTTCCTGGTAAATTTTCTATGAGGTTTTTTAATACCAGGTTTTCAGTCAAGTTATCAAATGATATGTCATGAACATAAGTTAGATACTCTTCGGGTTCGATTTTATGTTCTCGCATTAAACCAGCCAACGATGTGCCATATTTTTTCCAATATTCACTACGTAAGATGTCTGCAGATTCGTTTGTAATTGAAAGTTTTTGAGAAATCCAATCTGTCATCTTTTTTTCTATTTGATCAAACAAGCATACTTCNGGTGAGTATAGCGTATTATCTAGGTCAAATACCCAGCTGTTTACATGTTTGAAACTATCTGAAATCATNATACTTTTCTAAAAAANTTCTTNCATTTAATAAGGGGGTAGTACTGGAAGTAAATAGGNNACGATANTTAATTTTTTTACTAGCTAANATAAGAAATTATTNACCAGTGTGCGTTNAACTTAATTTATTTTTTAANATTTGTTCAGTAAACTTCTCAAATAAATGATAACTATCCTGAGGGCCAGGAGATGCCTCTGGATGATACTGAACGCTAAAAGCATCTTTATCTTTAGCGCGTATTCCACAGTTTGATCCATCAAAAAGTGAAACGTGGGTTTCTATAACGTTATCAGGCAATGTTTGGCTATCGACAGCGAAACCATGGTTCATAGATGTTATTTCAACTTTTCCTGTTTCAACATCTTTTACTGGATGATTTGCTCCATGATGCCCGTGGTTCATTTTAATAGTTTCGGCACCAAGAGCTAATGCTAGCATCTGGTGACCTAAGCATATCCCAAAAATTGGAATGTTATTTTTTAACAAACCTCTTATCACTGGGACTGAATATTTGCCTGTAGCTGCTGGGTCCCCTGGGCCATTTGATAGAAATACCCCCTCAGGATTATGAGAGAGTATTGTCTCTAAAGTGGAATCTGCAGGAAGTACTGTTACGTCACATCCTGAACTCGTTAGACAACGAAGAATATTACGTTTTGCCCCATAATCGATTGCCACCACCTTATGGTCATCTTTTTTAACATCACTATGCCCTTCGGGCCAACTCCATCGCCCTTCATGCCATTCATAAGGGTCTACATGAGTGACCTCTGCCGCTAAGTCGGACCCTACTAGCCCCTTGGAGGCCCTCGCAGAAAGAACCATCTTTTCTATTTCAAATTTCCCTTCAGGATTATGGGCTATAGTTACATTTGGTGCTCCTTGGGCTCTTATCGCTCGCGTTAATCTCCTAGTATCAACGCCGCCCATACCTATTAGGCCTTTTTCTAATAACCACTGTGATAAAACACCAGTACTACGCCAATTTGATGGATTTGTAGGATCCCATTTTACAATTATTCCTTCTGCAAATGGCTCAAGTGCCTCATCATCCTCTGTGTTAATTCCCGTATTGCCAATGTGAGGGAAAGTAAATGTAATAAGCTGTCCTGCATATGATGGATCTGTAATTATCTCTTGGTAACCAGTCATGGCTGTATTGAAGCATAATTCTGCGGTGCAGACTCCGACTTTTCCAAAGCCTTTACCATAAAATATAGTTCCGTCTGAAAGAACCAGGCAAGCAGTAGGTTGTGACTTCATTTAAAGAGCTCCCAACAGATTCATGAGAACTTATGTTTCTATAGCGACCTGGTCAACCGACTTATACGATTAAGCATTGTAAAAGGTGCTGTTTGTTAGTAGACGGCCATCCTCTGCCGCTATTAATGAGGAAGAACATGTTCACGGGAATTAGAGATAGACTATCGGTTTCTTTAATCGAGGCACTTAAGTCTAAAAATACACTGAGATTGGGGACTCTAAGATTAATTAATGCCGCACTAAAAGATCAGGATATTGCGCTTAGAGTTGAAAATCGAGAAGTGGGAGATTCTGAAGTTTTAGTTATTTTGTCTAAAATGGTCAAACAAAGACAAGAGAGTATAAAAGCTTACGAAGAGGGTGGCAGATTAGAGTTGGCAGAAAAAGAGCGTTTAGAAATATTAGTAATTGAAGAGTTTCTTCCTATTCAACTTACTGAAGATCAAACCGAAATTGCTGTGTTAGAAGCTATTAAGGAAACTGGTGCTGCAAGTATCAGAGATATGGGAAAGGTTATGGCTCGGCTCAAAAGTCAGCATACAGGTCAAATAAATTTTAGCTGTGTGGGTCCAATGGTAAAAAGTAAGCTTAGCCAGTAGCTAAACTTACTTTTCAGTGTGAATGGCCTTTGTCCCAGTCCGATTGCTTAGCAAGAATCTCAAACGTATGCTCAGGAGGAGGGCAAGGTAGCGTCCACTCTAGTGTGTCAGCGTACTCATTCCAGGGGTTATTACTAGTCACTCGTTTCCCAGCGGTGAGTGTGTAAATCATAACGCCAATAAAGAACAAAAACGAGGCGAATGATAAGAAAGCTCCCCAGCTAGAGACATAATTCCAATAAGCAAAGGCCTCCGGATAATCGATATAACGTCTGGGCATTCCTTGCCTACCTAAGAAATGTTGAGGGAAAAACGTTATATTAGCACCAATAAACATTGTCCAAAAGTGTAACTTTCCAGCCCATTCGGGGTACATTCTTCCAGACATTTTTGGTAGATAAAAGTATATTCCAGCAAAAATAGAGAACACCGCTCCAAGCGACATTACATAGTGAAAATGTGCAACAACATAATAGGTATCGTGGTAGGCTCGATCTACTCCAGCTTGAGCAAGAACGATACCTGTTACTCCACCTAGAGTGAATAGAAACAAAAAGCCAAAGGCCCAGAGCATTGGGGTCTTGAATTCAATTGAACCACCCCACATTGTGGCAATCCAAGAAAATATTTTAATTCCTGTTGGAACAGCTATAACCATTGTGGCAAGCATAAAATATGACTGTTGGCTTAAGGAAAGCCCTACAGTGTACATATGATGTGCCCAGACAACAAAACCTAATGCGCCGATAGCAACCATAGCGTAAACCATAGGTAGATATCCAAACACAGGTTTTCTTGAAAACGTTGCAATAACATGACTTATAATACCAAAGCCAGGAACAATTATAATATAAACCTCTGGATGCCCAAAAAACCATAAAAGATGCTGATAGAGTATTGGGTCACCGCCACCACTCGCTTGAAAAAACGTTGTTCCAAAGTTTCTATCTGTTAAAAGCATTGTTATAGCACCTGCTAAAACGGGTAGTGATAATAGAATTAACCATGCTGTTACAAAGATTGACCAAGAAAAAAGCGGAACTTTGTGCAAGGTCATGCCTGGTGTTCGCATATTTAAAAAAGTTGTAATCATATTAATCGCACCTAAAATTGAAGATGCACCAGACATGTGAACAGCAAATATTGCGAAATCCATAGACATACCAGCTTCCGACGTTGACAGTGGTGCGTAAAGAACCCATCCAACACCAGAGCCTGCTTGATCATTTCCTCCGGGTGTTAACAGGGACGCTACCGCCAGAGAACAGCCAGCCACATACATCCAATAAGATAAATTGTTCATTCTCGGGAAAGCCATGTCAGGCGCCCCAATTTGAAGTGGCATGAAGTAATTCCCAAAGCCTCCAAATAAAGCGGGAATAACAACAAAGAACATCATTAATATTCCATGACCTGTAATCAAAACATTCCAAAGGTGACCGTTAGGGGTACATTCAGCAACTGTGGCTGCCGTTAGCCGTGCTCCTTCTAAACACATGTATTGAACGCCAGGCTCCATTAACTCTAGACGCATATAGATTGTGAATATAACTGATATTAACCCCATAAGTCCGCCAGTAAACAGGTAAAGGATACCTATGTCCTTATGGTTCGTAGACATAAACCATCTGGTAAAGAAACCCGGTTTAGCATGTTCTTGATGGCTTTGAATGGTTGCGTCTACCATGTCTTACTCCCAGTTTTATTTTGAGGTATGCCTCAAATAGTAGAAAAGATTAATATTTTAATAACTTACCTCGTGTATATATGCTCTTATACCGTAGGAGCAATAATTTAAGCTCATTTATCTTCGGCTAAAATGTCGCGCTACTTAAGTTATAGAGTTTTTCGTTCTATCTATCTTAAAATATTTCTTGAAAGCTTTCTTTTAAATTCTTATCGAGTTCATCTATTTTTGTTTTCACACCCAAATCAGTAAGACTAGTCACACCATGCTCAGAAATCCCACAAGGTACTATCCCATCAAAGTGACTTAAGTCTGGATTAAAATTAATAGATAAACCATGAAAGCTTACCCATTTTCTCAATCTTACGCCAATGGCAGCTATTTTATCCTCAGGGATATTTCCATTAGCTAGTAATGGCTGGTCTGATCTTTGCACCCAAATTCCAACGCGCCCATTTCGTGTTTCACCAATGATATCATATTTAGATAACGTCTTGATTGCCCAAAGCTCTAAGTTATGCACATATTTTTTTACATCTTTCCCACGAATGTTGAGGTTTAGTAGCACGTATGCAACTCTTTGCCCTGGCCCATGATATGTGTATTGGCCGCCTCGATTAGTTTTTTTAACAGGAAACCTGTTTGGATCCCTTAAATCTGAGTCTTTTGCAGAAGTCCCAGCCGTATAGATTTCAGGGTGCTCTAAAAGCCAAACGCACTCTGGCTTTTCCCCGGCGTAGATTTGTGCAGCACGTTTTTCCATCCAGCTTAATGAGTGATCAAACTCTACTAGACCTTCAGATTTTATCCATTCGACCAATGTGTTCTCCTGTTTATGAAGTTAGTATACACACTCGAAAAGTTAATTCCCAGATGAAAGCATTGTAAAATTAGGATATAACACAATTTTTAAAATAACCCTTCACATCAATGCAAGTTAATTATAGATAAACTCAGTTGCTACAATCATTGCGGTCGTGGCGGAATTGGTAGACGCGCAGCGTTGAGGTCGCTGTTCTGTAAAAAGGGTGAGGGTTCGAGTCCCTCCGACCGCACCACTTCTAGTGGAAACACACTCGTACTGCTTTTGTTGCCAAAGTAGTGTTACTGTTTGAATAAAATTTTTGATAGAACTGACCAAAAGTCAGCAGCTTCAGTCTAGCCTAGAAAATCAATACACTCTTCGTATTAAATTTACTGCCTCTCGAATTACTTACTACTACAATAAACAAGAGGGTTATTGATGTTGTCGTAGGAGAAACCTAATATTAACTAAACATAATAAGGAGCATTAAGTAATGTTATATAGAATACTATCAGAAGAAAGTTCTTGGGAGTTAGAGAGTAAAGTTCATATCTATATCTCCAAAGGTTTTAAACCTCAGGGCGCTGTTGGATTTACAAGATACAAACCTGCTGAAAACTGGATAGAAACATGGACGCAATCCATGATAAAAGAAGTTTAGAGTTAATTTAAAAATAAACAAATAAAAAATATTAATTATGAGAGGAAAGTTAAAATGGCTAAAGGATATCTTGTCGGACATATATTAGTTCACGATAAAGGGGGTTACGAAAAATTTAAGGAAATGTCGGGGCCAGTTATTTCAGAATATGGTGGAAAAGTTCTAGTAAGAAACCCGAATCCCGAAATAAGAGAAGGAAAAGAATCTGGGATCGCTATTGTTATAGAATTTGAAAGCATGAATAATGCGCGGGAATTTTACGAATCTGAAAAATATACTAGTGCAAGAGAGGTGCGCGAGCGTGCTGCAAAAACAGACTTGATTTTAGTTGAGGGGATTTAAAGAGTGATATGATTTATTTGTACTTATAAGTATCTTTGTGTTCGCCACAAAAGCACGCACTCTTTTATGTCGAAAACGTATTAACATCGTCACTACAAATGTTGTTAAATACTAATTATTTACGGACTTTTAATACTTAATAAAATTTATAGTTGTAAGTTATTAATAGGAAAGATTTTTAATGTTAAAAAAAGATTTATGGAAATTGAGCGCTAATCAAATTGTAAAATCCACAAAAGCGGGAGAGCTC